>NZ_JBVVPW010000021.1:91083-135414 GCF_055811385.1 Mesorhizobium sp. WSM4849
AAGTCGAGAAACTGGCCGAGGGCCGCGACATCCTCAGACGTGCGCTGGAAGCAGACCTGCAGAAAATTGCGACGAGCCGCAGCGAGGTGGACGACATCATCGCCGGGCATGTCGGCAAACTGGGCGAAGGCCGCGACGCGCTGACCCGTGCGCTGGAGGACGATCTCTCCAAGCTCGCCGATACGCGCAAGGAAGTCGACCGTTCCCTGTCCGGCCATATCGACCAGATCGCCGCCAGAAGCACCGATATCTCGGACGCCATTGCCGCAGACGTCGAAAAGATCGAGCAGGCGTTCAGCCGCCAGACCGGCATCATTGAAGAGCGCGCCGCAACCATGGAGCGCGCGCTGTCGACCGGTGTCGACAACGTCCGCAGCGTGCTCGAAAAGAGCGCCGTCTTCGTTGCGGGAGCGCTGCGTGAAAAGGTCATGGAAGTCACCAGCGCGCTGCATGAGCAGGCAGGCGCGGCGTTCAGCGACGCCGATCGCAAGATCGCCGAACGTGCCGAGCAGACCTCGGCCGCCTTGCTCGCCAGGGCGGAGGATATCGCCCGCACCTTCGAGGAGGCGGACCGCCGCCTCGCCGCACGTGCCGAAGACACGTCGAGCACGCTCATTGCCCGCGCCGAGGATACATCCAGCGCAATCATGGCCCGTGTCGACGACACATCGAACTCCTTGCTGACGCGCGCCCAGGAAACAGCCGACCAGCTGGCCGCTCGCGCCAGCGAGATCGCCGGTACATTCGATGCGGCGGACCAGAAGCTGGTTGCCCGCGCGGTCGAAACGGCGCAGTCGCTGGCGGCACGCGCCGGCGACATCCTGCGCAATTTCGAAGGCGCCGACGAACGGCTCGGCGTGCGCATCGGCGAATCGGCCGAAGCGCTAGCAGCGCGGGCATCGGACCTTGGCCGCATTTTCGATGCCGCCGACCAGCAGCTGATCTCGCGCATCGCCGAAGGTTCGGAGGCGCTGGCGGCCCGAGCATCCGAGATCGGCCGTATCTTCGACGAGGCGGATCACCGTCTGGTTTCCCGCATCACCGACAGCACGTCGACGATCGGAGAACATGCCGACAGCATCGTCGGGGCGTTTGCCAGCACCGAGCAGCGGGTTGCCGAACGTGCGAGGCAGACCGGTCAGGAACTGGCCGTCCACGCCCGTGAAATCGAGCAGGCGCTCGCCGGCGCCGACGAGCGCCTGGCATCCAGCGCGGCGGCTGCGGCGGCTCGCGTCGAGGAGCAGGTTGCCGGCGTCGAAAACCGTCTCGTCTACACCACCGAAACGATAGGCCAGAAGCTCAACGAGCAGGTTTCGACCGCTGAGGCGCAACTTATTTCGCGTGCCAACTCGATCGCCGAAACCTTCACTGCGGTCGGCCAGCATATCGGCCAGAGCACCAACGACGCGGCGAAGACCATCGGCACCAACACCCGCGAGCTCAACACCATGCTTGCGGCACGTTCGGCCGAGATCTCGAAAATCCTCGACGAAACGGCACGGCCGCTGGTCGAGCGCTTCGCCCTGGGCGGCTCGGAACTGCAAAAGAGCATGGAAGAGGTGACCGAACGCGCCACCGAGAAGCTGCGCAGTGAAAACGCCACCCTCGTCAATGCGCTCGCCAGCCGCACGGCCGAAACATTGTCGGCCGTCGAAGGCGCGCGCTCGACGCTCGCCGACAGTGTCGCCGATCTTATCGGCCGTATGAGCACCTCGAGCTCGCAGCTTGGTCAGTTGATCGAGCAGGCGGCGGCCAATCTCGGCCAGGTCGACGAACGCCTGACCGGCAGCACGCAAAGCTTTGCGGCGACGACGGAGAAAGCCGCGCAGACCTTCGCCAGTTCGGCACGCCTGGTCGATTCGAACACGACACGGCTTACCGAGCTGTCATCCGCGACCTTGCGCGAGGTTGCCTCGATCGCCACCAAGTTCGACGAGCACAGCCGATTGCTGTCCAGTGCTTCGGATCTGTTGAGCTCGGCCCAGAGCAACCTCGAACACACGCTGGAAAGGCAATCGTCGCTGGAGGACCTCGCCGTCGGCCTGGTCAAGAAGTCGGAGGATCTCGAAAAGGTCATGCGCTCGTTCGAGGATCTGGTCGGCCAGACGTTGCAGAACGCCGAAGGCAAGACGCTGGAGTCGGCGGACAAGATCCGTACCGCCATCTCCGACGTCGTCGATTCGGCAACGAAGCGCTTCGCCGACGCGACCGAGGAGATGCGGCGCACCGCCGGCTCGATCAAGAGCGAGCTCGACCTCACCCGCGCCGAGCTCAAGAAGGGCGTCATCGAGATGCCGGAAGAGGCAAAGGAATCGACCACGGCCATCCGCCGCGCCGTTTCCGAGCAGATCAACGCGCTGAAGGAACTTTCGGATATCGTTGCGAAATCGGGCCGCAACACCGACTCCTCGGAGCCGCGCAACCTGCGTCCTGCGCCGCAAGCGCCTGCCGCGCGCGCCGCTGAGCCGCAGGGCCGTCCTCCAGGCCCGCAACCGGAGCCTCTTGGCCCGCAGGCGCCATCGGGTGACACCGCACTGCGCGGCACGCTCGACCTGGAACGCCCGGCTGAGACGGCGCCGCGCCAGCGCGACCCCAATGGCCGTACGCCGCAGGGCGGCTGGGTGCGCGATCTCTTGACCGGGGCATCGCGCGAAGAGGGCGCCAAGCCCGCGGCACCTTCGGAAGCGCCACGCTCGGCCCCTGCCCAGCGCTCGCCGCTTCATGTCGTGGAGTCGCTCAACTCGCTTTCCGTCGACATCGCCCGCGCCATCGATCACGACGCCTCGATCGAGCTGTGGGACCGCTACCGGCGCGGCGAGCGCGACGTGTTCACGCGGCGTCTCTACACATTGAAGGGTCAGCAGACTTTCGACGAGATCCGTCGCAAATATCAGATGGAGGCGGAGTTCCGCGCCGCCGTCGACCGTTACTGCGACGATTTCGAAAAACTGCTCAAGGACGTGTCGCGCAACGACCGCGACAACATGATGGCGCAGACCTACCTGACGTCGGACACCGGCAAGGTCTATACGATGCTTGCACACGCCAGCGGCCGCCTGCATTGATCAGGCGATAGTGACCGAAAAGGCGGGAAAATTTCCCGCCTTGTTCATGCCGTCCCGCGTCCTCGGGGATGATGCTCTATTGATTGATCTCCGGTTCGACGAGCCTTGCCAGGTTTCGCAGCGACTCCTGCCAACCGAGATAACAAGCCTCAGCTGGAATGGCGTCCGGAACACCTGCCTGCGTGATATCCAGTTCCGTGCCGACTGATACTTTCTTCAATATCACCGTCACCTGCATCTCACCGGACAAGTTAGGATCGTCGAACTTGTCCGTATAGCGCAGGCGTTCGCCCGGAACGAGCTCGACATATTCGCCGCCAAACGAATGGCTTTTGTCCGTTGTGAAGTTGCGGAACGACATTTTGAATGTGCCGCCGACTTTGGGTTCCAGATGATAAACCGTGCAGGTAAAGCCGTTGGGCGGTAGCCATTTCGCGAGCGCGTCCGCCTCAACGAATGCGCGATAGACTTTTTCTGGGCTGGTTGCCAGAACGCGGTGCAGGCGTACGGTACCGGGCATATCATTTATCCTTGTGATGTCGTTCCATGCCCAAGGACGAACCGGTCTTGACCAATCCGACACAAGTTCTGAGGTTTTTGGAACCGGGGCCGCAGACCTTCATGTAGGGCTCTCTGCGACCGCTTTCGACCCGTTGCGGAAGTTCGTTCGACCCTGCCGAATTCACGCCCATGACCCTAGTCGGACATTCCAGGCCCAAATTTTCTCCCAGATAGGGACCTCCAGTGGAACTCACCGCTTTGACCCAATCCATTTGTTACTCGATTTCGACCTCAATGTCGCAAGAGGTGGCGAAAGCGGATCTTGACCGAGCTCGATGCGTGTCGCCTATTTGGCCCGCTCGATACGCGGGGGTATATGAGCGGGCTTGCAATGGTGAGCCTGGCGCTACCTGCCCAGCCGGCTCAAAACAAGCGTGGGGGCCTATTCGGAGCTCGCCACGGGTGCGACCAGCGGCGTGATGCGGCGGATCGCGACGCGCCGGTTCTCGCGTTCGGGCTCCTGGGTTTCAACCTTCAAATACTGCTCGCCATAGCCCTGCGTCTCCATGTTCTCGGGCGCGATGTCGAAGACGTTGGTCAGCGCGGTCGCCACCGCCTCGGCCCGCTGGTCCGACAGCGCCAGGTTCGCCACCTCCGCCCCGACCGCATCGGTGTGGCCCTCGATCAGGAAGGTCTCGCCCGGGTTCTCCTTGAGCAGGCGCTGCATGGCCTCGGCGACGCCTTCGAGCTTGCCGATCTCGCTCTCCGGGATCTGGGCCGAGCCGAACTCGAAATTGATGATGTCGAGATCGATGCGCCTGACCTTGTCGCGGATTCGCGCCGAACGCCGGACCTCGTCAAGCGAGTAGGTGCGCTCCACCTGCTCGACCGGCGGCTGGTCGAGGAACGTATAGTAGTCCTCGGGGTCCTCAACCCATTCCGCGTCCAGTATGTAGTCGCGAACCGGAATGTCGAGGTCGAGCGGCGGCAGGTCGAGGCCGGGATCGCGCCATTCCAGCACCTCGTCGTAATAGTCGTCTTCGACATAGACGAGGACGATCTCGCGATCGTCGGGCAGGATCTTCACGCGGCGGACGACGTCTCCCCAGCGGTTGCGGATCGTGACGATCCGCGTCCCATCGGGACGGACCACAACCTCGCGCTGCTGGCTGCGCGGCAGTTCCTCGTAGTAGACCTCGCGCGCGTCGATGATGAAGCGCTCCTCGCGGGGCCGCTCGATGAAATAGGTGTTGTTGGTCCGGAAGATGAAGCGGTTGTTAACCTCGCGCACGAGTTCCGCGCCCTCCGGAACCTCGGGACGCTCCCTGCCCGGGCGTTCGATCCGGCGGCCTTTCTCGGAGATGACGGAGCCGATTTGCACTGGATCTGTCGAGGCTCGCGCCTGCGCCGCGGCGTCGCTTTCGGGCAGCCGCTCGGCCCTGGCCCGAGCGGGCTGGTCCGGCTCGGCGCTGCCCGGCTTGCGCCTCACCGGCTTTTCCTTGGCGCTGTCGAAGAGCCTGGCGGCGTTTTCGGGACGACGCATCGCCGCTTCGCGCTCCTTGCGCCGCTTCAGACGTTCCTCGGTGATCGCGGGCTCGGGTTCGGCGGCACGCCGTTTGACGACTTCGCGCTCCTTACGCCGCTTCTGGCGTTCCTCGGTGATCGCGGGCTCGGGTTCGGCGGCAGGCCGTTTGACGGCTTCGCGGTCCTTGCGCCTCTTCTGGCGTTCCTCGGTGATGGCGGGCTCGGGTTCGGCGGCACGCTGTCTGGCGGCCTCGCGCTCCTTGCGCCGCTTCACGCGCTCCTCGGTGATCGCGGGTGCGTCGGGTTCGGCGGCACGCCGTTTGACGGCTTCGCGCTCCTTGCGCCTCTTCAGGCGCTCCTCGGTGATCGCGGGCTCGGGTTCGGCGGTACGCCGTTTGACGGCTTCGCGCTCCCGCGCCGCAGGCCGCTCGGCCCGCTCGCGCTGCGCCGGCCTTTCTGCCCGGGGAGCCCGCTGCTCGTCGCGTTTGGCCCCCTCTCTTTTCTTCCTGCGCAGCAGTTCTTCCTCTTCGGGAGACTGGGTTTGGGCCAGAATGAGGGGTGCGGCGCGCGGCTGGGCGTCGCGCGAAAGTGCGGGAAGCGGAGCAGGTGTCAATGTGAGGCCGACCACGGCACCCAAAACAATCCGAAAATGGCGTTTCATCTGGACAACGATTCCGTAGAGCAGTCCCTTGCGCATCTCCAACCTTGAAACAGGTAAGATTGTTCCCAATCGGTCGGTTCCCGGGCGCTTCGAGGCGTTTTTCCGTCGAGAATATGTCCAGGGCGCGGCGCCTCACCGGCCGCAGCCGGGAATGGCCCAAGAAACGCGACGCTTCGGCCAACGAGTAGGAGAGGCGACCGACAGGGTCGCCTCGATGTTGGTCCGGAAATAGCGCAACCGAGCCGGCCGGGGCATCGGCTCGGATTTCACCGCCATGGCGCGTTCTACGTCTCAATCGGGTGGCTTTGCGACACCAACTAGCAGCAAGATCGAAGTCGGGAATCAGGCGGATTCCCCGTCCTGCGATTCATGCACCGACGGCAATTTTGATCAGGCAATGAGCTGATGCGACCGGCGGTATCCGGCACACGCTTTTCAAGCACGGTGCTATTGTACAATCTCTACCAGGACGCGCTTACCTTGATAGCCCGATGAGTTTAGAATTGGTCTTTCAGGCGGCTCGTCAGAAGCCGCCGGCGAAGAGGCCTATCGAGGGAGGAAACCATGACGCCGATCGAACCAAACAGGTCGCGTACCTGGCATAGGTCAGTGCTCGGCGCGGCCGTGCTCGGCATGGGCGTGCTGCTGACGGGAACGAGCGCCGGCGCTGGCTCTGTGGACAAGACCCCATTCGGAAACACGCAGGACGGCAAAGCCGTCGATCTCTACACGCTCACCAACGACAGGGGCGCGTCCGTCAAGTTCATCGCCTATGGCGGTATCATCACGGCGATCAATGTGCCCGATCGCTGGGGCAAGCTCGACAACGTCGTGCTCGGCTTCAAGGAACTCGCCGACTACGAATCCATGAACCCCTATTTCGGCGCCTTGATCGGGCGCTACGGCAATCGCATCGGCGGCGCGAAGTTCACGCTCGACGGCACGCAATACCAACTCGCCGCCAATAACGGGCCGAACAGCCTGCACGGCGGCACGAAAGGCTTCGACAAGGTCGTCTGGGCGGTCGAACCGCTGAGCAGCGTCAGCGGCGCCGCAGCGCGGCTCAACTACACGAGCAAGGATGGCGAGGAAGGCTATCCCGGCACGCTCACGGTCCAGGTCGTCTATAGCCTCACCAACGACAACGAGCTGCGCATCGACTACGAGGCGACGACCGACAAACCAACCGTGGTCAATCTCACGAGTCATTCCTACTTCAATCTCGCCGGCGACGGCACGGGTGGGATCGACGATCACATCCTCACGATCAACGCCGATCGCTACACGCCGGTCGATGCGACCTTGATCCCGACCGGGCAGCTCGCCTCCGTGACCGCCACGCCGTTCGACTTCCGCCAAGGGGCGCCGATCGGCGCACGCATCCGCTCGAACGACCCACAGATGGCCTATGGCCGCGGATACGATCACAACTTCGTGCTGAACCGGTCGGGTGGTGGACTTTCGCTCGCCGCCCGAGTCTACGAGCCGCGCTCGGGCCGGATCATGGAGATCTCGACCACCGAGCCCGGCGTCCAGTTCTACAGCGGCAACTTCCTCGATTCGACGCTCGTCGGCGCGGCCGGTCAGCAATACCGCCAGACCGACGGCTTCTGCCTTGAGACGCAGCACTTCCCGGATTCGCCGAACAAGCCGTCATTTCCAACGACGGTGCTGAAACCGGGCGAAACGCTGAAGTCGACTACGATACACAAATTCTCCACCGACGCGTCCTAGCGTTGCAGCTGCGTTCTTTTCTGGTTGCTGAATCGATGGGTCGCCATGATTCGGAGATCATGGATGACGGGCGTTTCGATCGAGACGCTGGAGCTCTGGGCGTCGTCGCTGCGGGAGGCAAGGCAGCGGATCCGGAGCTTGCTTGCTGGCGCTATGTCCCCGGCGGAACACGCAGCGTCTCCGCGGCGAAGCAGGCGAACGTTGCGGCTTTCCATCGCCCACAAAGCCGCTCGCCGTAGCCAAATCAGACCTTCATGCAAGTCACTGTCTACGTCCGAAAGGGGGTCGATTCAAAGCTGTAGCGCGAAGGGCGGCTTTGGAGAAGCGCCGGGAAGGTCGGTAATTGGCGCTCCCTGCTCGTTCCAGTCGTCGAAACGGACGGCAGTTCCCCACCCGTCTCGGCCATTGGCGGCAGCCAGATGATTGAGTTTGATCCTAAGCTGCGCCCGGCAGTTCCGGCTGTGTCAGATCACCGAATCGGTCCAGCGGACGATGTCCTTGGCGGCATCGCCGAATGCGCGGTCGAGCGCGCCGACATAGGCCTGGTTGCCGCCGCCGGAGACGGGCGCGGTCGCGGTAAAGCTCTTCGAGGCGCGCACCTCGCCATTGCGGTCGTTCAGTATCCGCACGAACAGCTCGACCTCGGCATGTTCGCCGCCGTCAACCCGGACTTCGAAGGAACGGACTTCGACGATCACCTGATAGTCGATCGCCAGCCCCTCGCCCGGCTTGCCGACACCGGCGAAGCTGCCCGAGCGCTGGAATGTCTCTGCCAGCCGCGCCTGCACGATCAGCGGCAGCCGATCGGCCCATTGCGCGCCCTTGAGGTACTGGATCGAACGCACAGACGGTTTGATAACGATGTTCTGGCTGTCCAGCGCCTTGAGCGCGGAGGGTTGGGCAATGAGGATCTGGCGGCGGCTGCGGCCGCGCGCATCGAGCGGCGGCGCCGACAGTTCGAATGTGTCCAGGGGCGCCGGCCCGCCGCCCGGCAAAAACGCGCAACCGGCTAGCGAAAGCGTAAGCAATGCCACACCCGCTTTGAGCCCGCCCAATTTAAGCACCACCGACTTCACACGCGATCCCCGTTGTCCCCGAATCGTATGAGCAATCCGCTTCCGCAGTGCACTTGCCTGCTGTTCTTGGGGCGGGCGAAAGCCGAAGTCAACGCCGCGCCCTGCCGTCAAATTGCCGGACCTCGCCTTCGCCGCCTGACAGGATCCGCTGCGGATTGCGGCTGAGATCCGTCACCGCCTCTTCGATGCGGCTGATCGAACGGCGGCTGTCCTGGACCAGCGCTTCGACGTCCTGCAGGCCCTGGCCGGAGAATCGCGCCAGATTGTCGGTGATGGTGCCGAGGCGGGCGTTCAGCGTGTCGGCGACCTGCTTGAACGATCTCAGCGTATTCCTGGCATCGGCTATCATGCCGTCGGCCTGACCTGAGCCGAGCAATGTATCGACCTTGGCGAGGATGCCGTCGACGCGCACCGAAGCGTCGTTGAGACGCTCCGCCAGTTGCTGCGCGTCCTTGATCGTCTGGTCGATATCGTCGGCCCGGTTGGCGAATTTGCTGGTGACCTTGGCGACGTCGGCGGCAGCCTCGTTGGCGTTTTCGCTGGCCTTCTGGATGTTGGCCAGCGCGGTGCGAACCTGTGCCGGGTCGATGCCGTCGAGAACGCCGTCGACCTTGGCCAGCGTGCCTTGCGTCCGTTGGGCGAAATCGTTGATCGATCCCACCGCGGTGTCGACATTCCTGACGACCGTGTCGAACTGCTTGCTGGTTTCCTTCAGGTTCTCGGTCACCGTATCGACATTGGCGACGATGCTCCTGATCTGATCCTTGTCGACGGCGTTGAGCAGCCCTTCCGCCGCCTTCAGCGTACCGTCGAGCTTGCCCGAGACGCCCCTCAATTCGTCCGACAGCGAACTGACGCTGGCGAGGAATTTGTCGATGCCGTCGGAGTTCTTGGCCAGCGCGTCGGAGAAGGTCTGCACATTGTTGACGGTCTGCGTCAGCGGCCCGCGAACGTCCCTGGTGAAGCCTTCGAGCTGGGTGAGAACCGTATCGGCGCGGGTAAAGATGTTCTGCGCCGTCTGCAACAGGTTGGTGACCGCCGACGGGTTGGCGACGATCTCGGCGACGCGGCCTTCCGCATCCGCCTGGTCGAGAAGGTTGACCTCCTTGAGGTCGGCGCCCCTGAGTTCGATATTGGCCTGACCGGTGAGGGTAGCAAGGCCGATATCGGCCTGCGTCGATTTGGTGATCGGCGTCGTGCGGCCTATTTCGGCTTCGGCTATGGCGGCGGTCGGATTGGCGAGGTCAATATAGACTCGCCTTACATCCCCAACCCTGACGCCGTTGAACAGCACGAAACTGCCGCGGCCGAGACCGGAAGCTGATCCCGGAATGCGCACCCGCAGCATCGCCGTCTCACCCCTCTCGCCGATCGCGGCCGTCCAATAGACGAACGCGAATGCTGCCAGGATCGCAGCTAGCGTGAAAATGCCGACAATGACGTAGTTGGCTCTGGTTTCCATTTATCCACTTATGGCTACGCGCGGGCCGCAAGATCAAGTTGCCGCGCACGTTTTCCGCGAAAATAGGATTTCACCCAGGGTTCCTCGCTTCTGAGCATGTCGTCGATCGTGCCTTCGACCAGCACTTTCTTGTTGCCGAGCACGGCCACCCGATCACAAGCGGTGAACAGCGTGTCGAGATCGTGCGTGACCATGTACACGGTCAGATCCATGGTATCGCGCAGCTTGACGACGAGTTCGTCGAACTCAGCCGCGCTGATCGGATCGAGGCCGGATGTCGGCTCGTCCAGGAACACGATGTCGGGGTCGAGCGCCAGTGCGCGCGCCAGCGCCGCACGCTTGATCATGCCGCCGGAAAGCTCGGACGGGAATTTCTGCGCCGCATCCGGCGGCAACCCGACCAGTTCGACCTTGAGCATCGCCAGCTCGTCCATCAGCTTTTTCGGCAAATCGAGATATTCGCGCATCGGCACCTGCACGTTTTCGAGAACCGTGAGCGCCGAAAACAGCGCGCCGTGCTGAAAGAGAACGCCAAGGCGCATGTCGATGCGAAGACGCTCCCTCTCGCTCGCCTTTTCGACATCGACGCCGAACAGCTTGATCGTTCCCGACTGCTTGTGTACCAGGCCGAGGATGGTGCGCAGGAGAACCGACTTGCCGGCACCGGAGGCGCCGACAAAGCCGAGGATCTCGCCGCGCCTGATATCGAGCGACAACCTGTCGAGAATGACCTTGTCGCCGAAGGACACGGTGATGTCGTGCGCGGAAAGCACGATCTCGTCTTCGTCGGCCCTTTCCGCAACCCCAGTCGCCTTTGTGCTGCCCTGCGTCGCCATGTCAGAACTCGATCGCCGCATAGAACATGGCGAAAAGCCCATCGAGGATGATGACCACGAAGATCGACTTCACCACCGAAGCGGTCACGTGTTGTCCCAGCGATTCGGCGCTGCCGCCAACCTTCATGCCTTCGACCGAGGCGATCGTGCCGATGATCATGGCCATGAACGGCGCCTTGATCAGCCCGGCAAAGATGGTGCTGAGATCGATGGCGACGCGCAGCCGGTCGATGAAGGCGGCCGGTGCGATGTCGGAATAGAGCCATGCCGCCGCGATGCCGCCGCCAAGTGCGGCGAAATTGGCGATGATCGTCAGGCAAGGCAGTGCGATCACCAGCGCGACCAGCCGCGGAAACACCAGCACGCCGATTGGATTGAGCCCGATGACCTTCAGCGCGTCGACCTCCTCGCGCATTTTCATCGAGCCGATTTCAGCCGTAATGGCGCTGCCCGATCGGCCGGCGATCATGATCGCGGTCATCAGCACGCCGAGCTCGCGCAGGATCAGCACGCCGACCAGGTCGACGACGAAGATATCGGCGCCGAAATAGCTGAGCTGATAGGCGCCTTGCTGAGCGACGATCGCCCCGACGATGGCCGACATCAGCACGACCACCGGGATGGCGCCGACGCCCATGCGGTCCATCTGGTTGAAGATCGCCGCCGGATTGACCGCATGGCCGCGGCCAAGCTTCATCTGCGAGCCGCGTATCGTGGCGCCCAGTATGTTCATCGCGGCCAGGAAATCGTCACGCATCTCATAGACGCGCCGGCCAACCGCCTCAAGCGCGCGAATGATGATATTCGGCGGCCTAGCGGTGCCGGAATCAGGTTCGCGTCGAACCGCGTCACCGACGGCGCCGAGCAGGATCGAGGCAATCTCGCTTTGCCCCTGCACCGTGATTTCCACACCCTTCTTTTCGAAGGCGCTAACCAGACGGTCGATCACCCAGGCCCCGGCGGTATCCATCTTCTCGATACGCGAAAGGTCGATCGCCAGCGTCTGGAAACCGCTGCGCTTCTCGATCTTGCGCATCTCGGCGTCGACCAGCGTCACGGTGCGCGTCGTCCAGTTTCCGGAGAAGGCGCAGCCGAGAACGCCGCCCTCCTCACCGACCGCGACGCGTGGCTGGTGGTCGGCCTCCTTGGCGGTCTTGCCGCTTGCGAAGCGTTTGCGGATCGTCAACATGGCGTCCTGTTTAGCCTGACGGGCCATCTGTTTAACCTGACGGAACCCACCTGTCGATTTGCCGACAAGCTTGTTGTCGCACAGCCGGAGCAGAAAAATATGGCGCGTGTCATTTCGGTCGAGTCCGAGCGCTTTCCCATCGCCGGGACCTTCACCATTTCGCGCGGTTCGAAGACCGAGGCCGAGGTTATCACAGTGACGATCAGCCAAGCCAACCATAGCGGGCGCGGCGAATGCGTTCCCTATAAACGCTATGGCGAAACGATGGACGGTGTGCGCGATGCGATCGAGGCGATGCGGGAGCAGATTCAAGGCGGCATCAGCCGGGCCGCGCTGCTCGACGCCATGCCGGCGGGCGCGGCGCGCAACGCCGTCGACTGCGCGCTATGGGACCTGGAGGCGAAGATCACAGGCAAGCCGGTCGCTTTCAGCATCTGCACGGTTCCGCCGAGGGCGCTTGAGACGGCCTACACTCTGTCGCTCGGTGAGCCTGGAGCGATGGCAGCCCAGGCCCGCGCCAACGCCCAGCGCCCGCTGCTCAAGGTCAAGATCGGCGGCGACAACGATATGGCCCGTATCCGTGCGGTTAGAGAGGCGGCACCGGCGGGCCGCATCATCCTTGACGCTAATGAGGGCTGGAGCGACGACAACATCGTTGCAAATCTCGCCTTTGCCGCCGAATACGGCATCGCCCTGATTGAACAGCCGCTGCCGGCGGGCCGTGACGGCATCCTTCGCCACATCGCGCATCCGGTGCCGATCTGCGCCGATGAAAGTGTGCATGAGGCAGGGGGCCTTGCCTCGCTTGTCGGCCTTTACGATGCCGTCAACATCAAGCTCGACAAGTCAGGCGGCTTGACCGCTGCTCTCGTCCTTCGCGATCGCGCCCGCGAACTGGGTTTTGGCGTCATGGTCGGCTGCATGGTCGGCACGTCATTGGCCATGGCGCCGGCCGTGCTCTTGGCGCAGGATGCCGATTTCGTCGATCTCGACGGGCCGCTGCTGCTTGCCCGCGACCGTGTTCCCGGTCTCGTCTACCAAGGTTCACTGGTGTCACCGCCCGATGCGGCGCTGTGGGGCTGAACGCGCGGCAAACCCGATCAGTACAAGGCCGACCAAGGCGATCGGAACCATGGCAAAAAAACCACCCACGCCGAAGCGGTCATACAGAGGCCCGGACATGAGCGTCACCACGGCCGTGAAAAAGCCGTTGGAGAAATAGGCGATGCCTTGCGCGGCCCCGGTGCGTTCCTCCGCGACCGTCTCACCGATCATTTTCTGCAGGCCGATCAAAACCAGCGCCACGGAGACCGCATGCAGCGTCTGGACAGCGAAGAATCCGGCAATGCCGAGGCCGAGCGGCCAGATCATGGGGAAGGCAATCCAGCGCATGATCGCGCCTATCCCGGCCATCACCATGATCGACACGACCGAGAAGGAGCCGAAAACCCGGGTAAAGACCATGAACATGCCGATCTCGGCCACCACACCCCAGCCCCAAAGCAACCCGACAACCTGATCGCCGATGCCGATCGATTTCCAGTAGATCGAGACGAAGCCGTAGAAAAACGCGTGGCTGGCGGTGATGACGCCGACGCCGATGGAGAAATACAGGAAATAGGCGTTGAGGAGTTTTGGCGCCGATTGCTGGATGTCGGCCGCCGAAAGCGGCGAGGCACGGCGCGGACGGCCGAGCCGCGGCGCGATCAATCCGACGACAAGCGCGGCGCCAAACGCCACGAAGATGATCATCGGAACAGCCTGGGCGCCGGTCGCCGACAGGATGAAACCGCCCGCAAGATTTGCGCACAGATAGGAGATCGATCCCCATTTGCGCATGCTTGCGTAGTTGGAGCCGAAGCGGCGCACACCCGATAGCGCCAGCGAATCGGCAATCGGCGAATGCGGTGTCCAGACCACGGTGAGCGCCAGCGAAACGGTGAGCACCATGGCGTAGGTCGGCGTCAGGAAATAACCGGCGGACGCAGCCACAGATGCGGCCACCAGCGCGACATAGACATGGGCGCGGTCGCTCGCCCTGTCGGCCAGTGCTGTAAGCAATGGCGTCGTCACCACGCGCAGGAACATTGGTGCTGCGAGAATGACCGCTATCTGCTCGGCATCGAAACCCTCTGCCTGCAACCACAGCGGGAAATATGGCAAATGCATTCCGAGCGGCACGAAAAGCGTGAAGAAAATCAGGCCCATGCGCAGTTCGAAATGACGCGGCTTGACGAGCTGTTCGGGTGAAAGCGGCGGCAGGGAGGACATCAACAGGCAATCCGTCGGCGCAGCGTTCAGCCGAGTCGGCCTGCAGCGCACGCCAAATCCATAACATGCTGAAAAAGTCGGCGGAACCGCTTGGACTAATCGATTAAAGCGAGGTGAGGTCGGGTTTGGTCAGGCAGCCTGGACTGCCCTGCCCTTGATGTCGATCGGCACGAGCACTTCGCTGCCGACCGGAGCCTCCGGCAGGACGTGCGCCCAGTGCAGGATCTCCATCCGGCCGTCGAAATGCTCGACCACCGCGGTGCAACTCTCCACCCAATCGCCGGTGTTGATGTATTGCACGTCCTCATAATTTTCGATCGCGGCATGGTGGATGTGCCCGCAGATCACGCCGTCGACATGCGAGCGGCGCGCTTCCTCGGTCAGCATCGTTTGGAACGAGCCGATGAAATTCACCGCCTTTTTGACGTTGACCTTGGCCCAGGACGAAAACGACCAATAAGGCAGGCCAAGCAGTTGGCGAAGCCGCGTCACCACGCGGTTAACGAGCATGGCCGCGTCGTAGGCATAGTCGCCAAGATAGGCCAGCCAGCGCGCATTGTGGACGACAGTGTCGAACTGGTCGCCATGGATAACAAGAAGACGTTTGCCGTCGGCGGTCTCGTGAATGGCGCGGTCGGCGACGACGATGCCGCCGAAATGCACGCCTTGGAACTGGCGCGCGAACTCGTCGTGATTGCCGGCGATGTAGGTGATGCTAGCGCCCTTGCGCGCCTTACGCAGCAATTTCTGGACGACGTCGTTGTGGCTCTGCGGCCAGTGCCAGTTCCGTCTCAGCCGCCAGCCGTCGACGATGTCGCCGACGAGATAGATGATATCGGCGTCGTGATGGCGCAGGAAATCGATCAGGAACTCGGCCTTCGCCGCCTTCGATCCGAGATGGACGTCGGAGATGAACATGCTGCGGAAAGTGCGGGGCTCTGCGCCAGGCATTGGATTCTCACCGTTGCTCTCGTGCAGCCTATGCCCCGATTCATGCAACAACCGTATGACGGTTGCGATTGGTCCAGCCTCAAGAGTAGGTTGCCGCGCCAATCAGAGGAGAAATCGCCATGGATCTCGGTATTCGCGGAAAAAAGGCCATCGTCTGTGCTTCGAGCAAGGGACTTGGGCGCGGTTGCGCCATGGCGCTGGCCGAGGCCGGCTGTGATCTGGTCGTCAACGGGCGCAATGCCGACCAATTGGCGAAGACCGCCGCCGAACTGCGCGAAAGATTTGGCGTCGAGGTGACCGAAATCGTCGGCGACGTGTCGAAGCCCGAGGTGCAGAAGGCGCTGCTTGCCGCCTGTCCCAATCCCGATATCCTCGTCAACAACAATGGCGGACCGCCGCTTCGCGATTTCCGCGAACTCGACCGCGAAAAGATCCTCGAAGGCGTCACCCAGAACATGGTGACCCCGGTCGAGCTGGTTCAGGCTGTCATCGACGGCATGGCCGAACGCGGCTTCGGCCGCATCGTCAACATCACCTCGCTGTCGGTCTATGTTCCCATTCCCGGCCTCGATCTGTCGTCCGGCGCGCGCGCCGGCCTGACTTCGTTCCTGGCCGGCGTCGCGCGGACGGTGATCGACCGCAATGTGACGATCAACAACATGCTGCCGGGCAAGATCGACACCGACAGGCTGCGCCCTCCGCATGAAGCCGGCACCCCCGAAGATCCGGCTGCTGCCGCCGTGCGCAAGACCCAGGCAGCAGCCAACGTTCAGGCCAAGCGGCTCGGCACGCCGGAGGAATTCGGCCAGATCTGCGCCTTCCTGTGCTCGGTTCATGCCGGCTACCTGACCGGGCAGAACATACCGGTCGACGGCGGCGCCTATGTCAGCGCGTTCTAATACCTAACGCCTGGTACCTGCTGGGAACGCCGCCCCTTCCCGCGCTGGCCGCCACTACAGTTCATAGGACCATTCGGCCGGCACGAAGCGATAGGCTTGGCCGTCGCGCGCGACGTGTCCGAAACCCGGGAACGGCAAATGCATTCCGGCGATCAGCATCCGGTCGGCAGCGACCCGATCGAGCGTCCGCTTGCGCGTTTCGGCGGCCAGTTTGGAATCGACATCGAACGCGATGCTCCAGTCCGGGCGCGCGAACTGGTAGGTCGCCATGTGCACGACATCGCCCCAGATGAACAGCGCCTCGCCGCCCGATTCCACGATGAATCCGGCATGGCCCGGAGTGTGGCCGGGCAGCGGCACGGTGCGGATCGAGCCGAGCGCCTCACGCTCGCCGTCCACTTGCCGCAGGCGGTCCGCATAAGCGGCGGCAGCCTTGCGTGCCCCGATGAAGAACGGCTTCGCCTCGTCCGGCGCCTGGTTCATGTTCGCGTCGTCGTGCCAGAAGGCGTAGTCGGTGGCGGTGACGACGAGCTCGGCATTGGGAAACAGCGCCTGGCCGGCGGGAGTCAGCACGCCGTTGATATGGTCGGGATGCATGTGGGTAATCAGCAATGTGTCGATCTGGTCCGGAGAGACGCCGGCCGCCTCGATAGCGGCCGGAAGTCGCCCGAGTGACGGGCCCATGCTGTCCGACGTACCGGCGTCGACGAGCACCAGACGGTCGCCCAGATTGATGAGATAGGCATTGACCGGTGCGCGGCGCGGTCCGGGCTTCTGGAAGCTGGCCCTCGCCAGCCGCTCCGCATCGGCCTCAGCGAGCCCGATGACCAGCTCGGAACCAATGTCGATGTAGCCGTCCAGCAGCGCCGTAACCTGGACCGATCCCACGTTGCGGCGCAGCGCACCAAGCGTTGCGGCGTCGACCAGCGGCGCGCGGGCCAAGGCCGGAACGGAGACATTGGCTAGGAGAGTGCCGCCGGCCAGGCCGGCACCGGCGAGGAAATGGCGGCGGGAAAGCGTCATGGCATCATCTCCGGTTGGGGGATCGTAGAGGCTCCGGGTCAGAGCAAGACGGGTCTACTTCATAGGTTCAGCTTTTTGAACTTGCCCGTTTCTTATACAAGCTATTACCCTTGCTTATTAATCATGACGGGGAGTTGCTATCATGGACCGCCTGACCGAGCTGACCAGCTTCATACGCGCCTCCGAGACCGGCAGCTTCTCGGCGGCCGCGCGCGGGCTAGGCTTGAGCCAGCCGGCCGTCAGCCAACAGATCCGCGCACTGGAAAAGCGCCTCGGTGTCCGGCTTTTTGACCGTACGACCCGCCATGTTTCGCCGACGGAAGCCGGCCGGAGCTATCTGGAGCGCGCCCGCGACATCGTCGAGCGCCTCGAAGAGGCGGACCGCAGCGTCGGTTGCCTCGAATCGAAGATGTGCGGACGCCTTGCCGTCGGCGCGCCGGCCAGCTTCGGTGCCGGTATGCTCAGCAACTATCTGATCGAGTTCAAGCGGTCCTATCCGGAACTGATGCTCGACGTGGCACTGACCGACAGTTTCGTCGACGTAATCGCAGAGCGGCTCGACGTTGTGATCCGCATGGGGACCATCGATGACGATCGGCTGATCGTGCGCAAGCTGGGTGTGATGGAGCGACGCCTCGCGGCAACGCCGGACTATCTCGACCGGATGGGCAGGCCGCGGCGACCTGAGGATCTTGCCGAGCATGACTACCTGCTTTACGCCCACATCACGACGCGCGAGATCGTTCCGCTCACCGGCCCAGGCGGCCAAAAGGCCGAGGTGCGGATTCGGCCGGCCATGCGCTCCAACAATTCGCTCCTTAACCAGCAGGCACTGCTGTCTGGCATCGGCATCGGCCTCGGCCACAAGGTGATACTCGACCCGCTCGTCGCGCAAGGGCGGCTCGAATATGTGCTGCCTGACTGGCACTACGCACCGCACCACGTGCATGCGGTCTATCCGTCGAACCGCTTCATACCATTGAAGGTCAGGCGGTTCGTTGACGGCTTCACCGAGCACCTCGCTGCGATGGGTGCGCTCATCGATGACAAAAAAGCGTGTGCATCCAAGGAAACGGCGCCGGTCTAGTGAAGTCTGACGTTTGTACGCGCAGGGAATTGGCGGAGACGGGAGAGTCGAGATGTGGCGCGGCGGAGATAGGCGCAGCCCCGCAACCCGCGCGGTGAGTAGCTGTCGGGTGGACGGTAGCCGGAAAGCCTGGAGGCGGTCGACCGGACACCCTTGCGGCTGCTGCTCCCGCAAGACATACGAACTTCCCGTCATGGTCATTCCTCCGGCCGATCGAGAAACCGCTTCACAGCGTCGAGGAACACACCGCGTCCTGCGGCCTCGCGGTCGAGATGCACGAAGTGCGTGGCTTCCGGGATGTCCAGACGTTCCGCTTTTGGTGCTTCGTCCACGATTGTCTTCGCGTCCTGTGGCCGGCTCCAGAAATCCCGTCCGGAGCGGATGGCGAGCACTGGCATTGTGAGGGCCGCCGCCGACCATTGCCGGCGATCGAACGCGAGTTCGAAACTGTCGGCCATAGCGCCGCTCGGTGACCGGAAACTCGGCGGCTGGCGGGTCGACGCCGTCTCGTCAGAGGCGAGTGCCTGCCAGTGCTGGAGCGGCGGCCATCATGGCTACTGTGAGCACGAGGGGGAAAACGGTGAAATGGGACATGATATCTCCGGTCGCAATTGCGTTCCGCAAAGACTGCCAGCTATTCGATATCTTATCGATGACGCGTTTGATCGAGATGTCCACCAATGAGCAGATTGCGGCGTTGTCGCTGAGTGAGATCGACATCGGTTTCGTGCATCCACCGCTCGGGACCGACGAACGTCTCGACGTCCATGACTATCCTGCTGAAGATCTTATTGCCGTTCTGCCTGACGACCGGCAGACGCACGGGTGACGCTGGCGGACATCGCCCGACACGGGCTCATCATGTTTCCGGCTGCACAAGGCCCGGCGCCCCATGCCCGCATCGTGGACACGTTCACCAAGCGGATCGTCCAGGAGGCGACGCGGGCACTGACCATGCTATCGCTCGTGTCCACAGGCTTGGGCGCGGCCCTGCTGCCACGATCGACACAGCGCCTTGTATTTCAGGGCGTCCGGTATGCAGCAATCGCCGACGTATCGCTGCCCGCCTGGCCGCTTGCCGTGATCGCGAAACGGCGGCCACGGTCGGCCTCGTCGACAGCGTCTGGAAACTGCTTGAGGTCGTCTAGACGTGACTTGACCGCCGGCGATCGGACATAACCCGGTCGCGCAATGCGCTCCCATGACATCAGCCCGGCAGTGACAAGGCAGGTGAGGATTTCAGCGCAACAGTCTGACATAGATGAGTTTTTGACGATTCTTGCGCCTAATTGGCGGTTGCGTCATTTGGCATCGTGAAAATCCAACGCTGCATGCTAAAAGGGCTTCAAGGCAGGATCGCAGGGAGGCCCGCATGGAAGGCGAAAACAAAAAAGCAGCCCGGTCGGACCTCGACGAAGCCGCACTTTATTTCCACAAGCATCCACGGCCTGGAAAGCTTGAAATCCAGGCAACAAAGCCGCTCGGCAACCAGCGCGACCTGGCGCTTGCCTATTCGCCCGGCGTCGCGGCGCCCTGTCTGGAAATCCGCGACAATCCGGCAACCGCCGCCGACTACACGGCGCGCGCCAATCTGGTTGGCGTCGTCTCGAATGGTTCGGCGGTGCTCGGCTTGGGCAATATCGGTCCGCTGGCCTCCAAGCCGGTGATGGAAGGCAAGGCGGTGCTGTTCAAGAAATTCGCCGGCATCGACGTCTTCGATATCGAGATCGACGCGCCTGACATCGAGCGCATGGTCGAGACGATCTCGGCGCTGGAGCCGACCTTCGGCGGCATCAACCTCGAAGACATCAAGGCGCCCGAATGCTTCGAGGTCGAGGAACGGCTCAAGGCCCGCATGGCCATACCGGTCTTCCACGACGACCAGCACGGCACCGCGATCATTGTCGCCGCGGCCGTGCTCAACGGGCTGGAATTTGCCGGCAAGACCATCTCCGACATCAAGATCGTCACCTCCGGCGCAGGAGCTGCGGCCCTTGCCTGCCTCAACTTGCTGGTTTTGCTTGGCGCGCGCGTCGAAAACATCTGGGTCACCGACCGTTTCGGCGTCGCCTACAAGGGCCGCGTCGACGAGATGGACCGCTGGAAGGACCCCTATGTGAAGGACACCGAGGCGCGCACGCTGGCCGATGTGCTGCCGGGCGCCGACGTGTTCCTGGGTCTTTCGGCCGCCGGCGTGCTGAAACCGGAATTGCTCCAGCATATGGCGCCAAAACCGCTGATCCTGGCGCTGGCCAACCCCAACCCCGAGATCATGCCGGAAGCAGCACGGGCGGCGCGACCCGACGCGATGATCTGCACCGGCCGCTCCGATTTTCCCAATCAAGTCAACAATGTACTTTGTTTTCCTTACATTTTTCGTGGCGCATTGGACTGCGGCGCCAGCGCCATCAACGAAGAGATGAAGATGGCCGCGGTGCGGGCGATCGCGGCCCTTGCCCGCGAGGAACCGTCGGATGTCGCCGCCCGCGCCTATTCCGGCGAAACGCCGATCTTCGGGCCCGATTTCCTGATCCCCTCGCCCTTTGATCCCAGGCTGATCCTGCGCATCGCTCCGGCCGTCGCCAAGGCCGCCTGCGACACCGGTGTCGCGACACGGCCGATCACCGACATGACGGTCTATATCGACACGCTGAACCGCTTTGTCTTCCGCTCCGGCCTGGTCATGAAGCCGGTGTTCACGATGGCCAAGACGTCGAGCGCCAAGCGCGTTATCTATGCCGACGGCGAGGACGAGCGCGTGCTGCGTGCCGCCCAGGTGGTGCTGGAGGAAGGCATCGCCGAGCCGATCCTGATCGGTCGCCCGCATGTCATCGAAGTCAGGCTGAAACGCTACGGGCTGCGCATCAAGCCGGGCGTCGATTTCGGCCTGATCAATCCCGAGGACGATCCCCGTTATCGCCACTATGTCGACCTTTTAATTGAACTCGCCGGCCGGCGCGGTGTGACGACGGAGGCCGCGCGCACCATGGTGCGCACCGACAACACCGTGATCGCAGCACTTGCCCTTAAGCGTGGCGACGCCGACGCCATGGTCTGCGGACTGGAAGGGCGTTTCGAGCGGCATTTGCGCAATGTCACCCTGATCATCGGCCCGCGCGCCGGTATCAAGGATCATGACCTGTCGACGCTTTCCATGCTGATCTCGCAGCGCGGCATCATTTTCCTCACCGACACGCATGTCACCGTCGATCCGACGGCCGAGGAGATCGCCGAGATGACGGTGCTGGCTGCCGAAGAAATCCAGCGCTTCGGCATCGAGCCCAAGGCCGCCCTGCTGTCGCATTCGGATTTCGGCTCACGCGATTCGCCAAGCGCGCTCAAGATGCGGCAGGCAGCGGCGATCCTGGCGCGCATTGCGCCAGACCTGCAATGCGACGGCGAGATGCATGCCGACTCGGCTCTGTCGGAGCAACTGCGCCAGCGCGTCTATCCGCATTCGCGGCTGAAGGGCGAAGCCAATCTGCTGGTGTTCCCCAATCTCGATTCGGCGAACATCACGCTCACCGCGCTGCGCGCGATGATGGACGCGCTGCATGTCGGGCCGATCCTGCTCGGCACCGACAGGCCGGCGCATATATTGACGCCGTCGGTGACGTCACGCGGTGTCGTCAACATGACGGCGCTCGCCGTGGTCGAAGCGGCCCATAAGGCGCAGGCGGTCGTAAATCTGGGCTAAAACGGCCTTTCGCGGTAAGCTAACAAATAACCGCAAAGCGGTAGCTTTCGCGACGGGCGGTTAAACGGAGTTCACGGCGAATGACGGGCGGAGGGTGGAAGCTGACGCGTGCCGCGGCGCTGCTCGGTGCACTGGCGTTATCAGGCCTTGCCGTCACTCAGCCGCAGGCCGCCTCCGGTGTTTGCCGCCAGCTGGAAGCCGATCTCGCGGCCGCTTCGCGCGGTGGCGGCAAGCCGGCCCTGCTCAGGAAATACGACGACGCGATCGTGCGACAGCGCGAGCAGATTTCAAAGGCAAGCCGCCAGTCCGACAGCGCCGGCTGCGACTTTTTGCTGCTCGGCCGCAATCGCAACGCTTGCGGCGCACTCGAGGCCACGCTCGACCGCATGATCGCCAATCTCGATGCCCTGCAGATCAAGCGCGCGCAGCTCGCCGACGGCGGCTCGCGCCGCGATCGCGCGCGCATATTGGCTTCGCTCGACGCCAATGGCTGTCGCGACAGCATCGTGCCTTCGGAACGTGCGCCTGTCCTGGAGGCGAACCGTGAGAATGGCAATGGAAATCTGCTCGATCGGCTTTTGGGCGACGCCAGAAATCAGCCCGATGCGCTGGACGAACCGAGCGATCCCGACGAAGAACGCGGTGTCCGCGCCATGATCAATCAGCCCGACGGCATGGACCTGCCGCGCCTCGGCGACGAATTCCGCACAATGTGTGTGCGCACCTGCGACGGCTATTTCTTCCCGATGTCGAATGCCGCCTCGCTGGGCGATTTCGAGCGCGATCAGAAGAACTGCGATTCGAGTTGCCCCGGCACCGAGATGCAGGTGTTTTATGCGCGCGGCATAGGCGACAACTCGGCTGACATGACGTCTTCGGTAACCGGCAGGCCCTATAGCGAACTGCCGACCGCCTATCTCTACAAGCAGCCCGAAACCTCTCCCTCGCCGGCCTGCGGCTGCAACGCAGCACGAAATTTCGAGATCATTGCCGGCAACCCGCCAAGCCCGGAACAGACTGACCCCGATGTAGAGACCACACCATTGCCTGTCGCCAAACCCGATCCAGGCGCCGACCCCGAGACATTGGCCAATGTCGAAGGCGGGCTCGACCGCGACGTCATCAAGCGCCTCGCCGTCAAACCCTCGCCGACGACTTTGCCGCCGCCGGGACAGCGCAAGGTCAGGGTCGTCGGGCCAACGTTCCTTCCCGACCCAGCAGCGGCAACAGATCTGCAAGCTCCGGTCCCGAAGGCTGCCCCGTAAGCGCCAACCTGAGCGGCATGAACAGCGCCTTGCCCTTGCGGCCGGTCGCTTCCCTGATCCTGCCCGTCCACTCCTTCCACACCGACCCGTTCCAGGGGTCTTCCGGCAAAAGGTCGAACGCCTGGCGAAGGAAATCGCGGTCGACGTCGGAAAAGTCCGGCTGCTCCTGCGGGCCGTCGCGAAGTGTGCGCCACCAGATTGCGGCATCGGCCAGCCTGTCGAGATTGCCGCGCACCGCCAGCCAGAACGGCTCGGCCTGTTCGCCGGAAATGCCGAGCACGATCAGCCGGTCGCGCGCCTCTGAAAACGGCATATGATGCAGCAGCGTGCGGTTGAGCACGAAGAGCTCGTCCGGGTCGAATTTCGCGGCGGATTTCGAGGTCGCGGCCGGATCGAAGCGCCGGGCAAGCTCGGTCATATCGGGCACCGCCACGACGTTTTCCGAGGTGCCGACAAGCACGGCCAGCGAGGCGACGGCCATCGGTTCGATGCCGGTCTCGCGCAAGCTCTCGATGGAGAGCGCGCCGCTCCGCTTCGACAGGCCCTCGCCCGATGCGGTGGTCAACAGATTGTGGTGGCCGAACACCGGCGGCTCGGCACCCAATGCCTGGAACAGGGCGATCTGCACACCGGTGTTGGTGACGTGGTCGTCGCCACGGATAACGTGGCTGACGCCCATCTCGATGTCGTCGACCACCGAAGGCAGAGTATAGAGATAGGTCCCGTCCTCGCGCATTAGAACCGGGTCGGAAAGCGAGGCGAGGTCGACGGTTTCCTCGCCGCGCACCAGATCGTTCCAGTGGATTTCCGTGCGCTCCGGCTGCAAGGGGTCGCTGGTGAAATTGGGCAGCAGAAAGCGCCAGTGCGGCCGGCGGCCATCGGACTGGTATTCGGCGATCTGCTCAGGCGTCAGCGTCAACGCTTCGCGGCCGTAGACCGGCGGCAGGCCGCGCGTGCGGCGCACCTTGCGCCTGAGATCGAGCTCTTCGGGTGTCTCGTAACAAGCATAGAGAAGGCGCGCTGCCTTCAATTTCTCCATCGCCGCATCGTAGATCTCGAAGCGCCGTGACTGGTATTCCGTGGCGTCGGGAAAGATGC
Source organism: Mesorhizobium sp. WSM4849 (assembly GCF_055811385.1). NCBI lineage: Bacteria > Pseudomonadati > Pseudomonadota > Alphaproteobacteria > Hyphomicrobiales > Phyllobacteriaceae > Mesorhizobium > Mesorhizobium sp. WSM4849. Next base: position 115,423 of record NZ_JBVVPW010000021.1, read on the forward strand.
CCAGCCAATGCAGGTCGTAGAGGATGGCGTCGGAGAATTCCTGCGTCGAGCGCGCGACGTCGGTGTCATCGAAGCGCTGGATGAAGCGGCCCTTGTTGTTCATGGCGAACACCCAATTGAACAGCGCAGTGCGCGCATTGCCGATATGAATGCGGCCGGTTGGTGACGGGGCGAAACGGACGGTAACTGTCATGAACGGGGCGTACCGGATGGTTTTGCTGTTGACAAGACACGCCCCCGCGCCTGGCCGCAGACATAGAACATGACGAAGGCGATGAAAAGGCGGCAGCGCCGCGCGTCCTACCGCATCGGCCCGAAAATCGGAACCGATTTTCGGAAAGCACGATGCGCAGATTCAAAGTGTTAGAGCGTACGTTGTGCGTCCAAGTGGACACACGTCGCTCTAGCGCATCGGCCCGAAAATCGGAACCGATTTTCGGAAAGCACGATGCGCAGATTCAAAATGTTAGAGCGTACTTTGTGCGTCCAAGTGGACGCACGTCGCTCTAATGGACGCGCGGCGCTGTAGGCCGTCAGATCGCCAGCCCCTTGGTCAATTCGAGCGCCTGGCGCTCGAACAGCCGGCGGTAGATGCCGCCCTGCAGCCGGATTAGTTGGTCATGCGAACCCTCCTCGACGATGCGGCCGCGATCGAACACTAGAAGCCTGTCCAGCGCCCGTACCGTCGAAAGCCGGTGCGCGATGACCAGCGTCGTGCGGCCGACCATCAACCGCTCCATCGCCTGCTGGATCAGCACCTCCGATTCTGAATCGAGGCTCGACGTCGCCTCGTCCAGAATGAGGATCCGCGCATCGGCGAGGAAGGCCCGCGCGATCGCCACGCGCTGGCGCTCGCCGCCCGACAGTTTCACGCCGCGCTCGCCGACCAGCGTGCCATAGCCTTTCGGCAGATCGACGATGAAGTCGTGCGCGCTTGCCAGCCGTGCGGCGTGCTCGATTTCGGCTTGCGTGGCGCTCGGCCGGGCATAGGCGATGTTTTCGGCCAGCGACCGGTGGAACAGGATCGGCTCCTGCTGGACGATGGCGATCTGCCCGCGCAGCGACGCCTGCGCCACCCCGGAAATATCCTGACCGTCGATCAGGATCGTTCCCGCGTTCACGTCGTAAAGGCGCTGGATCAGCTTGACGAAGGTCGTCTTGCCCGAGCCCGAATGGCCGACCAGCCCGACGCGCTCGCCCGGCGCGATGTCCACCGAAAAGTCGCGATAGAGCGGCAGTCGGTGGCTGCCATAATGGAAGGTGACTTTGTCGAAGCTGACGCGGCCGTCGGTGATGCGGATCGGCCTGGCGCCAGGCACATCCTCGATGCCGAGGCGCTCGAACTGGAAGTCGACCAGTTCCTCCATGTCGTTGATCGAGCGCTGCAAATTGCGGATATGCGTGCCGATATCGCGCAAATAGCCTTGCAGCACGAAGAACGAGGTCAGCACGAAGGTGACATCGCCGGCGCTCGCCTGCCCCCACGACCACAAAAGCAGGGAGAATCCTATCACCGCTGTTCTCAGAAGCAGCAGCATCGACCCTTGCGTGGTGCCGTTGACGGTGCCGCGCACCCAAGTGCGGCGCGTGCGGGCGCGCCATCTGGCGACGACCTTGGCGAGGCGCGTTTCCTCGCGTTCCTCGGCGCCAAAACCCTTGACCACGGCGTTGCAGCTCACCGCATCGGCCAGCGAGCCGCCCAGGCGCGTGTCCCATGCGTTGGCAAGCCTTGCCGCGGGCGCGACATAGCCAAGCGACAGCAGCGCCGTCACCGCGATGAACAGCACCGAACCTGCGGCGACGACAGCACCCATCAGCGGCCAGAACCAGCCGAGCAGCAGCGTCGAACCGACGAGCATGACGACGGACGGCAGCAGCGCTATCAGGATCGTGTCGTTGAGCAGGTCGAGCGCCCACATGCCGCGGGTTATCTTGCGCACGGTCGATCCGGCGAAGCTGTTGGCGTGCCAGTCGGTGGAGAAGCGCTGGACGCGATGGAACGCGTCGGCGGCGATATCCGCCATCATCTTCAGGGTCAGTTCGACGATAGCCATGAAGGCGAGGTTGCGCAGCACGACGCCGGTGAGCGCCAGCGCCACCAGCATCGAAAACGCCGCCGTCGCCGCATTCCACGCGACATCGTCGGCTGCAGCACTGCTGGCAACGGCGTCGACCAGCCGGCCGGAATAGAGCGGCGTCAGCACGTCGGCCAAGGTCGACAGCAGGAACGTGCCCATGATGAGCGAAAGCCGCCACGGCTGGCGCCGCCAATGGCTGAGCGTGAAGCCAAGGACGCTGCGAAAGGCGCCGGCGCGCAAATCTATCTGAAAACGAGCCATGATGTCATTCGGCGCAAGCGAGCCCGGTCCCGGTAAGGTCGAAAAATTGAAAAAACCGCGTTGGGCGAATTAGCGCCCGGGAATGCGGAGGTTCGGCATATTTGGCGGCTCGCCCGAATACGGGCAGCGACCGGCATCGACGAACGCCTGTTGTCCGATGGGCTTGGCCGTGAAGATGAAAACCTTCCGGCGCGCCCTCTGAGACCTAGGCTTCGCGGCCTTGCATAACGGTATCAAATCCTGCCATTCGGTCCTCCCATTAGAGCGACGTGCGTCCATTTGGACGCACAAAGTACGCTCTAACATTTTGAACCTGCGCATCGTGCTTTCCGAAAATCGATTGCGATTTTCGGGCCGATGCGTAGGGGGATCACGGAGACGCCCTTATAGAGACGCCTCAACGCCGCGCCAAGTCAGTGGAAGGCCGAAAGCGCATCTGGTCCAACCAGTGAGACCATTTTGCAACAATCGCGGGTTGTGCACTTCCTCGCGGCAGCCATTTTCACAAGAGCGAGAAACGGTGATCTACCCGCCATCCCTGAACCGGTTGGTGATGGGATAACGGCGGTCGCGGCCGAAATTCTTTTTGGTGATCTTCACGCCGGGCGCTGCCTGCCGGCGCTTGTATTCGGCGATGTAGAGCAGGTGCTCGACGCGCGTCACCGTCGCCCGGTCGTGGCCGCGGGCCACGATCTCGTCGACACCCATCTCGTTCTCGACCAGACACTCCAATATGTCGTCCAGCACCGGATAGGGCGGTAGCGAATCCTGATCCGTCTGGTTCTCGCGCAGTTCCGCCGACGGCGCCTTGTCGATGATGTTGTTCGGGATCACCTCGCCGGATGAACCCAGCGCACCCGGCGGCACGTGCGTATTGCGCCAGCGCGCCAGCGCATAGACCTGCATCTTGTAGAGGTCCTTGATCGGGTTGAAACCGCCATTCATGTCGCCGTAGAGCGTGGCGTAGCCAACCGACATCTCGCTCTTGTTGCCGGTGGTGACCACCATCGAGCCGAATTTGTTGGAGATCGCCATCAAAATGGTGCCGCGCGCGCGGCTCTGCAGGTTTTCCTCGGTAATGCCTTCCTTGGTGCCCTCGAAAAGCTGCGTCAGCGTATGCAGGAATCCCTCGACCGGCTCGAAGATCGGCACGATGTCGTAGCGGCAGCCGAGCGCGCGGGCGCAGTCCTCGGCGTCTTTGAGCGAGTCCTTCGAGGTGTAGCGATAAGGCATCATCACGGCGCGCAGCCGTTCCTCGCCGAGCGCATCGACGGCAAGTGCTGCGCAGATCGCCGAATCGATGCCGCCGGATAGACCGAGCACGACATTCTTGAAGCCGTTCTTGTTGACGTAGTCGCGCAGGCCCAGCATGCAGGCGCGATAATCGGCCTCCTCCTTTTCCGGGATTTTCGACATCGGCCCTTCGGAGCAGACCCACCCCTCGGAATTATTTCCACTTTGCGCGCCTGCGGCGGCGCGATTTCGCTTCCAGGTGGTGACGTTGACCGTCTCCTCGAACTGGCTCATCTGGAAGGCAAGCGTCTTGTCAGAACCTATGGCAAACGACGCGCCGTCGAAGACCAACTCATCCTGGCCGCCAAGCTGATTGGCGTAGATGATCGGCAATCCGCATTCGATGACCTGGCGAATGACGATCTGATGGCGAACGTCGACCTTGCCGCGATAGTAGGGCGAGCCGTTCGGCACCAGCAGGATTTCCGCGCCGCTTTCGGCCAGCGTCTCGCAGATGGCGACATCGCCCCAAATGTCTTCGCAGATCGCAATCCCCAAGCGCACGCCGCGGAAATTGACCGGTCCCTGCATTTCAGGGCCGGCCTGGAAGACGCGCTTCTCGTCGAATTCGCCGTAGTTCGGCAAATCGAGCTTGTAGCGCTCGGCAAGGATCTTGCCGCCATCGGCAATGACGATCGAATTGTGCGTGCCGCTCTTGCGCTTCAGCGGCGTGCCGATAATGACGCCCGGCCCGCCATCGGCGGTATCGCCAGCGAAATCCTGCGCCGCCCGCTCGCAGGCCTTCAGGAACGCTGGCTTCAGCACAAGATCCTCGGGCGGATAGCCGGCGAGGAAAAGCTCGGTGAACAGCACGAGGTCGGCGCCCTGGCGGGCGGCATCCGCCCTCGCCTCGCGCGCCTTGGCGAGATTGCCGGCGACGTCGCCGACCGTCGGATTGAGCTGGGCGACGGCGATGCGCAATATGTCGGAAGCGGTGTTGTCGGTCATGCCTGCTGACTTAGCGCGACAGAATTCGCCGGGCAATGGCGTTCATTTGGACCACCCAGACCGAATGGCATAAGTCATTCGTGTCAGACCGATTGGACCGATCGACGAATGTCGATCGTGTCTTATTCGCCCATATATTCGCGCAGTGCCTCCGGCGAGTGGTTCTCGCCGATCGACATCGCCAGGATGCGCGAAATATGCCGGCGCGGCAGGCCGGTTTCCGTTGCCCAGGCATTGATCTGGTTCTGGATCTTGTCGAGATCCCGCTTCGAGGTCGGGCTTTCGGCGATGTCGAGGCCGGCGTCGCGAAGTGCGGCCGCCATGTCGGCCGAGACGATGAAGGCGTCCCACTCCAGCCACCTCAGAAAATACTGGCCGGTATTGCCGCCGAGCCGGCTGCCATGCTTGGCGAGATAGGCCATCAGCCCAACCTGGTCGTCTTCAGGCCAGTCGGCGAGGAACTTGCCGAAGCCGTCATGCTCCTTCGATACCCGCTCGACGAAGGCCGCGTTGTCGCGGACGGATTTGATCTTTTGCGGATTGCGCACGATGCGCTTGTCGGCTGTCAGCTCGTGCCAAAAATCGTCTGGCTGGAACAACAGCCGTTTCGGCTCGAAGCCGAGAAACGCCTCTTCGAAACCCGGCCATTTCTGTTCGATGACGCGCCAGACGAAGCCGGCGGCGAAAACACGCTCGGCCATCGTCGACAGGATCCGGTCGTCGGCAATCTTTGCCACCGCGGCATTGTCTGGCATGGGCCCCAGCAGCGACGCCAGCGCCGCTTCCCCGCCCTTGCGTTTGGCCGCGCGGGCGCGGATTTTCTGAAAATCCAACATTGTTTCCTCACCTTATCGCGTCAATCTACCACTTCCCGCGCGAACCGGCAGCCTTTAGGTCTATCGCTGACGACGGAGGCGACAATGAACAAGACGATCGAAGATCTGGCAAACCGCTGGCTAAAGCGAAAGCCGGATGGTCTCAGCGCGCTCGAAAACCGGGTGCTGCAATCAACGCTCGAACGCACCACGATCTCGAAGAACACCAACAAGGCCGTCGCTTTTCATCAGACGTTTGGCGACCGCCTCGCCGACACCATCGCCCGGATCGGCGGTTCCTGGTCCTTCATCCTGGCCTTCATCGCCTTCCTGATCCTGTGGACGTCAGGCAATGTCTGGCTCCTGTCGCGCGATGCCTTCGATCCCTATCCCTTCATTTTCCTCAACCTCATCCTCTCCATGATCGCTGCGCTGCAGGCGCCGGTGATCATGATGGCGCAGAACCGCCAGGCGGAGCGTGACCGCATCGACGCCGCCCACGACTACGAGGTCAATCTCAAGGCCGAGATCGAGATCATGGCGCTGCATGAGAAGCTGGACGAATTGCGCCACAGCCAGATCGTTGGCATGCGCGACGAGATCGCGCAGTTGGCCGAACAGGTGAAGCGGATCGACGAGATTCTGTCGAAGCAGCGGACGCGTTCATGACGGATGCCATCCACCATCTCATCGAACAATATGGACTGATTGCCGTCTTTCTGGGCTGTGTCGCCGAGGGCGAAAGTGCGGCCCTCCTCGGCGGGTTTTTCGCGCATCAGCATGTCTTCGTCCTGTGGCAGGCCTTTCTCGCATCGGCCATTGGCGCCTTTGTCGGCGATACCTTTTTCTTTATCCTCGGACGAAGCTTCGCCGACCATCCATTCGTGGTCAAACTGAAGGGCCGGCCGGGTTTCAGCCACGCCTATCGTCTTGTCTCCACCCATCCCGACATTTTCGTGCTGTCAAACCGCTTCATTTATGGCCTGCGCCTTGTCGGCGGCATCGCGGCCGGACTGTCCGGCATTGCCGTGACGCGCTTTGTCATTCTCAACGTCATTTCATCCATGGTCTGGGCCGGATTGTTCACCACCATCGGCTATGTGTTCGGACTGGGCGCGGAGCGCATCGTCGGCCAGGCGTTGGCCCGTCACGAGCGATTGCTGATCGCCCTGGCGATTGGGTTGGGCGTGGCCGTCCTTGCCTGGTTCATCGCTCACACCATCGCCAAAAAGGAGCGTAGCAAGGAGAGGTGAGGATCAGTCGATGCCGAGCGCCCGGTCGCCACGATCAAGGATCAGTGGAATGATCAGGTCTTCCTCATCGGCAAGGTGCCGGGTCAGCATGGCGATCAGCCGGCTGTTCTCGTCGGCATAGGCATCGGCGGCAAAGCGCTGCTTGTCCTCGCTCTCCTGAAGCGTGCGGATGAAGGCGTTTGCGGCCTCGGCATTGCGCTCCAACCCTTCATGGATCGTGTGATGATCGGCATCGAGAATCTCGAAGCCGCGTTTCAGCCGGGTCTCCGCCTTGGCGAAGACCGGAAAATAATGATTGTCCTCGACATTGTGGTGGCCGTCGAGATTGCCGAGAAAATGGTTGAGGCGCGGCGCGAACCAGCGCGCGAACTCCGGCGCCGTCAGCCTGCCCTCGCGATAGTCGCCGATGCCGTTGGTCAGCATGCCGCCGAGCTCGCGGAACATGTCGTGCCGCTGCAGCCACATGTTGGCAATGCCATGGATATTGGAATGCGCCTGCCAGATCTCGCGCGGGTATTTCTCGGCCAGCCAGCGCAAATCGTCCGGCAGGCCTGCGCGTTCGAGCAGCAAAAAATCGACGGCTTCCGACATGACAGTCTCCTTTGGTAACCGCCATGTAGTGTCTGAAGTGCTAGATCGGTAGCCCCATGATTCGCTCGATGATGGCGATGCCCCAGACGCCGGCAACAATCACCACCGAAATCAGCACCGCCAGCGAACCACAGTCCTTGGCGAGCTGGATATCGACGTTGAACTCCCGGCTGAACGCATCGCATGCGGCCTCGATGCCGGTGTTCAGCACTTCGACCATGATCAGCAGCAGCACCGCGCCGATCAGCAGGGCATAGCCGCGCCACGACACCGAAACAAACCAGCCGAGCGGCAAGGCAAGCACGAGCAGCATCAACTCCTGCTGGAAGGCTTTCTCGCTGGAAGCCAATTTGCGAAATGCCCGCACTGAATTGAAGAAAGCATCGATCAGCCGCTGCATGCCAAACCTTTCCGAACCACCGGCAGGGGATAGCGCAATGCCCGGATCAAGGGAATAAGGCGACCTCTGCAAAATCATTCGTCGGCGACCTTGATCGACGGCGTCGACTTCTCGAACTGCGGCAGCCCATCGTCGATCGTGTAGTAGTCGCCCTTGTCGCCGACGAAGATGTGGCATTGGCCCTGAAGTCCGGTGGGCTTGTCGAACAGTCCGGCCAAAACCGAGACATATTCATCATCCTGCGGCTTCCAGAACAGCAGCGAGCCGCATGTCTTACAGAAACCGCGCCTGGCAAACGAAGATGCTTCGTACCAGGTGATGCTTTCCGCGCCCGCTATTGTGATGTCTGCGTTGGGAACATTGGTTGCAGCGTAGAAGTGACCACTTTGCTTCCGGCACTGCGAGCAGTGACAATAGATCACGCCGCGCAACAGCCCGCGCGTCCTGAACCGCACAGCCCCGCACAGGCATGATCCGGTATGAGCGTCGTCCATCTTGCCTCCCAACTCAGTCGCCACCCTGAAATCGCCGTTTATGGCATCGGCGTGCTTGCCAGGATTCCAGTTTTGCAGCGGCTATGTCCCAGCAAATGCGACACTCGGCGGGCATGTCATGCACAGCACGGTTTGTACAAAGCGGCGGGCCGCGCGAGCAGCCTCTCGACGGCCCGCCAAATTGTTTAAAGCCAGCATCTTTCCATATGAATTTTCATCGCATATATTTTCACCAGAAAGGAGAGACGCTTACAATGCAGCCCCATCTCGCCGCCAACACGGCCGAAAATGCAGTCCTGACCAAGGCCACGCTGCGCGCCGCCGATCTGCTGGACATTACCGCCAGGATGCTTGCCTCCATTATCGGGGTATCGCAAGCCACGGTTTCGCGCATGCGCAGGCAAGAATTCCTACTGGAGCGTGGGACCAAGCCATTCGAGCTTGCCGTGCTGTTCGTCCGGCTGTTCCGCTCGCTCGACGCCATTGCCGGCGGCGACGAGACCGTCGCCCGGGCATGGCTGAAGAATGCCAACACGGCCTTCGACGGCACCCCGCTCGAAAAAATCGTGACGATAGCAGGACTTGTCGATGTCATCGCCTATCTGGACTCCCGACGCGCTCTCGTCTGAAGCCGCCAAACTCGATGGCAAGTCCAAGCTCGAGGGCAAGTACTGGCTCGACGGCAAATACTGGCGCATGGTCGAGGCGCAGCACCGCGTCTCGACATTGAAGATCGTCGATACGCTCGACGAGCAGGCCCTCCTCGAAGACCTGATCGAGGAAACCAAGCCGCAAATCCCCTTGGAATGCCGGCATCTGCATTATCTCTTGGCAACGCCCTTCCGCTACGGCTCGATCTACCCGCACGGTTCGCGCTTCCGCCGCGCCGGCAGGACCAAGGGCGTCTACTATGCGGCGGAAACCATGATGACCGCCGTTTCCGAGATGGCTTTTTACCGCTTGCTGTTCTTCGCGGAATCGCCGGATACGCCCTGGCCGCACGACGCCGCTGAATACACAGCCTTCGCCGCCGCGATACGGAGCACAAAGGTGATCGACCTGACAAGGCCGCCGCTCGACCGCGACGCGGCGGCGTGGACGCACCCGACCGACTATGCGGCCTGCCAAAATATTGCCGATGTCGCGCGCGAGGCCGGGCTAGAGGCGATCCGCTGTCGCTCCGTGCGCGACCCGAAAGGCGCCAATGTGGCGCTACTGGCATGTAGCGCCTTTGCCAGGCCGAAGCCGCTGGAACCCCACACCTGGCGCATCCGGCTGGGCAGCTTCGGCGTGCAGGCGATCTGTGAGTTCCCGGAAAAGCGGATCGAGTTTTCCAGGACGGCCTTTGCCGCCGATCCCCGGCTAAACGGATTGCGCTGGGAACGCGGGGCGCTGAGCAGATCCTGGTGATAAAAATCCGACGCTAAACTACCGCTTGGGGTGGGATGCGCCTATGGTCAAATGGAAAGATGCGCCAGGAGCGGACGCTTGGCGCCAATGTGCCAAACGTCTTGATGGGGGCCGAATGCGGACAGTCGGCTTTCAGGATGACTGGACTGGGAAGCCGACCTTCACGCACAGCCCCCGGTGATGCGGTCGTCACAACGGCCTACGCCATTCTACATTCTCTCCATGACAAGCTTTCCTGAACACCCGCTGCCAACTCCGGTGCCCCTAAACTTGCCAGTCCCGTTATCACCCTTTATCACGCCGGTAAGCGTGTTCCCTCCCGTTTTTCCGTTATAGACAAATGTATGCTTTATATTGACGGCGCCGCTACTAGAAATTCTCCCGATAAACCCAGAACTGGACGATACTATACCATTGCTTATGAGAACGAATGTTGAAAGTTCGCGCCAGTCGCCGCAGTTCGTCGTCGCTCGTCTGACCAACTTCCATGTACCATCGAAGGCGCTCAGGCCGTTCACCTGCGGCGCACAACGGCCGTCCTTTGGCTCCGTCCCGCCGCCACAAACTAGCGGACAGACACGACCTCCTACCCCCTTCAGTCTATCTAACAATCCGCCGGTAGGTTCCAGCGACGCGAGTTTGATGTCCTCCCGATTGGCATAGTCCTGAAGCGCTCTGCGGCTGCCGGCCCCCCATTTTCCATCAGCCCGGCCTTCAAGACATCCTATACGGGAGAGTTCCGTTTGGGTTGCGCGCGCAAGTTCGCTGGCGTCTGTGGTAGTTGCCGGCGGCTGCGTCAGCGGGTCGGCCCGTTCAACGCTTGCGACTTCTGCCGCCTTGGTATCGTCGTTTGCCTTCGTCGCGCGCTCCGTCTCCGGCAGATGCGCTATCTGCCCTTCCGCCTCGATGCGCTTGTCGATGGCTTCAATTTTCAACTTCGCAAGGGCTGCAAAAGCGCCTGTCGGAAATTGCTGCAGATACGCCTCGAAGAAGCTCTTGTCAGTCGAGTCCTTGATGGTTGCCCAATATGCAAGTTCAACCGCATTGTCCGGCGCAGTTGATTGTGGCGTGGGGGCAGATACCGCCTTCGGTTGCTCCGTGGCGAGAGGCTTCAATACGATCTCGCCCGTGAGCGAGGAGTTTTCCCACGGCACTTGCTTGCCGTCCGTCGCAGCTAGCACATCGCGGCGCACATCAATGAGGTCGCGCGTGATATCCTGCCCCGGCGTACCGAGGTGCGCGAGCAGTGCGGTCGTGAACGGAGAATTCCGACCTGCGCCGTCCATCGCCACGTTTCCTGGTTGCGTTGCGAATGCGATGAGTGAACCAACGCCGCTGCCAAGTCTGGCCAGACCCCGACCCACGGAACCTGAGCGCGTCCCCATCGAGCGGGAAAGCTTCTCGGCGAACGGATTGTCCCGGCAGGCATCTAGGAAGATGAGGTTGACCTTGGTGCTGCGTTCCATCGCTGAAAGTACGAGGTCCATCGGAAGGGCCTCGAAGTCGAGGTCATTGTAGCCGGACAACTGGGCGTCCACCGGGACCATGTAGTTGTTGCCATTCACCTGCAGGCCATGCCCGGCATAGAAGAACAGCGCCATGTCAGCACCGTCGAGCTTTTCCAGGAAGTCGCGTACCGTGCGACGCATTCCAGCAAGGTCGAGGTCCTGGTCGCTCACGACTTGGAAGCCAAGGCTTTCAAGCTTGGCAGTCATGTCGGAAGAATCGTTCTTCGGATTGGCGAGTTGGACGGCGTGCTGGTAGGCCGAATTGCCAATCACCAACGCAACGCGTTTCTCGGCGATTGCTTGTCCCGAAACAGCCGCAAACAATAGAACCAAGAAAATGAAAACGCTGCGCATGGCAGAAAACGGCTCCCGAGGGAACTGTAGCAGACGCTAATGCAACCGAGAAGAGCCCTGGCCTGCGGGTTGCGGACGAGTCGGGCCCGCGACTCCATATGGTCATTGGCGGACGTTGTAGCTGCTGCCGGGCTGTGCATGCCCTGCGTGCTGTCGCGAACGGGCGAGCATTTGCTTGATGCGCCTGAGGGGGTATGCTCCTCACGAGCGGCGCTTCACTGGGCTTGAGGGTCTACTTCTGCGTGTGGACATTTGGCCGGATCGTCAGCCTAGAGCGGGGTGGGATCGCCGCATCACTCGGCTATCTGGTTCTGCTGGCCCTCGCGACCGCTCTCGTGTCACCGCCGTTGGAGAATATCCTGCGGGACGTGATGATGGTGTCGATCTCGCCGTTCACCCGTCCTCCACCCAACATCGTGATGGTCTCAATAACAGAACAGACTCTCGCGGATTTTCCATACCGCTCACCGCTGGATCGTGGCTTCTTGGCCGACGTCGTGGCACGGATCGAGACTGCCCGCCCTCGCGCCATCGGCATCGACCTTCTGTTCGACCAGGCAACAGAGCCGGAAAAGGATGCCCGCCTCGAAGCTCTGATCAAAACCGCCAGCGTGCCTGTGGTGATCGCCTCGGCTTCGCGCATGGACGGCCTTACTCAGAAGCAGTTCGACTATCTCAACGCGTTCGCTCCGTCGGCAAAGCGGGGCCTTGCCGCATTATCGCATGACAATCTTGACGGCGTTGTCCGTGGAGCTTTTCCCGGCCGAGAAGCCGAAGGCGGCTGGACGCTAAGCTTTCCCGCCGCGATCGCAGCGGCAACCGGCATAGCCCGCGGCCACCGGCCGGAGGAGATGATCTACTACCGAACGGCGGGCGGCTTGCCCTTCAAGTTTCCAGCCTATCCGGCACAAGCCGTTGCCCTGGCACCGCTCGGCTGGTTCGAGGGAAAATATGTTCTGATCGGCGCGGACCTGCAGCAAATAGATCATCATCCGACACCATTCGCGTTGTTGAACGGCGCGGAAATCGGTGTTCTCCCTGGCGTCGCCATCCACGCACATTCGCTGGCCAGACTTATTTCCGGGGACAGGATAACGACTCCCTGGCCGGCAGCGGGCTACGCGCCGATGTTCGTTGTCGGGCTGTTTTGCTTGTGGATCGCATGGCGACCCATGCCGGTGGCTCTCAAACCTCTTGCGATCGCCGGTGCGCTGCTGCTGGCGTGGATCGGTGAGGCGTTGGCCTTCGCACGGTTCGCAATCCTCTTTCCGATGGTCGCACCTGCATTCCTTGTGCTCGGGCTGTCCGCCTTCGTTGGGTTCCTAGCGTGGAGACGGGACGCCAAGGCACGCCAGTTCATTCAGAGCGCCTTCTCGAAATATGTCAGTCCGGCTGTCGTCACAGCCATCGTCAAGGAGCCCGCCGCGCTCAGTCTCGGTGGCGCGAGGCGTGTGGTCACCTGCGTCTTCACTGATGTCGAGGGCTTCACGTCTCTCAGCGAAAAGCTCGCTCCGGAGGTGCTCGCAGACATGTTGAATCAGTATCTGGGCGGACTCTGCGAGTTGTTCGTCGAGCATGGGGCGACCATCGACAAAATCATCGGCGACGCAGTGGTCGGGTTCTTTGGTGCGCCAGCCGCACAAAATGACCAAGCGGAGCGTGCGGTGGCCCTGACCTTGGCCGTGCAGGATCTGGCGGAGCGGCTGCCGGAAAGATTGGCGGGACGCGGCCATATCTTCGGCGCTACCCGCATCGGCATTCATGGCGGGCCGGCGATCGTAGGCAACTTTGGGGGAGATCGGTTCTTCAACTACACGGCTATTGGAGACACGGTAAACACGGCAGCCCGGCTGGAGGGAGCAAATAAGTTCATTGGCACCAGAAATTGCATAAGCTCGGAAGTTGCAAGAAAAACGACGCGCTTCCTGCTCCGTCCGACTGGAGTTCTGTACCTCAAGGGCAAGGGCGAAGGCATTGAGGCCTTCGAGGCATTGAACCATACGCCACAAAACACGCTACTTTGCGAGGAGTATTCAAAGGCCTATGCGCTACTCGCCGCCAACGACAAGCGCGCGACAGCGCTGTTTGAGTTGTTGGTCACAAACTACCCGCGAGACGGCTTGATCGCTTTTCACCATGGCCGTCTTGCAAGCGGATGCTTCGGAGCAGACATTCATCTTGCCGAGAAATAGGAGGAGCATCGTGACATGAGCATCATGCGTCCGACCTCGCAAAGCGCCTCGCTGGTGTTCGTTACGGCCATGGCGGCCGTGCTCGTCACGGCGCAACACGCGGCAGCCGGCAGCCAGTATGTAGTCCTTTCGGCCGAGCCGGCGGCTGATGAATTGCCGCCAGGCAAGCTTTTCATGCCAAGCGACGTTATCAACGTTCCAGCTGGTACAGTGGTAACCCTGCTCGGCGAGGATGGCAGCGTCAACCCGATTTCGGGTCCGGGAGCCTTCGTGGTCACTGAAGATGCTTTGACGTCCGGCAGTTCACAGCGGACCACCGATGCCCAGGCGGGACCTTCAAAACTTGCCCTTATAGCCGGCCTTCTGGCCAATGAGCGGCAGAGAACTGAGTCGATCGGCGGGTCGCGCACCACCGCCGACCAAACAATGCCGAGTGGGCTCGATGATCCCTGGGCAGTTTCCATCGACGAATCCGCTCCTGGTTGCATCCGGAATGGCGAGATGGTTCTGGCGCGTCAGGGAATTAGTAACAGCGCGGTGTTCTCGGTTCGCCTCGGCGATGGAGAGCCATTGAACGGCCTGGTCTGGAGCGCCGGCAGGCCCACCTACTCGCTTCCGGACCCCATCCCTCCCGAGGTAAAGGCTCTTACCGTCGAGACCAACAAGACATCGGCGTCGATCGAAATTAAGGTATTGCCGGAGAGCGCCGGTACAGGAAATCCACTCGACGTGCTTGGATGGATGGTGAGCAGCGGTTGCAAACGCCAAGCGTTGGCCTTTGTGCGTCAACTGGTAATAAAACCTCGATAGGTTATCAGCCGCACGGCGTGCCGCGACTGAGCTGGCTGGGCGACTGGCCGACGCGTATCGCGACGCGATCATCCCCGGTCTGCAGCGTTCGCTCGGTGGTACTGCCCAAGCGGCGACAACCCTAGTCAACCCTGATATATTCTGGCGTCGCATCGCCCGGAGGACAAATCGTGCGCGCACTTGTGGCCATGTTTTTGTTACTTTCGAGCTCGCCATGCTTTGCCGACAAACACCCTGCCGGGTTCAGCAACCACAAGTTCAATGGCCCCCATCAACCAAAGACCACGGGCGGAGTGACGACCTTTCAAGTATTCGATCAACAGTGCAGCACGAGGGACTATGCAGACGGTCGCGGCGAGAATGACTGCCACAATGGAAACGTACGCTCTGCCCTTTTCGGTGGGGATTATCGACTGGGGCAGGCAATTGAATATCGGTTCGACGTGTGGGTAGACCCGTCGCTAAGTTACAAGGGATTTTACAACGGGCATGCGGTCGGATTTCTGCCTGGCGCCCATGATAGCCGACTTCGCATTGCGAGTTGGGAGGGCAATCTGCTCCACAACTTTCTCTTCATGCTAAAATTGGATAAAGTTGATGGCATCACCTTTCTGGGCAAGCAATGCCAGTCCCCGGAACATTTCGGTGAGTGGGTAGCATTTTCAATGAAGGTTCGATGGGCAAAGGACCAGAAAGGATGGATCAAGGTTCGCTGCGATGACAACGTCATCTACAGCTCCGAAGGAGCCGCCACCAACCAAGCGCCACATTGCTACATCACGAACCAATGCGAGCCAGGTGTTCCCAAGAACCCTAAGACGCTCACTTTCATACTTGGGCCCGTCATGGCGGGGTTTGGACCGGAGTGGAAAATGTACGGGCAACCCTCGCAATTCACACCTATCCAGTCTGACGGCATTACCATCATGATGCGTAATATTTCAGTGAGGCCCGTTGCCAAGCCATGACCGGAGACTGAGGAACCCTTTCGGTGCGTTTCACCTGCCGTGCACAGACTGCGTTCTGGATTCTAGCAGCCAGCGCGATCCGCGCGGGCAGTTTTTCTGATGCCGCGACGTCAGAAAAACGGAGAAGGTTAGTTTCCAGCGCCCTTCCCTCTACCACCTTCAAATTCGAAACAATTCTCTGCCGAATTGCTGTGGCCGCTGAAGCCCAGCAACTGCGCGGTGTACAGCGGAAAGCTTGGGAGTGCGGGAGGCGCGTTCTCGCCAATATGCTCTCCGAATGCCCCAAAAAAATCCCCAGCTTTTGACGCGGGCAATTTCAATAGCTTAGCGGCGGGCCATTTGTGGCGAGTTTGTGTGTCGGTCGGTTCTCCAACCAATACTTGCAACTACGCTCTCTATCCCGAGGTCCGCTTTGCGGCAGAAGCGACCACCGAATGTGTTTTCGAACGACCGAAATAGGGCCGGAACCGGAATGGCTGCTTTGCGGGACACACTGGCAGAAGCGGACGTGCTGGAGAGTTGAAGGGGTTCGCCGGAGACGCCGCGCAATTAACCAGTCCGTGCTTTTAATCAGCGGGAGACCCTGATTGTCACAAGCATTATCAGGCCTGAGCCCGCGGCTGGATGTTCTGGTTCATCCGAAAGAGATTATCCGGATCGTATCTGGCTTTGATTTGTTGCAGGCGTGCATAGTTCGAGCCATATGCGGCGGCAACGGATCCGCCCATCTCGTCGTCACCAAGATAGTTGACGTAGCGGCCGGGCGCGAAGAATGGCTGCATCCTTTGGTAGGTTGTCCGCGCCCACGCGATGCACCGGTCCGTCGCATCGGGGTCTGTCCATTGCGCGAGCGCGAGAAAGTTGTAGCCCTCCTTGCGATGCACAAACGCCGTCTCGTCGGAGGGAATCCGCGTAGCCGCCCCGTGGACGTGCTCAAGCAGAAGCTGGCTCATTGTCGTTGGACATTCCGCAAAGCACTTAATAATCGTGGATATTGCGGCATCACTCAGTTCAATCAGGAAGTTCGACTTCCAGTAATTGAGCGCGCCCTTGGGGAAGCTCGCGTCGAGCATGCTGTTAACGTCCGAATAGGGCATCGGCCCGACGCCATCGAGGATCGGAGACCCGAACTGCTTGAGCGAGCGCATCGCTTCCTCGCCCTCGGCCAACGGGCCGCAATGGCAGGCGACGAGCGCCGCCACTGGTGTCCCGGACCCGTCGGGAGCATGGGTCAGGGCTGCGAAAATCGTGTGCTCGTCCGGCAACGCCGCGGTCGTCTCGCGGTAGAACGTCAGCAGCTCACGTGCTTGCTCGATTGCGTGGACGACGGGGCCTGCCGTGACGCTCGGGCCGACCGGGTGCAGCTGGAACTCGAACTCGGTTACGACGCCGAAGTTGCCGCCACCACCACGAATGGCCCAGAAGAGGTCTGGCTTCTCATCACTACTGGCCCGCAAGAGACTTCCCTCGCCGTCGACGAGTTCGGCCGAGAGGAGATTATCAAGCGTCAAGCCGAACTTGCCCATGAGCCAGCCGAGCCCGCCGCCGAGGGTCAAGCCGGCGATCCCGGTAGTGGACACGACACCGCCCGTGACTGCGAGACTATGGCGCTGCGTCTCGCGATTGACCTCGCCCCAGGTCACACCAGCTTGTGCTCGCACCGTGCGGCGCTCGGTGTCGACCTGGATTTTTTTCATCGGGCTCAGGTCAATCATGATCCCGCCGTCGATCGTCGCACGTCCGGCCACGTTGTGCCCGCCCCCACGAACCGCGACTTCCAGGCCGAGATCGCGCCTGAGCTTGATCGCCTCAACGACATCCGGAGTATTGTGGCAGCGGGCGATGAGTGCGGGACGCTTGTCGATCAGGCCGTTGTGGACGCGCCTCGCCTCGTCATAACCAGCGTCCGACGGACGCAGGAGCTCACCAGGGAACGCAACAGTGGCCTCGGGCCTGGCATCATTGACGGTTCGAACCGGGTTCATAGGCTGCCTCCGAAGAACGTCCGAGTGTCGCTCCGACCGCGCTTCGATTGCAAACGCGAAAATTTGAGCCTTAGATGAGTTCTGACTCATCTACGTTGGTCCGCCGATGTACAAGCTTCCACCTCTTGCCGAGCTACGCGCTTTCGAAGCCGCGGCGCGGCATCTCAGTTTCAAGCGTGCCGCGGCCGAACTGGGCGTCACGCCGACGGCGGTAAGCCATCACATCCGCTTGCTCGAGCGCCATTGCGGGCGAGCGTTGTTTCGCCGCCGCCCCCGACCGTTGACATTGACGGCGGCCGGAGCTCGCCTCTTTCCCGTGATCCGCGACGGGCTGCAATCGTTTTCAGCAACGATTTCGAGCATCAAAAGCGAGCGCGAAACCACACCTCTTCGCATCACGACGACGAACGCTTTCGCGAGCCGCTGGCTCGTGCCGCGGCTTCCGCTCTGGCGGGAAGCTCAACCCGGTACTCCCCTGGATGTAATCGGGACTGACAGCGTCCTGAGTCTGGAGTGTGGCGACGCAGACCTAGCGATCCGGTACTGCCACTTGGCGCCCTCGGACGGAATAGCCGACCTGTTGTTCCAGGACACCTTCTGGCCGGTGTGCCGTCCCGAACTGTTCGGCAGTGGGGGCTGCCTGACTGGGGCGGAGCTTAGGAAGCATACGCTAGTTCATTGCTACTGGCCGCCGTCGGACGTTGAAGCGCCGACCTGGAGAAAGTGGCTTGCCGCCGCTCGAAGCAAGTGGCCTGATGTTCCTGAATTCACGGAGATGGATCATCTGAGCTTTCACGAGGAGCTTCACGCGATAGAGGCGGTTATCGCCGGTCAGGGAATCGGCGTTTTCAGCGATATCCTTGTTGGTCGTGAACTCGCCTCAGGGAGGCTCGTGAAGGCTTTCAGTTTGAGTTTGCCGGGGTACGCGTCCTACTTGGTTCGTAAGCCCGAGCACCCGCGCGAGAAGATCATCTCAGCATTCGGCAAATGGCTGAGCGCGGCCGCTTAGCATGACTTCGTCATGCGATCGCAAGGTCCGCTTTTGGGAAGCCTGGGTCGGCGGAGGCGGCCGACATCGGGCGCAGAGCTGCCATTCAGAATCTGACGTGTGGGCGTCGCCTTCGGGTCATCTGTGCGATTCGTCCTTGGCTGACGAACTTCCGCTCGCGCCAAAACAACGTCGAGCCACGCCTCAACCGGCGGGTGCGTAGCGCAGCAGCGTCACGCCTTGGGTAAGGTTTTCCGTGCCCAGCGGCTTCAACGTCAGCGACAGGCCGGACTGGAAGTACGGCTTGCCGCCGCCCAGCACGACCGGGTGCATGTAGAGCCGGTACTCGTCGATGAGGCAGGATCGTGCGAGATGCGCGGCAAGATCGGCGCCGGCGACGGTTATCTGGCCACCCGCTTCCGACCTGAGAGATTTCACCACGTTCTCGACATCGCCGTTCGCCAGACGGGCATTAGTTCCGACTTCCCGAAGTGTCGTCGAAAACACGATCTTCGGGGTTTCGCGCCAGGCGCGGGCAAAATCCCGCTCGATTTCGCCACCGGTCTCTCGGTCCGGGCTGTCCCAGAAGCGCATCACCTCGTACATCCGGCGTCCACAGAGCGCGATCGAGGTCTGCCTCATCATGTCGTTAAAATGCCGGTGCAGCTCCCCTTCGGGTACCGGCAGGGCAATGTCTCCGTCCGGCCCGGCGATGTAGCCGTCCAAGGACATCAGCATGGCGTAGACGATCCTGGCCATTGGTGCCTCCGTCTGTCCGCGCACAAAGGTGCAAAACCGATTGCATCTCGCAACCAGTCTATCGCAAGATGCGTGGAATGCAAGCATGAGGCATCGTCGTCGCCAATTCAGATTTCATGCCATTGACAAAGATTGCCAAACACTCATTTATCCGGGCGAAGCCCAGGGGCAGAGGAAGCGACATGGCAACGATGAACGTAAGCCTTCCAAGCGACATGGTCGAATTCGTGGAGCATGAAGTCTCCCAAGGCGGGTACGGTTCCTCGAGTGAAGTCGTCAGGGAAGCGCTGCGCTTGCTGCGACACGAAAAGGCCCAGCAGGCGGAGAAACTCGCCATCCTCCGGCGCGAAATCAGCATAGGGGTGGAAGCCGCCGACGCAGGACGCTTCTCAAAGAAAAGCGTCAGTGACATTCTCGACGAGGTGATGCTCGAATCGCCCAAGAGATGAGACACGGGCTTACCGAACCCGCCGAACGCGATATCCGGGACATCTTGCGAAATACGATGCAGATGTTCGGTCCGCAGCAGGTCCGGGCCTATGCCCGCATAATCGAACTTGGTATCCAGCTAGTCTCGGAAGCCCCGGATCGACCAGATTCCATCGAGCGCGGCGAACTCGCCGCGGGTGTTCGACTGCTGCACCTGGAGATCGCTGCGAGAAGGCGCGGAGGTGCTGCGCATTGCCTTTATTATATGAGGGGTCGCCTCTCGGACGATACGATCGGCGTCATTGTCGTTCGAGTTCTTCATGAGCGCATGGAGCCACGGCATAGAGTGATCAGAGCACTCAAGAAGAGCCAAGGTAGATAGTCGTCCGTGAAGAAAGCGATTTTCGCGTCAACCTTGAAAGTGATCTGCGTTGGAGCGCTTTGTCCCAACTGAGG
>NZ_JBVVPW010000022.1:0-129841 GCF_055811385.1 Mesorhizobium sp. WSM4849
GCAGGGGTCGGCGTTCGAGAATCTGGTGGCTCCGCCATGGCCCGACAGAATCACGCCGCCCGCCAAACCGCCACCCAATCCAACCCGATACACCCGAGTCATAACGCCGCGCCCGCCACCGGTTTTGCCCCGGTTACCCAAAACGGCTAAAAACCATGTTGCTAAAGGCGTGTAACGAACAGCAACATAAGTCATTGATTTGTAACGATTGGTAAGGGTTGCGGGAAATCGCGATAGCAGCATGGAGCGGGCCGTTCCACCTCATTACATCAGGTCTTCAGCAACCCCGTCAAACTTCTTAAGGCCTGCGCTTGGACGCTTTCGCTTAAGAAGTCCCTGTTCAGATGCGGCCGCCTTGAAAGCAGCGAACGCAGCTTGGTGACTGCAATGTCCGGCTAGGCATTCCTCGATCATTCGGATTGCTTCAAGCCGGGACGGCTTTTCCACGAGTGGCCATGGTTGCTGAAGCGCCATCTCGGCGTCGGCTATCGAAGCGACCACCATCGGCTTGTGATTCAGGTAGACTGTAATCGGAATAAGCGCCGCCATTTTTATCGCTCGCCAGGATTAAGGCGGTTAAACGCGAAGGCCATGGCGGTGGTTGCATCATCGCGGACTAACGCTGCCGATCGCATCGCGGACATGTCGCGCGCGGATCTACAGATCATCCTGCGTCGCGCCGTATTGATGCTCAGAAACGTCTCAGGCGTGCCGCTTGGGCCCGCAACGGAGGACGCGCTCAATTCCATCGCGGCTGAAATGAAAATTGGTCGGTCCGACCTCATTCAGATCGTGCTGCGCGAATGGCTAAAAACCAACGCCTATCTGCCTGTGCGCACGATAGACGAGGAAAGCGAGACGGACGGCAACGCGTAGGCTGGGGCGCGACCTTTATGGAGAAGACCCGCCGCTACATTTGCGAAGCGACGGGCCTCCACCCCATTCCCCCCATACTTGACCATGCAATTGCGGTGCCAGACGTATTGACCCATTGCGAGGCACCTTATGGCTTCTACACAGCGGAATTACCGCCGAGCCGGAACGCTTGCTTGTCTCGTGGGTTGAGGTGCAGGAGATGCAGGCGTGGCCAAGAAGCTGTCCATCGCCGGAATATTGCGACTTACCTCTGACCAACTGAAGAGGATCCGGAAACGCGTCGCCAATGGCGGTCACGTGGACCAGATGCAAGAGGTCGATGCCCTGGTGGGCCTCGCTAAAGAAATGGCCGACAGGCAACTAGCCGGGTTAGAAAGCCCGGCAGATGAAAACGATGGCTCTGTGCAAGACGGTGACGATGCAAAGGACTGAGCGTGGCGCCGGCCACCCCCCCGCGAGCGACTGACAGTCGCTCACAAAATCACCCCCGAAATCGTTCGGTGAACCACGTTTTTTGGAACCCACCACCTTCATCGGCTTATGGGTCATCAGGCGCTTCGGCAAGTGCTCGGTGTGCACTTCAAGCAGGGGCTCGTTAATTCCTTTAGGCGATGGCGGGGTGCAGACGAAGGATTGTCATTGAAGTGCCCCACCAGGAAAGCCGATGGAATCTGTGTTATCCGATCCTCGTTCAACGGCATGTGCGATTTGTTTCAGCATCGCATGAGCCGCGCCAGCCGACATGACGAGGCGGCACACAATCACGTGTTCGAACTTTCCACGCTCGTAGATCGCTCGCTGCCGGCTGTAAAATATGCACCGGAAATTCCCGTCTCCCAAATTTTCCATGTCGGCCATCCCTGAAATGAAGACATCGGGGATGATGGCCGTTTCGACTAAGTCCATGATGGGATCGGTCATGATGCGTCTCCCCAATTGCCCCCAATTGCCGGGTTCCAACACCCGGCGTTGCTGACACCTACAATTTTTGCAGGCTAAGGGAGCAACTGTCGTTTGATCAACTTGGAGATTGGGGGTAGCCGGCACCTGCAATGGGAGAAGGATCTCGCATGCCGCATCCGCCTTACTATATTAGCAGTAGCGCATGAAGGGATTAGAATGCCACCCCAGCCGGCGCCGCTCTCATTCCCCTCACGCCGGTTAGGCCCGGTGGCCCGCTGGTCACCCCCCGATAGGCTGTCGGGCCGTCCTATCAAAAGCGCGGTGTTGACCAACGTGAGACGAGATCGAACCAGCAACCCCGGCAACCGGCATCAAGGGCAGGCGCCACGGGCCGCCGGCCAACGACGAAGCAGGGCATTTCCAGTTCTGCCCCGTCTGTGGCCAGACATTCGACATGCGTGACCTCGGCCAGGTGCTCCAACCATGCAGATTCTGACCATGAGCCACTGCCGACAGAACAATAGGTTCCCTCACAGTGTTCGTTCGAATGATGCTATTCCGTTGCCTTGAGCGCAGTTTTTGGTCAGGCCACCACAGCGCCTTCTCTTACGCTCGCTGGTGGTCAAGGCCCAGCGGCCTCCAGCTGCCAGTCCCCCTCGCAACCAAGCCGCTGGGCCGTCTCCGCTAAATTTAGAGGCAACGCGCAAGGCGATGCTGGCGCCGTTTGCGCGGGAGGCGCCAAATCGCTGACGGATTCCGCGGAAAAGGCACTGAAACAAGCCGTAGGCCGTCTTGGCGAAGCCCTGACCAATTCGGAACGGTTCTCAGCGGCGTTTGAGGAGGTCGACCGACGATCCTCCGACGCCCCTTGATGATTCATGGGGTTCCTCGCCCCATCAGTTAGGCAGCGTAATTTCCCGCCTCACACGGCTGCGTCAAGCCTTTGCGCCGGCACATAGTTGAGTATCGGGCCGAGCCAGCGCTCGACCTCGGCGAGCGGCATGCACCTGCGCCGCGCGTAGTCCTCGACCTGGGTCGCGTTCGACCTTGGCGACGCCGAAATAATAGCTTTCGGGATGCGACAGGTAGATGCCGGAGACGGAGGAGCCGGGCTACATCGCAAAGCTTTCGGTCAGGCTGACGCCGGCATTCCGCTCGCCGTCGAGCAGGCGGAAAGCGTCGCCTTCTCGGTGTGATCGGGCTGCGTCGATAGCCGGCCCCGGACGGATGCCGCGATTGGGTTCGCCGATCAGCTCGTCCGGGGCGGGGTCTCATCGGGTGCATAGGCCCCCAGAACTCCTCTGCCGTGATCGGCCAATCTCCAAATCCTAAGACTCAAGCGAAGCGCTACACTGTGATGTGAGGCGTATGCGCTTATACTCTACCCAACCGGAGCGGTTCATCCAAAATCCGTTCCGTGCGCAAACGCCGAGATCGAACAAAGGCCTTTAGTCCGTCGGAATCCAGCGCATGCCCGAAGGCATGGCCCTGCAGTATGTCGCAGCCCAAGCTCTTGAGTATCCGTGCGTGCTCCATCGTCTCGACACCTTCCGCTACGACCTCGATACCCAGGGACTTGCCGATTTCAATGATCGACGAGACGACCTGCCTTCGTTGCGGCGATTTGACAATTGGGATGACCAGTTGGCGATCTATCTTCAGCCGGCGAGGCTGCAGCTTGAGCAAGCTGACTATAGAGGCGTAGCCCGTACCAAAATCGTCTATTTCTACGTCAATACCGAGCTCTTTTATCTGCTCAAGGTTCCAGGTAACAAAATCATCATTTTCGTCAAGGAAAATTGATTCAACGAGCTCGAATGCAACTGCTCCCTTCTTGATATTTAGTTTCCTAAGACTCTTTATGAGTTCCTCATCCTGAAGGCGGCGTGCCGAAACGTTGACTGACACCCGCGGGATGTGAAGATTCGCAGCAGACCACCCATCGAGATCCAAAAGCGATTGCTCTAATATGTTTCGATCGATGATCGAGACGACATTCAATTCTTCCGCAATCCTTAGGAAGACGTCGGGCGCCAAAATCCCATTCTCCGGATGTCTCCATCGCGCCAACGCCTCAACCCCAACAATTTCAAGTGTTTTTGCGTCAAATTGCGGCTGGTAGAAGGGAATGAACTCGTTGCGCTCAAGGCCGCCGAGAATTTCGTCGGCAATTCGTTTTGTGTCGACGATTTCGCTTTGCATCGCCTCGGTGAAGAATTCGTATCGATTGCGCCCACGCCTCTTTGCTCGGTAGAGCGCGATATCAGCGTTAACCAGCAGGTGTTTGGCTTCGACATCTTTTCCGTTATCGACTGCAATTCCCACACTCACGCCAAAACGGCATCGATGGCCCTGATAGTAGACCGGTTCTCGCATCTGGCTGATGACGCGGTCAGCGAGCAGCCCCAGTTGCTTGATATCGTCATGCGCCTCGCACAGGACGATGAATTCGTCTCCTCCGATCCGAGCGACGAATCCCTCACCATCGACCTTGGATCGGAGGACAGTTGACGCGTGAACAAGCATTGCGTCGCCTGCGGCGTGGCCAAGCGTATCGTTGATGTGCTTGAACCGATCCAGATCTATGTGAAGCAGTGCCGCATACCCGCCGGCGCGCCTGGCGTTTGCAGCGTAATCTTCCAGCACTTGGTCGAGGTAACGCCGGTTGGGCAAACCAGTCAGCGAATCGTGGAGCGCAATGTGCTCTATGCGCGCCTTGGCCGACTCGAGTTCTGCATTTTTCGACTCGGAAAGCTGTTTTGCGCGAACCAGGTCCTTGTTCAGCAGGACATCGGCTGTCACATCCCATTCGGCGCCAATCATTTTTGGGGTATCGTTTGCGGCCCGGTAAATTACCGCCTTGGATCGGACATGGCGAATCTCGCCATCCGGCCGAATAATCCGGTACTCCGACAAATATGGCCCGCCACCGGCCATCGCGCTGTCGAAATCGGCGTGGGCGCCAGCCAAATCATCCGGGTGGATTGATCCCGCCCAGTCCAGGTAGCCGCGGCGCTCCCCAATCGGTCTGCCGTATATTTCATTGACGCGGTCGTCCCACGTAAGTTCGTTGGTCGCGAGATCGTGTTCCCAAACGCCGATAGCCGACGCTTCCAGAGCGAGTTCCAGGCGTCTCGACAATCGACTCAGTTCCGCATAGTTGCGCTGTCTCTCGCCAATCAGGCGACCCGTAACCAGGAATGGGATCACAACCAAAGCCCCGGCCACCGCCATGATTGCGCGCAAGAACCACGCGTTGTCGGGCGTCGAAGGCCAGCCGTTTTTGGGAATGGCTGCGATCCGCCACGAACCGGACGGGAGCAGAACGTCGGCTGTCACCGGATTGCTTTTGGCGACGCTCTCATCGCCGAAGAATTGATCTCCACTTGGACCGAGAGCGTCCTTACCGATCAGCGCTATGTCAATCCCGAGATCATCGTCAAGCAGGCCGCTCGCCTTATAAAGGCGCTGAACGTCGACAACGGCCGAAATGATGCCCCAGAACCTTTCGGTGTTGCCCGCACTCCGTACAAAAACCGGGATACGACCGACGAAGCCTTGCCCTCCCTGCCTCAAGTCGACGGGACCGGCAAGAATTAGCTCGCGCTCGTCTCGCGCCCTTAGCGCGGCCACACGCTGCCGCTCGTCCTTGCGGTAATCGAGGCCTATCGCCTTCTCGTTGCCCTCGATCGGGTACATCAGGGAAATGACCAGATCGGGCGCGCCGGCAATATTTTTCAATTGCGAGCCCCGGCCAAACAGGTTGCTCGCGAGCGAGGCGAAGCGTTGCTGTCCCATATAGGGCTCGGTCACGACCGTCGCGACCAGTCCCTGCACCAGTTGAAGGTTCCCGTTGATGTTACCTTCAAGCTTGGCGCGGATAAGATTGACCTTGGCCAGGACATCCGCACGGGCGGCTTGATCCGAGACGACTTTGTTCTGGTGGTCCGCGAACGCTGCGCCAACGGCAATAACTATCACCGCCATTGCCGCCGGGATATTTGCCGACGAGAAAACAGCCTTCTTAATGCCGCCGAACCTAGCGCGGAAAAGAGCCAATAGGCGATTCCTCAGCTGCTGTTCAGGTTCTCGTGCCAACCCGACCAAGGAATATTAGCTATCAATATTTAATTTTGACCTTCACGGGTCCTAAAATTTTTGCACTTTCCAACCCCCTGAGGTGGCCGGAGTGGTTGACACGGACCTGCGGCTCCGGCTGACACCTTAAAGCGCGTCGCGTTTGAATGGATTCATGCGACGCGCTTTAAGTTCTCGTTTTTATGCATGTCGTTATCGCAAAACCGCTGCGCACTTTTGCGCGACATGCATTAGAGCTGCTTGCAATCGCTGAAGGTGCATGGGTTGCCCTCGGGCGATCGACTCGACCGCCGCTGCGAGCAGGAAAAGCTCGGCGATCCCCACCGTCGAGGGATAACCGTGCTCACCTTTCCGGCATCAGATCGACGAGATGACAATGCAAAACGGGATCAATAGTAGGACTAGCACGTAGCCTAAGCGCGTAGCCAGATGCGGATTGCGACGAGTTTGAGGGCAGCGAGGTAGTTTCTGCCAGCTTGTCGTATCGGGTTGCGATGCGACGGAACTGTTTGGTCTTGTTGAAGAAGCGCTCGATCAGGTTACGCGCCTTGTAGAGGAAGGGGCTGAAGCAGATCGGGCCCTTGCGGTTGGCCTTGGGCGGGATGTTGGCCCATGCCTTTCGTTCGATGACGGCATTGCGCAAGGTGTTGGCATCATAGCCCTTGTCGGCGAGCAGCATGGCGCCCTCGGGTAAATCCGTGATTAAGTCCGCCGCGGAGGCGATGTCACTCTTCTGACCTGCTGTGAGCATCAGCTTGATCGGCCTGCCTTTGGCGTCGACAAGAGCATGGATTTTGGTTGTCAGCCCGCCGCGGGATCGACCGAGACAATGATCTCGATCCCCCTTTTTGCCGTCGCACCCTGCTGATGGACGCGAACAATGGAGGTATCAATCATCTGCACCTTGCTGTCATGGGCTTTGGTGATGGCGTCCATCAGGCGGTCCCACAGACCTGCTTTCTTTCCGCCATCGGACGAAGCGGTTGTAGCAAGTGGTGGGTGGGCCGTATCGCTCGGGCAGGTCTCGCCACGGTGCGCCGGATCGCAGCACCCAGAAGATGCCGTTGAGCACCCGCCGATCATCGACACGTGGCACGCTTCGCGGCTTGTTGGGGCAACAGCGGCTCGATCACTCGCCATTCGAAGTCAGTCAGATCATATCGGCTCATGCGGAGCGTGAATCAGATTCCGCCGCAATATGAAAGCCTCAGTCGGAAAGCGACCCATTGCGGACGCTTTCCGACTTGTAATACCTTCCCTTCGCAAACATCCTGATCACAGAAGAATCTGTCTGAACAACAGTTTCGAGTCGAGGGAAACGCAATGAGAGATTATCCGTCACTTTTCGCTCTTATTGTGGTTTTTGCATTTGTAATAATAATTATTGGATATATACTTGCAACTTTGCAGCAGAATAGATTCGCCTTGGCAGCAAAGGACTGACCAGTGGTCGATGCAACTGTGATTGATAGGTTGTATGCGTCTTCAGACCCGATTTCTTATAAGATAAAGGTAAGATATGCATTCAATGGAGAAATTTACGAGTCTGTAGCGAGTAATTTTTACAGGAAAGAAACTAGGACCAAGTATGAGGAAGATATTGTTGTAATAAAGGTTAATCCAGATCGGCCACATGAATGTGTCCTTTTCTCTTGAGATATCATGGCGCTGGCGCACGGGGGACCGGTGGAGTTCGGATGACGCGAGGTTTGATTCTTCTTGCATGGATTGTCGTCGGAGCGTGGACTAGCTCGGCATTAGCTCAAGATGCCATCGAGAAAACCTTTCCCCACGACATCACGCTTAGGGATGTAGCTCCCTTGAAGCTTGCAATCCGGAAGCACCTTGCCATCTCGAC
The DNA here is from genome assembly GCF_055811385.1 of Mesorhizobium sp. WSM4849. NCBI lineage: Bacteria > Pseudomonadati > Pseudomonadota > Alphaproteobacteria > Hyphomicrobiales > Phyllobacteriaceae > Mesorhizobium > Mesorhizobium sp. WSM4849. Next base: position 7,736 of record NZ_JBVVPW010000022.1, read on the forward strand.
GGAACCAACAGTGTGGATCGCGATGGCTCGCATAGGAGTAAGTGGGGGTGTCTACCTTTGTGGGCTTACGGATGGTGGCAGCGTGTCGACCTCCATTCTCTTCTTTGCGCATAAGACAGATGGGGCCGTCGAAGTCGAAGAAATTGATAGTGACTCCAAAATCGATGGCAGGGCCAAAAAGCTTTGCGACACTCACGGCTTCCACACCCCTATCCCCGGCTGAACCTCCGCAACCTTTAAGGACAGCTTCCCATTTCACCCATCTTGGTCGTTCCGCATTTATGAGTTCACGACCTAGTGGCCCTCAATCGCCTTGGGGGTAACCAGGTATGGTATCTTGCCGACGCTACGCTTCGTCGCGCCAATGGAATAGGCCATTGGGATCTTGGGAGAGTTCTCTGGCAAGGCGTACATATCCTTGCCAGCCCTCACGGCAAATGAAAAGTGCTGCCACGAAACGGTGTCATGCTCATTGAGAAAATCAAGCGTCAGCCCAGCCGAAATCAGCGCGTTCACCACGTCACTGACCGGATGAATCCACTCGTAGTAGCGAGGATGTTTCAAGATGCGGTCGTCGCCGGTATAGGTGAGTTCCTCGTTCCATGCGAGTGGTCGAGCTATTGGCGTTCGCCAGTCGTGCTTGAACTCCAGCGCCGCAGCCTTGCGGTCACACTGGAACATCAACGGGTGGCCCTCGGCCAGATAGAGCCGGCCGCCGGGCCGCAGGAGATCGGCAACCACCCGCGCCCAGCGGAACACGTCGTCCAGCCAGTTTACCGAACCCCAGGTAACGTAAGCGATGTCAAAGGTTCGGCCGAGCGCCTCGACTGCCTCGAACAGTGGCGCCTCCACGAAGCGCACATCAGTGCCTGCCTTTGCAGCGAAATCCCGCGCCGCTGCGATCGCCGTCGGTGAAAAGTCGAGGCCGGTCACGCTGCCCGCGCCCAGATTCTTCAAGCTGATTGTGTCGAGCCCGATATGGCATTGCAAATGGACGATATCCTTGCCGACAATGTCACCGACCTCGCGCGTTTCCAGCTCATAGAGATTGGATCCGCCAGCCAGTACATTTTCTATGTGGTAGCTGCCCGTCGTGTCAGTCGAATGCAGCTCGGCCCGATCATCCCAATTAAGGCGGTTCACACCCAGAAACGGTTCCAAATTGCCCCCCCTGCCGAGACTAATATTTGGTAAACAGAACGTTAATATACTTTGCAGCTAAAGTGTCGCGCGTCAATCCGAGGCGGGCCGGTGCACCACCGCTGCAGGCCAGGCTCACCACCGCCCTGGCCAAGGCAGACGTGCCAATCACGTGTCTGTGCAGAACGAGCGCGCAATCAGGACAAGGCTGCTGTCATGGAGGTGCCGGCTTCTCGCCCTATCAGCCTCGCGGCACGATTTCACGCAGCCGCATCCAGCCCCTGCGCCGGCACGTAGTTGAGTATCGGCCCGAGCCAGCGCTCGACCTCGGCAAGCGGCATCCGCTTGCGCCGTGCATAGTCCTCGACCTGGTCGCGTTCGACCTTGGCGACGCCGAAATAATAGCTTTCGGGATGCGACAGGTAGATGCCGGACACGGAGGAGCCCGGCCACATGGCAAAGCTTTCGGTCAGGCTGACGCCGGCATTGCGCTCGCCGTCGAGCAGGCGAAACAGCGTCGCTTTCTCGGTATGATCGGGCTGCGCCGGATAGCCGGGCGCCGGGCGGATGCCGCGATAGGGTTCGCCGATCAGCTCGTCCGGTGCCAGATCCTCGTCCGGTGCATAGGCCCAAAAATCCTTGCGCACGCGTTCGTGCAGGCGCTCGGCGAAGGCCTCGGCGAAACGGTCGGCCAGCGCCTTGACCATAATCGACGAGTAATCGTCGTTCGCCCGCTCGAAGCGCTCGGCGATCGCTGCCTCCTCGATGCCGGCTGTAACGATGAAGCCGCCCAGATAGTCGGCCCCGCCGCTGTCCAAGGGCGCGACGAAATCCGAGAGGGCGACGTTCGCCTTGCCGTCGCGCTTGGTCAGTTGCTGGCGCAGCGTGAAGAAGGTCGCCAGTTCCTGCGATCGCTTATCGTCCGCAAACAGCCTGATGTCGTCGCCGACGGCGTTGGCCGGCCAGAAGCCGATGACGCCCTTCGGCGCGAACCATTTTTCCGCGATGATCTTGGCCAGCATCGCCTGGGCGTCCTCGAAGAGCTGGCGTGCCGCCGGCCCTTGCGCCTCGTCGTCGAGGATTTTCGGGTAGCGCCCCTTCAGCTCCCAGGTCTGGAAAAACGGCGTCCAGTCGATGTAGCGCGCGAGCTCGGCCAGGTCCCAGCCTTCGAAGACTTTCAGGCCGAGGAACGACGGTTTTGGCGGCGCGTAGGCCGCCCAGTCGATCCTGTGGGCGTTGGCCCGCGCCTTGGCGAGCGGCAGGCGCTGCTTGTCGGCTTCGCTGCGCGCATGCGCATCGGCGACCTTTTTGTACTCGGCACGAACATTGTCGACATAGCCGCCCCTGGTCTCGTTCGACAAAAGTGCCGACACCACGCCGACCGCGCGGCTGGCATCGGTGACGTAGACCGTCTGGCCCCTGGCATAGCGCGGATGGATTTTAACCGCCGTGTGCACGCGGCTGGTCGTCGCGCCGCCGATCAACAGCGGAATGTCAAAACCTTCGCGCTCCATCTCGGCGGCCATGTGCGCCATCTCGTCGAGCGAGGGCGTGATCAGGCCGGACAGGCCAATGATGTCGACCTTTAGCTCGCGCGCCGTCTGCAGGATCTTCGCGGCCGGCACCATGACGCCGAGGTCGATGATCTCGTAATTGTTGCAGGCCAGAACCACGCCGACGATGTTCTTGCCGATATCGTGGACATCGCCCTTCACCGTCGCCATCAGGATCTTTCCGGCGGTCTGGCGCTCGCCGGTGTCGACGCCATTGGCGGCGTTCGCCAACTTCTCCGCCTCCATGTGCGGAAGCAGGCCGGCAACGGCCTGCTTCATGACGCGGGCGGATTTCACCACTTGCGGCAGGAACATTTTTCCCGCGCCGAACAGATCGCCGACGACATTCATTCCTGCCATCAAAGGACCTTCGATGACATGCAGCGGGCGCTCGGCGGCACGTCGCGCTTCGTCCGTGTCCGCGTCGATGAATTCGGTGATGCCGTTGACCAGTGCGTGCGAAATGCGCTGCTCGACGGGCCAGTCACGCCAGGCGAGATCGCGCTCCTGCGCTTCCTTGCCCGCCGTGCCTTTGAAGCGTTCGGCGAGTTCCAGCATGCGTTCGGTCGCCGTACCGCCGCCCTTCGGCTGACGGTTGTTGACGACATCCTCGCAGGCTTCGCGCAGTTCCGGATCGATGGACTCGTAGACGGCAAGCTGTCCGGCGTTGACGATGCCCATGTCCATGCCGGCCTGGATGGCATGGTAGAGGAACACGGCATGCATGGCCTCGCGCACCGGCTCGTTGCCGCGAAACGAGAAGGAGAGGTTCGATACGCCGCCCGATATGTGGACATGGGGAAGCGTCGCGGTGATCTGCCGTGCGGCTTCGATGAAGTCGACGCCGTAATTGTTGTGCTCGTCGATGCCGGTGGCGATGGCAAAGATGTTCGGGTCGAAAACGATGTCCTCGGGCGGGAATCCGGCCTGCTCGGTCAGCAGCTTGTAGGCGCGGGTGCAGATTTCGACCTTGCGCGCCTGGGTGTCGGCCTGACCGTCCTCATCGAAGGCCATCACGACCACCGCCGCGCCATACGCGCGGACGAGCTTCGCATGGTGCAGAAAAGCCTCCTCGCCTTCCTTCATCGAAATGGAGTTGACCAGCGGCTTGCCTTGCACGCATTGCAGGCCGGCTTCGACGATCTCCCATTTGGAGCTGTCGATCATCACGGGAACGCGGGCGATATCCGGCTCGGCGGCGATCAGGTTGAGATATTCGACCATCGCCTTCTTCGAATCGATCAGGCCTTCGTCCATATTGATGTCGATGATCTGCGCGCCATTGGCGACCTGGTCGCGTGCGACGTCGAGCGCGGCAGCATAATCGCCCGCCGTGATCAGCTTCCTGAACTTGGCCGAGCCGGTGACATTGGTCCGCTCGCCGACATTGACGAACCGAATCTCGTCGGTCAGCGTGAAGGGCTCGAGCCCCGACAGGCGCATCTTCGGTTCGACGGCGGGAACAGCGCGGGGCGGATATTTCTTCACCGCCTGTGCGATGGCGTGGATGTGGTCCGGCGTCGAGCCGCAGCAGCCGCCAACGATGTTGACCAATCCGTCGCGCGCGAAATCCTCAATCTGCGCTGCCATGAATTCCGGGCTCTCGTCATATCGGCCGAATTCATTGGGCAGGCCGGCATTCGGATAGGCACAGACAAAGGTTTCGGCGACGCCTGATATTTCGTCCAGATGGGCGCGCATGGCTTTGGCGCCCAGCGCACAATTGAGGCCTATCGTGAACGGGTTGGCGTGACGGACCGAATGCCAGAACGCCGTCGGCGTCTGGCCAGACAGCGTGCGGCCGGACAGGTCGGTGATCGTGCCGGAGATCATGACCGGCAGATGCACGTCCTTCTCGATGAAGATCTCGTTGCAGGCGAAGATCGCCGCCTTGGCATTCAGCGTATCAAAAATGGTCTCGATCAGGATGATGTCGGCGCCGCCGTCGATGAGACCGCGCAGCTGCTCGCCATAGGCAAGGCGCAATTCGTCGAACGTCACGGCGCGGTAGCCGGGATTGTTAACGTCCGGCGACATCGAGGCGGTGCGGTTGGTCGGCCCCAGCGCACCGGCGACGAAACGGCGCCTGCCGTCCTGCTGCTCAGCCCTCACCGCCGCCCGGCGCACCAGCCGCGCACCGTCGCGGTTCAGCGCGTAGACCGCGTCCTCCATGCCGTAATCCGCCTGGGCGATAGAGGTCGAGGAGAAGGTGTTGGTTTCAAGGATATCCGCCCCGGCGATGGCGTATTGATAGTGAATCTCCTCGATCGCCCTAGGCTGCGTCAGGATCAGCAGGTCGTTGTTGCCCTGCTGATGGCAGGCGCACTCCGCGAATTTGTCGCCACGGAAGTGGCTCTCGTCGAAGCCCAGGCCCTGGATCTGCGTGCCCATGGCGCCGTCGAGGATGAGGATGCGTTCGCGCGCCGCCGCCGTCAGTGCCGCAAGGACTTCCGAGCCATCGGGCTTGGCCGCGACTGGGCCGAACAGGTCGTCCAGCGATGAAGGGTTTTGCGACATATTTCGTCCTCAGGGCGACAGCCGCGTTTAAGCGACATAAAGACATCTTTATGTCAATATACGGGATTTGTCTGCCGCTGTCACCCCTGCCGCGGGGGATGCTGCCCACCGGCGTTACAACCCCGCCTGCGCTGTCTTCACTACCGGCGCCGCTCTCAACAACATCCCGAATTCATGCCGCCGCTGACGCTGACCGAGGACGAAGTCATTGAGGGCGCGGCCATCGTCGATCAGGCAATCGCCGACGTGACCGCAGGCAAGGTCTCCGACGCGGATGTCGCTTCGTTCATGATGTGGAAGGCGGGAGCGACCTCTCGCGTCAGGAAAAGATCTCCGCCAGTTCGTCGACGCTGGTGCCTTCCCTAACCTGCCGCAACTCGACATAGCTGACTGCGGTGGCGATCGACATCACCATAGACGTTACACTCGTCACCAATGCGTCCACCACCGCACCCACTATCCCCCCTCCAAACAGTGCGGCTACAGTGCCGAGCGCCAACTCGATGGCAATTGCGATAATGATCAGGATAATGAACAGGCCGAACAGCGCCCAGCGGCTTCCCTTGGTCAGATCGCGGCTGCGCGCCATCGAGCCGAATACGCCGAGCCGCTCTTGCACCAGTGCCGGTACCGCGACCGACCAACGCAGCGCCAACATGATGCCAGGCACGATAAGAAGCATAAAACCGAGGCCCACGCCTAAACCAACCAACAGGGCAATGGCGAACGTCGGCAGGAGAAAGGAGACTGCTTTCGCGATGCAGTCACCGAACGAAGGCTGCTTGCCGTTCAGATCCTCGATGGTGGCGCGCACCAGCGACGCCTGAAGCAACAGCGACAGGATATAGGAAGCAAGGCCGGCGCCCATCGTGACGGCGGTATAGCCGAATACCAGATTCTGCTCGCCGAAAGTGCTCGGGTCGAAGGGGACGGCCGGGTCCTGTCTCAACGCCCAAAGTTGAAACACAAAAGTCGGCAAACCCGAAAACAATGCCGCAAGTCCTAGGCAAAGCACGGCGTTACGACCGATGACAGCAAAGCTGTCGTTGAACACCCTGTCGATGCGAAACTTGTCCGGTCGTTCCAGTGTCACTGAAGCCATGATGTCCCCTGTCCAGTTCAGGCCATTGCTGATGCGACGAAGGCGGCGCGAACCTCCCCGCTATGAGAAAATCTCCGCCAGTTCGTCGATGCCTGTGCCTTCCTTGACCTGCCGGAGTTCGACATAGCTGACCGCGATGGCAACCGATATCAATGTAGATACCACTGTCGACACAACGGCGCTTCCAATCGCGCCGACAATCAGGCCAACCGTCGAGAGGCTGCCGGTAAGGGCGAAAGCCAATCCAAACACCAAAGCGAATGCCATTTGGATGGCAATCGCCGCCAAGAACAGAATCAGCAAAAGACCGAATAGTGACCAGCGGCTACCCTTCGTCAAAGCACGGCTACGCGACATCGAACCAAACACGCCAAGGCGCTCCTGGATCAGCACGGGCACGGAAACCGATACACCGAGGAGCAGCCTGATGCCTGGAACCAGCAACGCTATGAACGCTATGAACGCAATGAGGGCTCCAAAAACGGGCATAAGCATACCAGCCACGAACATCATCACCACCATCGCGAGGATCATGGTGAGGAAGACAACCAGGCCAATCCCGAGCGTCGGGAATATGCAACGCACAGCGATCTGGATGCAGTCACCGATTGCCGGGCGCTTGCCGTTCAAGTCTTCTATCGTCGCCCTCACCAGTGACGATTGAAACAACAAAGCCAGTACAAAATATATCAAGCCAAAAGCCATCGATATTAACGAGTTGCCTAGAATCGCCGAGGGATCGGTAACCGCCATGCTTTCGGGATTGGCAAAATCGAGGTTGGCAAAATTTCTGTAATTCCAAAGGTTAAGCACCAGTGCCGGAAGGGCGGAAAAAAGAGCCGCCAGTCCGACCAACAGACCCGGATTGCGGCCGATGACCCCAAAAATATTGCTGAAAACTCTGCCGATGCGGAACTTGTCCGGCCGTTCCAATGTCGTTGAAACCATGATGCGTCCCCCGCTTAATCACCGCAATCGGCTGGTGATCCCCGCATTAAATGTGCCAACATTGGAGGTCGGCGTCTAGTCCACTTGCAATTGCCGTTGTGCATTGTCAGTGTCGGCTGGGGAACCACAGGTTGCAGGGGAGCGGTTGGCAGTGGCACAGCCAGGCACAGCGGAAGCCGAATGGCTGGCAAAAGCGCATGAGCAGTTGATCTCGGACAAGTCGATCCAGTTCGACCTGCCGGCCTATGTGCCGCCGCAGCCGCCTGACTGGCTGAAGCCGCTGCTGGAACTGTTGTCGTCGCTCGGCCCCTACATGATCTATCTGTTCTGGGGGGCGGTGATATCAGGTGCCGCGATCATCCTGCTCCTGGTCTTTCTCGAGATGAAAGGTATCGCCTGGCGCCTGCCTTGGCAGCGCGCGCGGCCCGAGGCCGAGGCGGAGGAAGCATGGCGTCCCGACGCCGGCGCCGCGCAGATCCTGCTGTCGGAAGCCGACGCGCTTGCCGCGCGAGGCGACTATGACGAAGCGGTCCATCTCCTGCTTCGCCGCAGCGTCGCCGATATTGCCGGCCGGCTGCCGGATTTTCTGCGCCCGTCGCTCACGGCGCGCGACATCGCCGCTGCTGCTTCGGTTCCCGCCAGGGCCCGCGCAGCGTTTACCGAGATCGCACGCATCGTCGAAGCCGCGCTGTTCGCACGCCGGCCCGTCGGCGCCGAAGGCTGGCGGGAAGCACGCGGCGCCTATGAGCGTTTCGTCTTCCGGGATGCCTGGACATGAGTGCTGCGACGGCCGAGCCCGCAGCACAGGAACCGTTCAGTCGAAGAACGCTATTCTGGGGCATTTTCGCCAGCCTACTTGCGGCAGCGGGCTTCTTCCTGCTGTCCACCTATGCTCCCGACTTCCGGCAACCCGGCAACGGCGGCGCCACGCCACTGTCGAAAAGCGGCGTCGGCTATGCCGGCCTGGCGGAATGGTTGCGGCTCACCGGCGAGACGCCGGCCATGGCACGAACCGAGGACGATCTCGGTGCCGACATGTTGCTGATCGTCACCATTTCGCCCGAGAGCGATCCCGCGGCGCTCGACCACATTCTCGAACTTCGGCAGGACCAGGATACCCTCTTCGTGCTGCCCAAATGGCAGACCCTGCCGCTGGAGGAGCACGAGGGATGGAAGATGAAATTCGGGCGATTGCCCGATCCCGTGGTGAACCAATGGCTCGGCCGGATCGCCAATGCAAAGATCGGCGTCGGCCAAAGCACGATGCAGCAACTCGACATCGAGGGCCGGCTTGTTGCCGCCCCCGATGAATTGCAGTGGGTGGCGGACGAGCATCCAATCATAGCAGCCGGCAACGACAAGGCTGTGCTCACCGAAGTGGATGGCAAGCCTTTTTATGTCCTGACCGACCCCGACCTGATCAACAACGCCGCCCTTGGGAATCCCGACAAGGCGGCAGCCGCGCTCGCTCTGATCAGCCGGCTTCAATCCGGAATCAGTCCGTCCCGGTCCAATTTCAAACTGCCCGACCCTGACCAACTCGGCGACGCCGCATCCGAAAATCCAAATAAGAGAGGCCGCGCACAGCCGGTCATGTTCGATCTCACGCTGCATGGCGCGGGGCGAAAATATGACCTTGCCAAGCTGTTGGTCGAACCGCCGTTTCTGGCGCTGACACTGACGATCCTGGCTGCGGCGGCGCTGGCTTTCCTGCACGGCCTCGGCCGTTTCGGCCCACCGCGCGCCGAATTGCGTGCTATTGCCTTTGGCAAGCGCGCGCTGGTGGATACGACGGCGATGCTGTTGCGGCGCGCCGGGCGGCTCGAGGAACTGGGAGGCCGTTATGCGGCCTTGATGCGGGTACGCGCCGGCGCACTGCTGGGAGCGCCGCAAGGGCTGCAGGGAGAAGCGCTCGACCGCTGGCTCGATTCTCGCGATAAGGACGAAGCCAGCGGATTCACCGCGCGGGCGCAAGCCGCCGGCGAGGCGAAAAACCTGACGCAAATGCACGAGGCAGCGGAACAGCTGCACGATTGGACGGCAAGGAGGCTCGGTGAACGTCGATGACGTGAAGGCCCTGGCGACACGGATCAGGGAAGAAGTGGCCAAGGCGATCACCGGGCAGCACGACACTGTCGACCTGATGCTGATCGCCTTGTTCGCCGGCGGGCATATCCTGCTGGAAGGCCCTCCTGGTACGGCCAAGACAATGACCGCGCGCTGCTTCGCCCAGGCCCTGGGTGTCGCCTACGGGCGCATCCAGTTCACGCCGGACCTGATGCCTGGCGATATCGTCGGATCGAACATCTATAATTTCCAGACCGGACAGTTCACGCTGACGCGCGGTCCGATCTTCTGCGATCTTTTGCTTGCCGACGAGATCAACCGCACGCCGCCCAAGACGCAGGCAGCGCTCCTGGAGGCGATGCAGGAGCATGCGGTCACCTTCGATGGCACCACACATTCGCTCGGCCGTAACTTCATGGTGGTCGCGACACAGAACCCGATCGAGCATCAGGGTGTCTATCCCCTGCCCGAGGCACAGCTCGACCGCTTCCTGTTCAAGCACCGGGTCAGCTATCCCGGCCCCGAGGAGGAACGGGCCATCATCATCCACCACGGCGGCGGCTCCGCCTCGCACGACATCGCGCAATACGGCATCAAGGCCCAGGCGGACCGCAAGACACTGGAGAATGCGCTCGGAACCGTCGGCTCCGTCACCCTTGTCGACGATGTCGTCGGCTACATCGCGGCACTGGTGCGCGCCACACGCGAAAGCCCGGACCTGGAAGTCGGGGCCAGTCCGCGCGCGGGCGCGATGCTGGCCAGGGCAGCGCGGGCGCGGGCGGCGCTGGACGGGCGCGCCTATGTGATCCCAGACGACGTCAAGGCGCTGGCGGTGCCGGCGCTGCGCCATCGCGTCATCCTGTCCCCGGCCGCGCAGATCGATGGTCGGCTGGTCGAGCAGATCGTCTCCGACCTGGTCGATCAGACGGAAGCGCCGCGTTGATCTATCCAAGCGGCCGAGCAGTGTGGACGGCAGCGGCGGGCGCGGTGCCGGCCTTCCTGGTCGCGCTGGCGCTGCCGTCGCTCTGGTATCTCGGATTGCTGTGGATCTGCGTGCTCCTCGCCTTCCTGGCGGTGGACGCCGCGGCAGGACGCGGGCGGGCATCGCTGGACGCCGGCCTCCACGCGCCGCCGCAGGTCGGCGTCGGCGGGCACTTCACTGTTCATGTCGCCGCGTATTTTTCAAGCCGGACGCGGACCCTGGAGGCGCGCGTCGGCCATGATGCGCGCCTAGCGCCGATGGGCGGAACCGGCGGAGCCCTGGCCCCCACCAGCGACGGCGGATCGCTCGACCTTCGGTTCCAGGCGCTGCGGCGCGGCATCGCCAGCTTCGATCGTTTGTGGGTGCGCTGGCGCGGGCCGTTCGGACTGGTCTGGAACCAGGTCGTCCTGCCGATGGAAAGCAAGGTGGCAGTGTTGCCCGACGTCCGCAGCGCCCGTGACCAGGCGATCACCCTGCTGCAGCGCGACGCGCTGCCCGACGGGCACGCCCAGCGCCGGGCCGGCCAAGGCCGGGAATTCGAGGCGCTCAAGGATTATCAGCCCGGCATGGGCCGGCGGATGATCGACTGGAAACGCAGCGCCCGCCATGGCAGGCTTCTGGCGCGCGAGTTCCGCATCGAGGAGAACAACAACATCGTGCTGGCGATCGACAGCGGACGCCTGATGTGCGAGCCGGTCGACGGTGTGCCGAAGGTGGACCGGGCGGTGGCGGCCGCCTTGCTGTCGGCATTCGTTGCGCTCAAGGGCGGCGACATGGTCAGCCTGTTCGGCTTCGATGCGCGGCCGCGCGTCACGAGCGGCGCGGTGCGCGGCTCGGCCAGCTTCGCGATGATCCAGAAGCGGGCGGCGGAGATCGACTATTCCAACGAGGAGACCAATTTCACCCTGGCGCTGACCACGCTTGCGGCGCGGCTCGACCGGCGCTCGCTGGTGATCATCTTCACCGACTTCGTCGATCCGATCAGCGCGGAATTGATGCTGCGCACCGTCGGCCGGCTCACCGAGCGGCACCTGGTGCTGTTCATGATGATGAGGGATGTCGAGTTGGAGAGCTTGACCGACATGCCGCCCCGGTCCGGCGAGGATGTGGCCCGCGCCGTCGTCGCCGGCGGGCTTTTGCGCGAAAGGCAGGTCGTCATCGGCCGGTTGCGGCTGCTTGGCGCGCATGTGATCGAAGCCGACCATCAAAGGCTGGGGCCGGCGTTGGTCGAGCGCTACCTGCAGTTCAAGCGGGAGGATCTGTTGTGAACGCGCCAGTACCCGGCGATGCTGTACGCCAGTCGCTGGCCAGCTTCCGCCGGGAGCGCGAGGCCGACTGGAAGGCGTTCGAGGCGCTTCTCGCCCGCGTCGAGAAACGAGCGCCGCGGACGCTGTCGGAAGAAGAACTGCTGTCGCTGCCGCTGCTCTACCGTTCGGCATTGTCTTCCCTTTCGGTGGCGAGAGCGACATCCCTCGACAGCGCGCTGATCGCTTATCTCGAATCCCTGTCGTTGCGAGGTTACTTCTATCTCTACAGGGCGCGCCGCGGACTGCGGCAGCGTGTTGGCGATTTTTTCCTGCATGACTGGCCCGGCGCCATCCGCGATTTGTGGCGCGAGACGCTGGTGTCGGTGGCGCTGATGTTTGTCGGCATCGGCGCCGGCGCCTGGCTGGTCGCGTCCGACAAGGGCTGGTTCGACGCGATCATCCCGTCGGGCCTGGCCGCCGGCCGTGGTCCCGACGCTTCGGCCGAGCTGCTGCGCAGGATGCTCTATGATGGCGACAATGGCTTTCTCTCAGGCTTTGCCGCTTATCTTTTCACCCACAACGTCCAGGTCGCAATCCTGGCCTTCGCCCTTGGATTTGCCTTCGCCGCGCCGACGGTGCTGCTGATGCTGTTCAACGGCTGCATGCTGGGTGCGCTGTTCCAAGTCTATTGGGCAAAGGGGCTTGGCATGGAACTTGGCGGCTGGCTGGCCATTCACGGCACCACCGAATTGTTCGCCATCGCGCTGGCCGGCGCTGCCGGCATGCGCATCGGCACACGCATCGCCTTTCCCGGCGAGTTGACCCGCATGGCGGCAGCGGCCCATGCCGGACGCGTCGCGGCGACCGCTATGGTCGGCGTTTCGGTCATGCTGCTGTTTGCCGGACTGCTCGAGGGCATCGGCAGGCAGACGATCACCAGCGAAGTCACGCGCTATGCCATCGGCGGCGGCATGCTCGCACTGTGGATCGGCTATTTCTACCTGTTCCAGGTGGTGCGGAATGGCGACCGCTAGACGCTCCGCGCTGGCGACAATGCGCTCGCTGATCACGCCAGAAGGTATCGATCTCCAGATAAAGCTGGCCGACGCCGGCACACGGGCTGCCGCTTTCCTGCTCGATGTCGTGTTTATCGCCACGGCTGCAATCGCCGTCACGATTGTCGCGCTGTTCGGGGTGACAGGCCTTGGCAGAGATGAAATGCAGCCGCTTTTCATCGTCTGGATCATCGCGATCTTCTTTCTGCGCAACGTCTATTTCATCGCCTTCGAGGCGGGCCGGCGCGCGTCGACGCCTGGCAAGCGGATCGTCGGCATCAGGGTAGCATCGCGCAACGGAGCCGGCCTGTCGGTCGATCAGATCATCGCCCGCAACCTGATGCGCGAGATCGAAGTCTTTCTGCCGCTGTCGATTATTGCCGGACGGGGCGGGATGGGCATCGCCGATACGCTGACGACGGTCTTCGGACTGGTGTGGACGCTGCTGTTCGCTTTGTTCCCGCTTTTCAATGGCGACCGGTTGCGGATTGGCGACCTCCTGGCGGGAACCTGGGTCGTCGAGGCGCCGAAGCGCACGCTGATGGAAGATCTGTCGGCAAGGCAGGATCCGGTCGCCAAGACTTTTCAGTTCAGCCACGCGCAGCTCGATGCCTATGGCATCGCCGAACTGCACAAGCTGGAGGAAGTGCTGCGCCGCGACGACTACTTCGCGCTGCGGGCGGTGGCTGAAACGATCGGACGCAAGATCGGTTCAACGCCGCAGGCGCATGACGCCCGCCCGTTCCTGACGGCGTATTACGGGGATCTCAGGGCGCATCTCGAACGCAAGCTTCTTCTCGGCACCCGCAAGGCCGACAAGCACGCGCGCGGTAGCAACGCTGGACCAACGAGGCTGCCATGAACACATCTCTATCCGAGCTTGAACTTCAAGAGATGGAAACCCGAGCTGCCGCGGCCCAACCTGGCCCGTGGAAATCATGGGTCGAGGGCCGGGACTTTCTTGGCGGCTCAAGTTTCATCCAGACCGGCCAAGGGGCGGACCGCGGCGAGGACATCGAAATGACCGGCGCGATGCTCGCGGACCAGGATTTCATGGCCGCCGCGCGTCAGGATGTTCCTCGCCTGATCGCCGAAATGCGCAGACTCCGCGCGCTCCTCAATCGAGCAAATTAGAAGGCAGCAAGGCTGCCTCCTAACCCACCCACTTCTCGTAGTCCGACACGAGCAGGTGCAGCGGCGCGACATCCTCGTCGATATCCGCGAAGCGGCCGATCGGTTCGCGGAAGACATTGTCGGTGAGATCGTCGTTGACGGTCGACACCTCGCCGATCAGCACATCCTTGCCCTCGGCCCAGAACGCATGCCAGACGCCTGGCAAAAGCGTGACGCTCTCGCCCGGATCGAGCTTCAGCAGCCCGCCCGCCGGCAGCCTGTGGATGGTTCCGTCGACAGGCACCGATACTTCGGCCGTCGGATCGATGCCGCCATCGCGATCGTGCATGAACAGTTCCAGCACCAGCTTGCCGCCACCACGATTGATGATGTCTTCGGCCTTGATGTTGTGGCGATGCATTGGCGACAGCTGATCCTTGCGCGAGATCATGATCTTTTCGGCATAGAGCATGCCCATGCCCTTCTTCATGTCCTCGTAGCGACCGTTGCGAACGGTGAACAGGAAGAGGCCGAGCTCGTCGAACTTGCCCTGGCCGTAGTCGGTGATGTCCCAGCCGAGCCGGGAGGAGAAGATGGCCGACGAATCCTGCCGGCGCGCCTTCATCTGTTCCGGGGTCCAGTAGGCGAAGGGCGGCATGATGTAGCCGAACGAACGGATGAAGGCATCGGCGTCGCGGATGATATCATTGATGGTGGAGCGTTTCATGGTCGTGGTTTCCTTCCCGTCGGCCTAGGCGATCTCCAAACCGAATAGCCGAACGCCGATCCGGTGTCGACGTAAACCGCATGAGCTGGCCTCATGACATCCGGTTCGATCAAGGTCATAACGGCAACCAGTTTCCTGATGGTGGCATTCCATGCTGAGCATAGACGACCTCGACACGCCGGCGATCCTGATCGATGTCGACCGCGCCGAAGCCAATATCGCGCGAGCGCAGGCCCATGCCAACCGCCATGGGCTGAAGCTCAGGCCGCACATCAAGACCCACAAACTGCCTTACTGGGCAAAGAAGCAGATCGCGGCGGGTGCCGTCGGCATCACCTGCCAGAAGATCGGTGAAGCCGAGGTGATGGCCGATGCCGGGCTCACCGACATTTTTCTGCCTTACAACATTCTGGGCAGGGCCAAGCTGGGGCGCCTCAAGGCGCTGCACGGCCGTGTGACGCTGTCGGTTACATCAGACAGCATGGAAACGCTTAACGGGCTCGACGCCACCTTCACCGATCGAGGCCAGCCGCTACAGGTACTGGTGGAATGCGACACCGGCAAGGGCCGCTGCGGCGTCCAGTCGGCCAGCGAGGCGGTCGCATTGGCCAGAGAGATCGACAAGGCCAAGGGACTCGCCTTCGGCGGGCTGATGACCTATCCGGCAGCAGGCCGCGCTGCCGAGGCCGAGGCGTGGCTCGCCGATGCGCGCAACGCGCTCGCCGCGTCCGGCCTCGCCTGCCAACGCATCTCCAGCGGCGGCACGCCGGATATGTGGCGCTCGAGCGAGGCTTCCGTTATCACCGAGTACCGCCCCGGCACCTATATCTATCTCGACCGCTACCAGGTCGCCAAGGGCGTCGGAAGCCTCGACGATTGCGCGCTGACGGTGCTGTCGACGGTGGTCAGCCATCCGACGCCGACACGGGCCATCCTCGATGCCGGCAGCAAGGCCTTGTCCAGCGACACGCTGGGGCTGCCCGATTTCGGCGAATTGCTGGGCGTTCCGGGCGCCACCGTCACCGGCCTCAGCGAGGAACACGGCAACATCACGCTTTCCGGCGACGCCAGGCTACGTATCGGTGAGCGCGTGCGCGTCGTGCCTGACCATTGCTGCGTCGTCACCAACCTGTTCGACGAGGTCCACCTGATCGCCGGAGAACGGGTGCTCGAGACGCTGCCGGTGGCGGCGCGCGGCCGCATGGGGTGAGAATCGGTGCGCGGTGCGGACGGAAAGCCAATTGCTTGGCTTTTCGAGCTTCGAACGCCCTGAGCTTGCGAAGGGCCGGGCAAATCTGAATTGGTCAGGCCGATTGCCGTTCGGCCTGCCTCGCTGCGACACGGCGCATGGAAATGACCCGGCGACGTCGGATTTCCGTGCGCATCGCCATCAGGTGCAGCGCGAAGAACAGCACGGTAAAGCCCAGAGCCATCACCAGCAACGGCCGCAACAGGCTGGGATCGATCGTCGGCCCACCGAGCCGGAGCACCGAAGCCGGCTGATGCAGCGTGTTCCACCAGTCGACCGAGAATTTGATGATCGGGATGTTGATGAAGCCGACCAGGGTGATGATTGCGGCGGCCCAGGCGGCGCGCGCCGCGTCATCGAGTGCCCGCGTCAGCGCGATGATGCCGAGATACATCAGAAACAGCACGAACACCGACGTCAGCCGCGCGTCCCACACCCACCAGGTGCCCCACATCGGCTTGCCCCACATCGAACCGGTGATCAGCGCGAGCGCTGTAAAGACGGCGCCGATGGGTGCCGCCGATTTCAGCGCGACGTCGGCCAGCGGATGGCGCCATACCAGCGTGCCCGACGCGAAAACCGCCATCAGCGTGAAACACATCATGGCCAGCCAGGCGAAGGGCACATGGATATACATGATGCGCACGGTGATGCCTTGCTGGAAATCCTCCGGCGCAGTGAAGCTCATATAGAGCCCGGCGGCCAGGATGAGTGTGGCGATGGTCGCAAGCCACGGCACCACCTTGTCGGCCAAACCGACAAACCGCGTCGGGTTGGCGAAATCCATCCAGCCGCTGAGGCGTGAAGTCAGGTCACTCATGCGGCTTTACATAAACCGGCGATGGGTTTGGGGCAACTACAGCGCCGTGTCGCAGGCGGGGCCTTCCTTCTCCCCCTGTGGGCCCCCTGTGGGAGAAGGTAGATCGGCGCGTTAGCGCCGAGCCGGATGAGGGGTGCTGGAAGGATCGAGGCGCGAATGATCCTATCTGCCGTGCGCCTGAATTTCGATTCTGGATGGAGGGTTGCGCTAAGCTGGAGCACCCCTCATCCGGCCGCTTCGCGGCCACCTTCTCCCACAAGGGGAGAAGGGCGAGCTTGGCCGCTCAGGCGGCCTCGTCGGTGATGGTACGGCTGAGGCGGCGGACTTCCTCGTCGTTGAGCAGGCCGCCAGCGCGCAGCAGGCTGGCGAAGCGGCCATTGCGCATCGACAATTCGGCGAACCCACCCATTTCGACCACCTTGCCCTTGTCCATGAACACGACCAGATCGGCATCGCGAACGGTGGTCAGGCGGTGGGCGATGATGAAGGTGGTGCGGCCGCGACGCAATTCGTCGATCGCTTCCTTGACGCGGTCTTCCGTCTCGACGTCAAGCGCGCTGGTCGCTTCATCGAGCACCAGGATGGGCGAATCCTTCAGAACGGCGCGCGCGATCGCGATACGCTGGCGCTCGCCGCCCGAAAGCTGTCCGCCGCGCTCGCCGACGACCGTATCGTAGCCGTTGCTCTTCGACAGGATGAAATCCTGCGCGGCAGCGGCGTTGGCGGCGGCGTGGACCTCATCATAGGTCGCCTCGGCGCGCCCGACCCGGATATTGTCCTCGATCGAGCGGTTGAGAAGGCCCGCATCCTGGAAAACGGTGGCGATCGAGTGGCGCAGCGACTTGCGGGTCACCGTGCGGGTATCGATGCCATCGATCAGGATACGGCCGCTCGACGGCGCAAAGACGCGCTGCAAAAGATTGATGAGCGTGGTCTTGCCTGCGCCCGTCGGACCGACGATGGCCACGGTCTGGCCGGCATGGACCTCGAATGACACGTCGTTCACGCCCTGCCCCGAATTGGCGAATTCGAAGTTGACGTTTTCAAAACGCACATGACCAGTGACGTTGACCAGATCACGCAACCCGTCCGGCTCGGCGGCGTCGGCCGCGGAGTCCTCAAGGCGGTAAAATTCCTCGAGCTTGGCCCTGGCTTCCGAAATCTGGTTGGCGAAGGCCGACATCTGGTCGAGCCGGGCAATCAGCAGCGTGGCAAAGCCGGTAAAGGCGATGACGTCACCGATACGCAATTGGCCATGCATGACCAGATAGGAGCCGATCAACAGCACGACCATCATCGAAATGGTCGACGACAGGCGGTGCAGAGCGTTGGCCAGTGCCCACCAGTCGAGCACCGGATACTGGGCATCAAGCAGATTCTTGACATAACGCTTCAAGGCGTCGGTCTCGTGGCCGATGCGATTGTAGCTCTGCAGCACGGCGACATTGCTGACCGAGTCGCTCACATGTGCGAACACTTGGTGAAAGTGCCGTTCCACGGACGCCTGGCCTTCCCTGGTACGACGCATCACTAGCCGCCCGATCCCGACGTACAGCGCGCCCAGCGCCAGCAGGACCATCGACATGCGAATATCCATGCTGAGCGCCGTCGGCACCAGCAGAACCAGTGCGACAACGGTGGACAAATGCTGCCTCATGAACTCGAGCCAGAGACTGAACAAGGTCTCGACCGCGCGCAGAAGCGTATGCAGGGAATTGGAGGTGCCGCGCTGATGATGCCAAGCAAGCGGCATGGTGATCACGCGCTCGAATGACTGGCAAAGAACCTCGCTGCGCCGTGCATGGGCAAAGCGGTCAGCGCCGCGCGCCACCAGAACGAAGGCGACGACGTTGAAGACGCCGATACCGGCCCATACGGCGAGCGTCGAAAAGACCGAGCCGCCGTCCGAAATAGCATCGATCACCCGTCCGAACATGATCGGCTCAAGGATGGCGATAATGGCAAGCGCGACATTCGCTCCGCAGATAAACGCTACGCGTTTCCTGTCGGCGGCGAGATAACCAAGCGCTCTCCAGTAGATCTGCAGAAGGGACACTTCAGCTACTCCGGCAAATTGTTATTGTGCACTGCATCATTTTCTGACTCGTACCTGTTGACGTGTCGCGAAACAATGCTCGTGTACCCCTTCAGTTCCCAATTCGCGAACAAAAGATGGCGACGCTGCGAAATCTGTCGTGATCACCTAACGGTTTGAGAAAAAAGGTAAAATGTCAGCCTTGCGGCAGAATCGTGGCAGGCTGCAAGCACTGCCGCAATTTTAATCAGCAACTGGTTATGTACGGATCACAAAAGCCTGCATCGGCTTTTTGGAGAGCTCATGCGCAATAGAATTTCTAGAGCACGCTTAAACAACGCGCGCCCCCAAGACGTGCAAAGACGCTCCAAATCCTTGAAACTACGCCGGTATCCTGACGACCACCTCAGCATTGTCGCCGGCTTTCGGTTCGAAAGACGAAGCCTTCGTCTTTTTACCATCTACCTCAAGCGAGATGGCTTTGACCTTGGCGTCGCGGACAACGCGAACCCTGAGTTCGGCCCCCAGCACCTTGAGCGTTGCTGTATAACCATCCCAATGGCTGGGGAGTTTCGGCCTGAACTGGATGCGCTCGCCCCTGCGCTCAATGCCGAGGATGCCCTCGACCGCCGCGCGGTAAAGCCAGCCGGCCGAGCCGGTATACCAGGTCCAGCCGCCGCGGCCGCCCTTGCCTTGCCCGGCGTAGACGTCGGCCGCGACGACATAAGGCTCGACGCGGTAGTGCTCGGCAGCGGCTTCATCGAGCGCGTGGTTGACCGGGTTGAGCATCGAGAGACAGCGGTAGGCGTCGTCGGTGCGCCCCATTTCGGCGAGCGCAATGACGAACCATGTCGCCGCGTGGGTGTACTGGCCGCCGTTTTCACGGACACCCGGCGGGTAGCTCTTGATGTAGCCTGGGTTCTGTTCCGTCCTGGAGAAGGGCGGGGTGAAAAGCTTGACGATCTTGAGCTCGTCGTCGACGAGCATTTTCAATGCCTGCTGCATCGCCGTCGTCGACCGCGCCGGATCGCCCTCTCCCGACAGCACGCTCCACGACTGGGCAATCGAGTCGATCTTGCACTCCTGCGAACCGCGCGACCCCAGCGGCGTGCCGTCGTCGAAACTGCCGCGACGATACCATTCACCATCCCAGGCGGTGCTTTCCAACGCCCGCTTCAGCACGTCGGCGTGTTTTGTCCAGGCTTGCGCACGCTTGGTATCGCCTTCCGCCTTGGCGACAGGTGCAAAGTCTCCCAGCGTCTTCAGCAGGAACCAGCCCAGCCAGACGCTCTCGCCCTTTCCGTGCTCGCCGACACGGTTCATGCCGTCGTTCCAGTCGCCACCGAGGATCAGCGGCAGTCCGGCGGAGCTGCTGCGCTTGATGGCAAGGTCAAGTGCACGTGCGCAATGATCATAGAGTGAAGCGGTCTTCTTCGATATCTCCGGGGTGAAGAAGGCGTCGTGCTCGCCTTCTTCCAGAGGCGGCCCGTCGATGAAGGGCAGTTGTTCCCTGAGGATCGCGGTATCGCCGGTCACCTGCAAGTAGTGTGCCGTGGCATGGGCGAGCCAGACCACGTCGTCGGAAATCATGGTGCGGACGCCTGCCTCGGTGCGCGGCAGCCACCAATGCTGCACGTCGCCTTCGGGGAATTGCCGCCGCGCCGCGTTGAGGATCTGGTCGCGCGCCAGTTTCGGATCATGGACAAGCAGGGCCAGCGTGTCCTGCAACTGATCGCGGAAGCCAAAGGCGCCGCTCGCCTGGTAAAACGCCGAGCGGGCGCGGATGCGGCAGGCAAGGCTCTGATAGGGCAGCCAGTGGTTGACCATGGCGTTGAGGGCTTTGTCCGGCGTCTCGACCTGGATGGTGCCGAGAAACCCTCGCCAGGTGCGTTCATTGTCAGCCAGCCGCTGATCGAAATCCTTGCTGCAATGATGCTGTACCAGCGCGCTGGCTTCCTCGGCAGAGGCTGCATCGCCGAGCAGCCAGAGCAGCGTCACGTCGCCGCCGGCAGGGATGTCGACGTCGCGTGCAATTGCAGCACAAGGATCGTCGCCCGCCTCGACGCGGCCCGACAGGCTTGCGCCGCTGAGTACGGCATGCGGAAGTTCGCTGGTGCCGTGGCGACCGATGAACTCGCCGCGGTCGGCCGTCACCGAGTGTGCCGCGCCGTCGGCGGCCAGGAAGGCGACCCGCTCGCTGAAGTCGAGCCCGTAGGGATTTTGCGCCAGCAACGCGCCCGTCGCAGCATCCCTGGATGGAACGATGGTCGCCGCCGTGCGCGAACGATGGCTGCCAAGAACCCATTCCGCGTAGGCATAAACGCGCAGGCGCGCCGGCACCGAACCCGAATTCTGGATGCGCAATCGGGAGATTTTCACCGGATCGACAGGATCCACCACATGGGTCAGGTCCATCGACAGCGGTCCGCGCTTCGAACGGAAGGTCGAAAAACCCTGTCCGTGCCATGTTTCGTAGGTCATGGCGGGATCGCGCACCACTGCGGCCAGCGGCGCGAACGCCCGGCCGTTGGCATGATCGTAGATATAGATGCCCTCGCCGGGCCGGTTGGTGACCGGGTCATTCGCCCACGGCGTCAGTTGATAGTCGCGGCTGTTTCGGCTCCAGGTGAAAGCAGCACCTTCAGCCGAAACATGGAAACCGAACGAGGCGTTGGAGACGACGTTGATCCAGGGCTGCGGCGTCGTGCGCCGGCCAGCAAGGCGCACGACATAGTGGCGTCCGTCGCCCTCGAAGCCGCCAAAACCGTTCCACTGGTTGAGCCCGCTGCCGTCGGCGCTGCCTTCGACCGAGGCCTGGGCAGCCCATGTCTGTGGCGCCGGCGGAGACGGTTCACGAAGCGCTGCTGCACCTGCCGGCTGCAAAGCGTCCCGCGCTTGCAGCGCAGCGGCCTCGGCGCGCTCGATCTGATCGAAGATGGTGCCGTTTCGCGTGTGCAGGGCGACGCGGGCGACGGCGAGCAGCGTCTTGTAGGTCGTCTCGTCCATCAGATCGCGGCGCACCGCGAAGATGTGCTGGCGGGGTCCGAGTTCCTTGCCGCGCAGGCGGCTGTTTTCGCACAGCGTCTCGACTGCCCGTTGCAGATCCTGCACGTAGGATGAAGCCTGTTCGTTGACGACGACAAAGTCGATCATCATGCCGCGGGCGCGCATATATTCCTGGAAGCGGAGCGCCTGGGCAACGATTTCGAGATCGGCGACATCGCCGATCCTGACCAGGAAAATCGGAAAGTCGCCGGATATGCTGGTCGGCCACAGGCCCGACTGCTTGCCGAGCCCGGAAGCGATCGATTCGGCCGGAAGGCGCAGGAACGGATCAGGATAGATCAGATAGCGCGCCAGGTTCTGCACATTGGCGGCATCGGCAAGGCTGAGGCCGAGATGACGGGTCTGCACCTGTGAGCGGGTCCAGGCGAGCATCGCCTGGCGGGCGAAGGCTTCCGGATGATCGAGCCGCGCAATGGCATCTTCGAGTTCGGCACGGTTGGCGCCGACGGCAGTCCAGAAGGTCAGCGATATCTTCTTGTTGGCCGGCACGCGCACCTGTCGGCGAAGTGCTGCGACCGGATCCAGCGTGAAGCCGGAATGGCCGCCAAGCTTGGCGCCGGGATCGAAGGCGGCGGCCGCGACGATGGTGCGGCCGCGGCCGATGAAGGCGCGCCGGTCGGTCTCGGCTTCGGCGTCGCGCGTCGACCCAGACGGGTCGGTGACGAAATGCACCATGGTGACATCAGGCTCGTCCGTTTCCCGCTTGCGTCTTGTGGCAAAGATCGCCCCGTTATTCGCAGCGATTTCGGTTTCCACGAACATTTTCGAGAAGGCCGGATGCGCATTGTCGGATGCGTCGGAGCCCAGCACCAGTTCGGCAAAGGAGGTCACTTCGATATGCCGATCGACGGGGCCGTCATTGTAGAGCGTCACCCGCCGGCCTTCGCCGTTTCCTTCCGAGATGACGATGCATTCGACCTCCGAACGCAGTGATCCCACCGACTTGATGAAACTCGCCTTGTCGTCGGAGAACAGCGTCTGCACTTCTTCGTCGGTGGCACGCTTTGGCTCGGCGGTGGCCGACCACCAGTCGCCGGTGCCGGCGTCGCGCAGGAAGATATAGGAGCCAAGCCGATCCTCGGTTGGATCCGGCTGCCAGCGCGTGACGGCAAGCTCGCCCCAGCGGCTATAGCCGGAGCCGGTCGCGGTGACCATGACCGAGTAGCGGCCGTTGGACATGACGCTGGTCGAACGCAGCGCCTTGAGCGGATTGAGCACGATGCGCGTGTCGGGGCTCTCGACTTCCGTTTCGTCCTTCGACCGTTCGTCGGCCTCGGTCCTGACGGTGGCGGTCGGGATGTCGCGCGGCGCCCTTTCCTGCAGCAGCAACTCGGCCGACTCGATCACCGGATCGCTGTGGAAGCGGTCGCGCAGGCGTCCTTCGAAGATGGCGTCGGCAACGGCGGCGATCGACATGCCGGAATGGTGGGCCATGTAGTTCAGCACAACGACATGGTCGGTGCCCTCCGGCACGCGCTGCGGCGTGAAATCGACCGCATCGTAGAAGCCGTGCCGGCCAAGGGCGCCGAGCTGCCTCAGCCTGGCCAGGTTCTGCACCGATTCACGCGGGGTGAACTGCGCCGCCAGCACGGTCGCATAAGGCGCAATCACCGTGTTCTGGCCAAGACCTCGCTTCAGGCCCAGCCCGGGCACGCCGAAATTGGTGTACTGGTAGGTCAGTTCGCGGTCGCGGGCATTGTAGGCCGCTTCCGAAATCCCCCAGGGCACGTTCTTTGAGCGGCCGTACTGGATCTGTCGTTTGATGATGAGCTTGCTGGTCTGGTTGAGGATGCTGCCTTGCGGCTCCTTCATCACCAACGGCGGCATCAGATACTCGAACATCGAGCCTGACCAGGACATCAGCGCGCCCTTGAACCCGATCTCGACGATCGGCCGGCCGAGGTGGAACCAGTGCTCCGTCGGCAGATCGCCCTTGGCGATGGCGAACAGGCTGGTCAGCCGCGCCTCCGAAGCCAGGAGGTCGTAGCAGCTTTCGTCGAGCTGATGCTCCTCGACCCGGTAGCCGATCGACAGAAGCTTGCGTTCCTTCCGCATGAGGAAGGAGAAATCCATCTCGAAGGCGAAGCGACGCGTGCGCTCGCGCAACGAAAGAAGCTTGGCCCGCAAGGCTTCGACGGCATTGTCGTCGCTATGCGCGTCATGGACATGCGCTTCGCAGGTGGCTTCCAGTCTCGCCGCCCAGTCCGCGATGGTGTCGCTCTGTGTCGATACGGCCTCGGTATGGATGGCGATGGCGAGCTTGCGAATCTCGCCGGCCAGAACAGCCAGGTTGATGGTGCGGATCGATGCCATCTCGGGCTGTGCCTTGATCGATTCGACCGCCCGCCGCATGCCGTCGAGGCGATCGGCGAGCCGCTGGCGCAACGGCCGCAACTGGCGACGGTCGTCAGGCAACTCCGCCAGGCTTTCGTCGAGGATCGTCACCGTATCGAGAATACCCTCGAAGTCGCCCTGAAGGTGGACCGCAGGCGCTTCCGCCCATTCGGCGCAGGCGGCCGCCACCGCCACCAGATGGCCGGCAAGATTGCCGCTATCGACGGCGGAAATGTAGAGCGGATAGAGCGGTTTCAGCGTCGTCGTGTCATACCAGTTGAAGAGATGGCCGCGCTCACGCGGCATGCTCTCGATAGTCGACATCGTCGCGTCGATGCGGGTGGTCGCGTCGGACAGGCTGATCCAGCCGAAGTCGCGCGCCGAAATCACCGACAGGAGATAGACGCCGATATTGGTCGGCGAGGTGCGGGGCGCCACGACAGGCGCCGGACTTTCCTGGAAATTGTCGGGCGGCAGATTGTGATGCTCGGCCGTCACGAAGGTCTCGAAATAATGCCATGTGCGCCGCGCAACCGTGCGCAGCGCATGGATGTCCGCCGCCGATATGCGCAAACGGTCCTCGGTTTCGGCCGAGCGGCTGATCCAGAAGGCGAAGGCCGGCGAACCGATCCAGAACAGCGCGAAGAAGAAGGCAACGAAAGCTCCGGTGGAATCGGCCAGAACAGGGATGGCAAGGCCGACGACGCCGACAATCACTGCGCCATACATTATGCCGTAATAGGAGCCGAGATCGTTGTCGCCGTTCTTCTGCGCCTGCGAGGCAGTGCGCCACTCGAGCAGGTTCTGGCGACTGACGAACAAACGGTAGAGCGTGCGAATGATGGCATCGCCCATCATCCAGGCCAGATGCGCCATCAGCACGATCTTCAGCGCTACCAGGGCGGTGCCGAAGACAACGTCGCGCGCCAGCGCCGAGAAATGGCCGCGCGGCGTCTGGTCGCCGCTTTTCGGCAGGATGGCGTGGACGATGTCGAATGTCGGCGCCATGAACAGTGTGAGGATCAACAGCGCTTGCCATTGCGCGGCCTGCGTGAAAGGCAGCAATGTCCAGCCGGCGATCGCCGCCATCACCCAGAAGATCGGCGTCAGCGAGCGCCGCAGATTGTCGACCATCTTCCAGCGCGACAGCGCCGGCACGCCGGAGCGTGGATCGAGAATGAAGCCCAGAAGCTGCCAGTCGCCGCGTGCCCAGCGATGGTGGCGCGACGCGTCGACCGAATAGCGGGTCGGATAGTCCTCGACCAGTTCGACGTCCGTGACCAGCGCCGCGCGTGCCAAGGCGCCTTCGAGCAGATCGTGGCTGAGGATGGTGTTTTCTTCGATGCGGCCCTTCAGCGCCGCTTCGAAGGCGTCGACGTGATAGAGGCCCTTGCCGGTGAAGGAGCCGTCGCCGAAGACGTCCTGGTAGATATCCGAGACGGCAAATACGTAGGGATCGAGGCCGCGATTGGCGGAAAAGACCCGCTGGAAGAAGGATGCGTCGTCGCCGCTGGTCAGCGAGGCGGTGATGCGCGGCTGCAGGATGGTGTAGCCGGCGGTGACAACGCGCTTTGCCGCATCGTAATGCGGGCGGTTGAGCGGATGGCAAAGCTTGCCAACCAAACTGGCGACGGCATCGCGGGTGGTGCGCGTGTCGGCGTCCAGCGTCATCACATGGATGACGTTTTCAGGCAACGGTACATCCAGCGGCAGGAAGGTGGTGTCGCTGTCACCGCGCAGCAGAAGGTTCAGTTCGTGCAACTTGCCGCGCTTGCGTTCCCAGCCCATCCAGGCGCCTTGGGATTCATTGTAGAGCCGCCGGCGATGCAGGACGTAGAAACGCGGCGCGCCTTCGCTGGGATAGCGGGCGTTCAGCCGTGCGATCTCGTCGCGAGCATATTGGAGGATCTCAATATCCGCCGCATCGATTTCGGTTTTGCTGTCCGGCCAGTCCGAAAGCAGAGCGAAATGGATTTCGTCCGCGGTGTTGGCCAGGTGATGCACTTCGATGTTGCGGATGTTCTCCTCGACGTCGTCGCGCGAGCCGATCAGCGACGGCACCACCACCAGCGTGCGCGCCTCGGGCGGCATGCCGCGTCTGTAGTCGTAGCCGACGAGGCGGGTGGGCTTCAGGAACAACGATACGACGGTGTTGAAGAAGGCAAGCGCGCCTTCGCTGGCCGGCACGGCAAACAGCGCCAGCATCAAGACGATCGACGGTATGGCCAGGCCGAGATTGGCAAGGGCGTTGCCGGAGAGGACCAGAAGCAGGACCGTCAGCGCGAACACCGGCACGACAATGCCCAGCCATCCGGTCTTGCCGAACGCCCGTTTGATCGTGACGCTGACGGTCGGCCGATAGCCGATCGCTTTTTCCAGTTCCAGGCGGCGCGGGCCGACGAGAAAGAACCCGACGTCGGAGAGAGCGGTCGGACCGGTGCCGGTGGTATTGGCGACAGCGGCATGGCCGGCGAGTTCGATCGCCTTTTCAGCGACGCGGAATTCGGAACGATCGGAGCGGCGCGCCATTTCCTCGATCGCGGTCCGGTACTGGTCGCGCGAGAAGAAATCGAGCGCGGCGAAATCGGTGCGCTCGCGCAGCAAGGTGTCGATGCGGCTGACACCTTCGAACCAAACCGTCCAGTCGATATCGTTGATGAGCCTGAGGCCGCGGATGATGTTACCGGTGGTTACATTGCCACCGGACAGCGTGCGATGCTCGCTGATGATGATTTCCTCGGCATCGGAGCCGGACTTTTCAAGCTCGCCCTCCAGCCATTCCAACGCCCTGCCGGCATTTTGCGACCCGTCACGCAGGCGGTAGAGCAATTGGGTGGCAAAGGTGGTGTCCTGTGCATGGGCGACGTAGTTCGACAGGATCGCCTGACGGTCGGCGCTGTCGTCGATCGCCAGCACGCGGTCGGCGACCTCGTTGGCAATCTGGCGCATCTGGCGGGTACGACTGACCCGGACCGCGATCCGGCGAAGATTTTCGATCAGAACGAAGCGCAGCAGCGAAGGCAGCGCCCACAGTTCGCCGATCTTCAGTGGCTCGACGGACTGAAAGCCTTCGACGATCGCCTTGAACATGGTCGCTGAGACGGAACTGTCCGAATGCGCGACATAGGTCCAGGCCAGCGCAAGCGCGCGCGGCACGCTGGCGCCGTCGGACAGTTTCAGGGTCGGTAACTGCCGATAGAAACGGCGCGGCAGGTCGCGCTTGACCTGGAAGATGGTTTCTTCGACCAGATAGTTGTTGTCGAGCAGCCATTGCGCCGCCGGCGTGATCGTCTCGCCTCTCGCCTGCGCGGCATTGGTCGAGCGGTAGACTTCGAGGATCTTGCTGGCGCTGTCGCGGACGCGTGGCTGGAAATCGAACGACTCCAGGCCGAACAGATCCTTGACGTCACCCTTGGCGAGGCTTGCACCCAACGTGCGCAGGCGCTCTTCCGGCAGGAAATTGGAGCGTATCGGCTCTTCTGTAATGGCCGGGAAGCCCGCGCTCGTTTTTTCCATTTGGGTGGGGGCCGTCTGAATATTCATTGAAAATTCCGTATGAGGGACGCATAGCGGCGTCACCGCCACGGCAATGTCCCTAAAACCGATTCAAATGCAATTGGTTGCATCGAAACACGGGCCGAAAGTTTGTTTTCGCACCACAACTTTCAGACGATCATCCCCTCGCTGCCGTCGGGACTTGATCGACGGAAGGATTCGGGCTTTTTCGTGATGTGGGCTTGAGCTTACGGCATATTTCGCCGGTGTTGCGATCATGTTTCGAAACAGGCGTTAATCGTTTGCAGCAACCCGTTCGATCCTGATCACGAACAGCGTCGCCGTTCGGGCAGGCTCCAGGCGCCATTTTAGGGCGTCCGGCCCGAGCAACAGCGTGTCGCGCGGCCCGATGCGGACAGGTGTCGCGCCGGCCACCGTGATCTCGCCGTCAAAACACAGGATGAGGGTCGCGTCGGCCACCGACTGGATATCTGTCGGGGCCGAAATCACCACGCGCTCGACTGCGTGGGTCATCCGTCCGCGCCGCGTCATGACGTTGAGATCGGTGATCGGACCGGCGATCAGCGCCGCTTGCGTCGGCACATCGGCCGGAAAGGAAAGTGGGGCGGAAGATTTGGTCACCGTAGCCGCCGGGCGGCCGGCGATATCAAGGATGATCCCTTCGCCTTCCAGCACGGCCAAGGTTCGGTCCACTCCGGCAAACCCGGAGAATGGCCCGCCGCTTTCAACGCGAGCCATGGAGATGCGCCAGTCGAAATCGTCGAGCGCAGCACCTGCGGGCGAGACGGCGATTTCCGTCGTCACCCCGCCGCCGTTCTTCCACGGCATAGACCGGTATTCGGCTGCCCGGAGAATGCGCAAGGCGCGGCTCAGCCGAGAATGCCGGGCAGGTTGAGTTGGTGCTCCCTGGCGCAGTCGATCGCGATGTCATAGCCGGCATCGGCGTGGCGCATGACGCCGGTTGCGGGGTCGTTCCACAGCACCCGCTCCAGGCGTTTGGCCGCTTCGCGTGTGCCGTCGGCGACGATGACCATGCCGGCATGCTGCGAAAAACCCATGCCGACGCCGCCGCCATGATGAAGCGATACCCAGGTTGCGCCGGAGGCGGTGTTGAGCAGCGCATTGAGCAACGGCCAGTCGGACACGGCGTCGGAGCCGTCCTTCATCGATTCGGTCTCGCGGTTCGGCGAGGCAACCGAGCCGGAATCAAGATGATCGCGGCCGATGACCACCGGCGCCTTGAGCTCGCCCTTCGCCACCATCTCGTTGAAGGCGAGGCCGAGCCGGTGGCGGTCGCCGAGACCGACCCAGCAGATGCGCGCCGGCAGACCCTGGAACGCGATGCGCTCACGCGCCATGTCGAGCCAGTTGTGCAGGTGGGTGTTGCCGGGCGTCAATTCGCGGACCTTGGCGTCGGTCTTGTAGATGTCCTCGGGATCGCCTGAGAGGGCTGCCCAGCGAAACGGGCCGATGCCGCGGCAAAACAGCGGTCGGATGTAGGCCGGCACGAAACCCGGGAAGGCAAAGGCGTTCTCGAATCCTTCCTCCTTTGCCACCTGACGGATGTTGTTGCCGTAGTCGAGCGTCGGCACGCCGGCGTTCCAGAACGCCACCATCGCCTCGACATGTTCGCGCATCGACGCGCGCGCTGCCTTTTCGACCGCCTTCGGGTCGCTGGTGCGCTTCTCGCGCCACTCGGCGAGCGACCAGCCCTTGGGCAGATAGCCGTTGAGCGGATCATGCGCCGACGTCTGGTCGGTGACCAAGTCGGGGCGCACGCCGCGCCGCACCAGTTCTGGCACGATGTCGGCGGTGTTGCCGACCAGGCCGACCGATTTCGCCTCGCCGGCCCTGGTCCAGCGCTCGATCTTTTCCAGCGCCTCGTCGAGTGTGTCGGCGCGTTCGTCGACATATCGGGTGCGCAGCCTGAAATCGATGCGGTCGGGATCGCATTCGATTGCCAGGCAGCAGGCGCCGGCCATGACCGCAGCCAGCGGCTGTGCGCCGCCCATGCCGCCGAGGCCGCCGGTCAGGATCCATTTGCCCCTGAGATTGCCGCCATAATGCTGGCGGCCGGCCTCGACGAAGGTCTCGTAGGTGCCCTGCACGATGCCCTGCGTGCCGATGTATATCCACGAGCCGGCCGTCATCTGGCCGTACATCATCAGGCCCTTCTTATCGAGATCGTTGAACTTCTCCCATGTCGCCCAGTGCGGCACGAGATTGGAATTGGCGATCAGCACGCGCGGCGCATCGGTGTGAGTCCGAAACACGCCGACAGGCTTGCCGGACTGCACCAGAAGCGTCTCGTCATCTCTAAGCGTCTTCAGAGAGGCGACGATGCGATCAAAGTCGTTCCAGGTGCGCGCCGCCCGGCCGATGCCGCCATAGACAACCAGTTCGTTGGGGTTTTCGGCGACGTCGGGATCGAGATTGTTCATCAGCATGCGCAACGGCGCTTCCGTCAGCCATGTGCGGGCGTTGAGCTCGCTGCCGCGCGGGCTGCGGACTTCGCGGATGTTATGTCGAGGATCGGTCATGGCGTCACTGTCCCTTTCGAATGAGCTGTGCGACGGAGCGTCAGCGCCCGGCCCAGGCAATCGCGCTTTCCAGGATCCGCTTCAGCGTGGCGCGGATCGGCGCGGCGAATGCGGGGTTGTAAGGCACCGGCCAATTGTCGGGCGTCCCTTTGCCCTCAGGCTCGTGCATATAGCCGCGGTTGGAGAGTTCCATCTGCAGCGCATGGACGCCGTTTTGCGGCTGGCCGAAATTGCGCGTAATCCAGCCGCCCTTGAAGCGGCCATTCACCACGTATGTCTCGCCGGTTCCGGCGAGGATTTCGTCGACCATCGCCTGCAAGGCAGGATCGGCGCTCTTGCCGTCATTGGTGCCGAGATTGAACACCGGCAACGTGCCCTCGAACAGCCGCGGCAGCACCGAGCGGATCGAATGGCAGTCATAGACGACGATCTTCTGATGCAGGGCGCGTAGCCCGTCGATCTCGGCCTGCAGGGCGGCATGGTAAGGCACAAAGTATTTCTTGAGGCGCTCGTCGACCTCCGGCGGTCCAGGCTCCTCTCCGGCGCGATAAAGCGGATCGCCATCGAACGTTTCGGTCGGGCAGAGCCCGGTCGTCGCCTGGCCGGGATAGAGCGAGGCGCCGGACGGGTCACGATTGACGTCGATGACGGTGCGCGAGATCGCCGTATGCACCACCGTCGCGCCGAGGTCTTCGGCAAAGTCATAGAGCTTGTCGATCCACCAGTCGGCGTCGCGGCGGCCGAGCCAGGGCGACACCAGCCGGTCCTCAAGACCGGCGAGATCGATGCCGGTATGCGGGATCGAGACCAGCAGGGGTGCCGTGCCTTGGGTGACGGTGAGCCAGGAGGGTAAAGTCATGAGAAATCCCCCCGCGCTGGCGCTCTACGGCGCGAAGGATCGCGACCTATCGACGTGTGCGCTCTCACGACGCAATTCCCGGCAGCGCCACCGCCCCCGCCGCCTTCACCGCAGCGCCATTGCGCACCATAGCGATGGCCTTTTCCATGTCGGGGTGGAAATGCCGGTCATTGTCGAGATGCGGCACCTCGGCCCTGACCAGCCTGCGCACCGCTTCGAGCGGCGCACTCGACGCCAGCGGCGCATGAAAATCGCAGCCTTGCGCGGCGGCCAGCAATTCGATGCCGACGACCGCCGTCGCATTCTCAACCATGCCGATCAACCGGCGCGCGCCATGTGCTGCCATCGAGACGTGGTCTTCCTGGTTGGCCGAGGTCGGGATCGAATCAACGCTGGCCGGATAGGCCTTCTGCTTGTTTTCCGAGACGAGTGCCGCTGCCGTCACTTGCGGGATCATGAAGCCGGAATTCAGCCCGGGCTTCGGCGTCAGGAAGGCCGGCATGCCCGACAACGCCGGGTCGACCAGCATGGCGATGCGCCGTTCCGACAGCGAGCCGATCTCGCAGACGGCGAGTGCGATCATGTCGGCGGCGAAGGCCACCGGCTCGGCGTGGAAATTGCCGCCGGAAAGCGCGGTGTCGTCCTCGGCGAAGATCAGCGGATTGTCGGTGACGCCGTTGGCCTCGGTGCCCAGCGTGTCGGCGGCCTGGCGCAGCACGCTCAGCGCAGCGCCCATCACCTGCGGCTGGCAGCGCAGGCAGTACGGATCCTGCACGCGCTCGTCGCCGACCCGGTGCGATTCACGGATGGCGCTGCCGGCCATCAGGTTGCGCAGCGCCTCGGCCGCCTCGATCTGGCCAGGATGCTTCCTGAGGAGATGGATGCGCGGATCGAAGGGGGCGTCGGAGCCTTTGGCGGCATCGGTCGAAAGCGCACCGGCGACGAGCGCCGACTGGTAGAGCACTTCGGCGTCGAACAGGGCGGCCAACGCGTAGGCGGTCGAGAACTGCGTGCCGTTGAGCAGCGCCAACCCTTCCTTGGCGCCAAGCGTGACCGGCTCCAGCCCGTGCGAGACAAAGGCGACCTTGGCCGGGAACCGGCCATGCGGGGTAAAACATTCGCCGACGCCGATCATTACCGCGGTCATATGCGACAGCGGAGCAAGGTCGCCGGAGGCGCCGACCGAGCCTTGCGCCGGCACCACCGGAATGACGTCATTGGCCAGCATTGCTTCCAGCAATTCGATCGTCTGCGGCCGCACGCCGGAAGCGCCCTGCGCCAGGCTGGCCAGCTTCAGCGCCATCATCAGCCGGGTGATCGCAACCGGCATAGGCTCGCCGACGCCGGCAGCATGCGACAGCACGATGTTGCGTTGAAGGGTCTCGAGGTCGGCGGCGGGGATGCGGACGCTGGCCAATTTGCCAAAGCCGGTGTTGATGCCATAGACCGGCTCACCCCGGTCGACGATCCGCGCAACCGCCTCGGCGCTGGCCTTGATTTTTGGCCGGCAGGCAGCGTCCAGCTTCGGCACGGCACCACGATAGATTTCGCGCCAGTCGGCCAGCGTTGTGTTGCCCGGCTTGAGTTTGAGTTCGCTCATCGTCCTCTCCAGATGCGGGCATGCAGCGGGTTAAAGCCCATGCGGTAGACGAGCTCGGCCGGGCGCTCGATGTCCCAGATCGCCATGTCGGCTGATTTTCCAGCCTCCAGCGTGCCGGTTTTTCCGAGCAGTCCGAGCGCGCGTGCGGCCTCGCGGGTGACACCGGCAAGGCATTCGTCGACGGTCAGACCGAACAGAGTCGCCGCCATGTTCATGGTCAGCAGTAGCGAGGTCAGCGGCGAAGTGCCGGGATTGCAGTCGGTGGCGACCGCCATTCTGACGCCGTGCTGGCGAAACAGGCCGATCGGCGGCTTCTTGGTCTCGCGGATGAAATAATAGGCGCCGGGCAGGATCGTCGCCACGGTTCCTGCCTTCGCCATCGCCGCCGCACTCGCTTCGTCAGTGTATTCGAGATGGTCTGCCGATCGCGCGCCATATCGTGCGGCGAGTTCCGCGCCATGCAGATTGGACAGCTGGTCGGCATGGAGCTTGACCGGCAGGCCTGCTGCTTTCGCCGCGTCGAACACGCGAGAAATCTGCTCGGGCGAAAAGGCGATGCCTTCGCAAAAGCCGTCGACGGCATCGGCCAGGCCCTCGGCAGCGACGGCCGGCAAAATCTCTTTTGCGACCCGGTCGATAAAAGCGTCCTTGTCGCCTTTCGCCTCGGGCGGCAGCGCGTGAGCCCCGAGGAAGCTCGTCCTTACTGTGACTGGACGATGTTCGCCCAGGAGCCGCGCGGCACGCAGCGATTTCTGCTCGTTTTCGAGATCGAGCCCGTAACCCGACTTGATCTCGATGGTGGTGAGACCCTCGGCGATCAGCGCATCGAGGCGCGGCAGCGACTGCGTAACCAGTTCGTGCTCGCTGGCAGCGCGCAGCGCCTTGACCGACGAGACGATGCCGCCGCCGGCCTTGGTGACCTCTTCATAGGTGGCGCCGGCCAGCCGCATCTCGAATTCGTTGGCACGGTTGCCGGCATGGACCAGATGGGTGTGGCAGTCGATCAAGCCGGGCGTGATCCAGCGGCCCTTGCAATCGACAATCTCGGCGTCTTGCAAAAGTGCTGCCGCCATGTCGGCTTCCGGGCCGGCATAGACGATCACGCCATCGCGTGCGGCGATCGCACCGTGTTCGACGATGCCAAGTCCGGCGACGCTTTCAGCCATGGTTGCCAGGCGCGCATTGCGCCAGAGGCGAACCTCCCCTGCCCGGCTTTTGCTCTCTCCAGCCATTATCTTTTCCGTTTCAATCGGCGGCGATTATGTATATACATATTGAAACACACTGCAAGTGATATCATTGCACGGGACACAGGGAATAGGAGAGAAAAACGTGACGGCGATCTTTGCGGAACAGGCGCTTCTGCCCGACGGCTGGCATTCCAATGCCCGGATCGTCGTCAGTGAAGGCCGCATCGCTACTGTCGAGCCGAACACTGCATCCCAGCCCGGCGACGAACGCCATGCCATCCTCCTGCCAGGCATGCCGAACCTGCACAGCCACGCCTTCCAGCGCGGCATGGCCGGCCTTGCCGAGCTGCGCGGCCCTTCCGCCGACAGTTTCTGGAGCTGGCGCGAGGTGATGTACCGATTTGCGCTGTCGATGACGCCGGACCAGGTCGAGGCGGTTGCCGCGCAGCTCTATGTCGAGATGCTGGAGGCTGGATTCTCACGCGTCGGCGAGTTTCACTATCTGCATCACGACCGCGACGGCCAGCCCTACGCCAACATCGCCGAAATGGCCGAACGCATCACTGCCGCAGCTGCCGACACCGGCATTGGGCTGACGCTGCTGCCGGTCTTCTATGCGCATTCCACTTTCGGCGGCGCCGCGCCGAACGAAGGCCAGCGGCGATTCATCAACGATGTGAATCGGTTCTCGCGGCTTATTGAGGAATGCCGCGAATCCGTTCGCACCTTGAATCAAGGCGTCGTTGGCGTCGCCCCACACAGTCTGCGCGCGGTGACACCGGAGGAGTTGGAAAACATCGCGACAATGGTACCGGGCGGACCGGTCCACATCCATATCGCCGAGCAAGTGAAGGAGGTCGAGGACTGCCTTGCCTGGTCCGGGGTGCGGCCGGTCGAATGGCTGCTCGCCAATGCCAAGGTCGATGACCGCTGGTGCCTGATCCACGCCACCCACATGACCGAGACCGAGACGGCGGCCATGGCGAAAAGCGGAGCAGTCGCCGGCCTCTGCCCGATCACCGAGGCCAATCTCGGCGACGGCACCTTTGCCGCACCTTTGTTCAAGCAACATGGCGGCCGCCTCGGCGTCGGCTCCGATTCCAACGTGCTGATCGGCCTGCCGGACGAATTGCGGCAGCTCGAATATTCGCAGCGCCTCGCCCACCGCGCCCGCAACGTGCTGGCGGTGGCGGGCAGTTCGACCGGCCGCGCGCTATTCGATGCAGCGCTCGACGGCGGCAGTGCGGCGCTTGGCGCCGGGCCCTCGCAGATCGCCGCTGGTGCCTCAGCCGATTTCGTGTCGCTCGATGGCAAGCATCCCTCGCTGGCAAGCAAGACGGGCGATGCGGTGCTCGATGCCTGGATCTTCGCCAACGGCGCCAATATCGATTGCGTCTGGGTGCATGGCAAGAAACTGGTCAGCGGCGGCAGGCATGCAAGGCGCGATGCCATTGCCGAGCGTTTTCGCAAAGTGATGACGGCGCTTTCGGGATGAGCATGACTGAGGCATTGGATGTGGACCTCGGCGAATCTCTCTCGCTGCATCAGCGCATCCTGTCCGACATCAGCGAGCGGATCCTGTCCGGCGCCTGGGCGCCTGGCCACCGCATCCCGTTCGAGCACGAACTGACGGCCGAGTACAAATGTTCGCGCATGACGGTGAACAAGGCGCTGTCGCAGCTTGCCAAAGCCGGGCTGATCGAGCGCCGCCGCCGCTCGGGCAGCTTTGTCCGGCGGCCGCAGTCGCAAGCCGCGGTGCTGGAAATCCACGACATCAGGATCGAGGTCGAGGCGCTCGGTCTGCTCTATCGCTACGAGCGTGTGGCGCGCCACAAAAGGCGCAGCAACGCCGAGGATCGCGCCTTGCTGGAACTCGACTCCAACGGACCGGTGCTGGCGCTGGAATGCCGGCATTTCGCCGGCAAGCGGCCGTTCGCCCACGAACAGCGGCTGATCAACCTGGCCGCCGTGGCCGAGGCCGCCAACGAGGAGTTTCATGCCATAGCGCCCGGCCCGTGGCTGATCGCCCGGGTGCCGTGGAGTGCCGCCGAGCACCGCATCCGCGCTGTTGCCGCCGACGGACACATTGCCGCCGCACTCGATATCGAGGCCGGCGCACCGTGCCTGGTGGTCGAGCGGCGGACATGGAGCGCCGAGCACCCCGTCACCCATGTCCGTTTCACCTATGCGGCCGAGAACCACACGCTGGTCGCGCGGTTCACGCCCTCGCAGGGGTAAACCTCCCCCTCGAGGCCCCTCGAGGGGAGGAGGGTCGGCGAGCAGTCGGAGCGCAGCGGAGATTGCGAGACGGGGTGGGGTCGGCGAAGTTGCACCGACCCCACCCCGCCTCGCAAAATTGCCGCTCCTGCGGCATTTTGCTCCGCGACCCTCCCCTCAAGGGGGAGGGTTAAGAGCCGCATCTCAGATGGCAGCGGTAACGATGATCTCGACCAGATATTCCGGTCCGGCAAGCTTGGCCTCGCCGGTGGCGCGGGCCGGGGTATGGCCCTGCGGCACCCACTTGTCCCACTCCGCGTTCATCTCTGCAAAGGTGCTCATGTCGGCCAGCCAGATGATCGCCTGCAGGATCTTGGTCTTGTCCGTTCCGGCCTTGGCCAGCAATTCGTCGATGGCCGCCAGAATGTCCCTTGTCTGGGCGCCGACGTTTCCGCCCGGCTCGCCGACCTGACCGGCCAGATAGACGGTATTGCCGTGGATGACGATCTGGCTCATGCGCGGGCCAACATCGATGCGACGAATGCTCATGGGATGTTTCCTTCTGTTGTCGGTTGCGCCTCTTTAGAGTCGCCGTCTGCCGGGGGCAAGGTCGACTGAGTGAATCCTCTTGAGCCAGCAGGGCATGGGGCCAAACAGGACACGCCAAATGGTTTAGTCGCCGCAATTCCGCCCGATTGACTTGTTGACTAATGTAATAACATCACATATCCAATCGCCGCCGCCGTACCAGTCGTGCCACCGGATCGTCACATGACCAAAACCTGCCTGACCTTCAGCGACCTGACGCTGGGCTACAACAGCCATCCGGCAATCCATCATCTCGACGGCACGATCCACCGGGGATCGCTGACCGCCGTCGTCGGCGCCAACGGCTCGGGCAAGTCGACCCTGATGAAGGGTATCGTCGGCGTGTTGAAGCCGATGGCCGGAACGGTTGTCCGGGCGCCCGGCGTGCGCGCCGCCTATCTGCCGCAACAGTCGGAGCTCGACCGCTCCTTTCCGGCCAGGGTCGTCGATCTGGTTTCGCTCGGGCTGTGGCCACGCCGCGGGCTGCTCGGCCGCTACACCAGGGAAGATCGCGAGTCGGTCAGCCAGGCGCTGATGGCCGTCGGCCTCGGCGGCTTCGAGAAGCGCCCGATCGACACGCTGTCGGGCGGCCAGCTGCAGCGCACGCTGTTTGCCCGCGTGCTGCTGCAGGATGCCGATCTCATCCTGCTCGACGAGCCGTTCAACGCCGTCGACACCAAGACCGTCGGCGACCTGATCGCACTGATCAAGCGCTGGCATGGTGAGGAGCGCACCATCATGGTCGTAGTCCACGATCTGGATCTGGTGCGCCAGAATTTCCCCGAAACGCTGCTGCTGGCGCGCCAGCCGATCGCCTGGGGCGAGACAAAGGAAACGCTGCGGCCGGAAAACCTGTTGCGCGCGCGCCGCTTCCACGAAGCCTGGGAGGAGAACGCGCCCTGGTGCGAGCCCGACGACCACAAGCATGGTGGTCACGCTCACGACCATGGGCACGACCATCATCACGGCTCCGGGCCGCGGGCAGCATGATGGAAACGCTCTACGGTCTTCTCATCGCTCCGTTCGCCGATTTCGCCTTCATGCAGCGGGCGCTTGCCGGGTCGCTGATGCTGTCGCTCGGCGCCTGCCCCGTCGGCGTCTTCCTGATGCTGCGGCGCATGAGCCTTTCCGGCGACGCCATGGCCCACGCCATCCTGCCGGGTGCTGCCGCCGGTTTCCTGTTCTATGGGCTGGAGATCCTGCCGATGACCATCGGCGGGTTGATTGCCGGCATCATCGTCGCGCTTGGCGCCGGCGCCGTCTCGCGTTTCACCATCCAGCGCGAGGACGCCTCGATGGCGGCCTTCTACCTGATTTCGCTGGCCATCGGTGTGCTGATGGTATCGATCCGCGGCTCCAGCGTCGATCTCATGCATGTGCTGTTCGGCACCGTGCTGGCGCTCAACAATGAAGCGCTGACGCTGATCGGCGGCATCGTGCTGGTCACGCTGGTCAACCTCGCCATTTTTTGGCGGGCGCTGGTCGCCGAATGTCTCGATCCGCTGTTCCTGCGTTCGGTCAGCCGGCTGGGCAGCCCGGTGCATTTCATCTTCCTCGGCCTCGTCGTGCTCAACCTTGTCGGCGGCTTCCAGGCGCTCGGCACGCTGCTATCCGTCGGGCTGATGATGCTGCCTGCGGCCGCCGCCCGCTTCTGGACCATGCGCGTCGAGCCGATGTGCGTGCTGGCGGTGCTGATCGGCTTTGCCTCCTGCGTCGCCGGGCTGCTGTTGTCCTACCACGTGTCGCTGCCATCCGGCCCGGCGATCATCCTGTCTGCGGGCGTCGTCTATTTTGCCTCGATCCTGTTCGGCACGCGCGGCATCCTGCGCGCCCGTATTATCCATCACCGCCACAGAACCGCCTGATCCCAACAGAGGTGACCTTTCCATGCTGAAATCGATCCGCATTGCCTTGGCAATGAGCGTTATAACATTAAACGCCTTTGGCGCATCATCGGCCCTCGCGGAGCCGTTGAAAGTGGTCGCCAGCTTCACGGTCATTGCCGATTTTGCCAAAAATGTCGGCGGCGACCGGATCGATCTGACCACCATCGTCGGGCCGGACGGCGATGCCCACGTCTACGAGCCGAGTCCGGCCGACGCGGTGGCCATGGCGGGTGCGGATGTGGTGCTGGTCAACGGCCTGCATTTCGAAGGCTTTCTGCAGCGCCTGGTCGACGCCAGCGCCACCAACGCGACAATCGCCGTTCTGACCAAAGGCGTCACGCCGATCAACTTCAAACCCGAATTCGCCGATGCCGACGCCGCTGAAGGCGAAGATACCGATCCGCATGCCTTCCAATCGGTCGCCAATGCCAGGATCTACGTGAAGAACATCGCCGACGCCTTCTGCACCGCCGACGCCGAGGGTTGCGACACCTATAAGGCCAATGCCGCCGCATACACCGAGAAGCTCGACGCGCTCGAGGGTGAAGTGCAGATGGCGATCCAGTCGATCCCGCAAGAGAAACGCGTCGTCATCACCTCGCATGACGCGTTCGGCTACTTCGAGAAGGCCTATGGCCTCACCTTCCTGGCCCCCGAAGGGGTGTCGACCGAGTCGGAGCCGTCCGCTGCGGACGTCGCAAAGCTGGTCAGCCAAGTTAAGCAGGACAAGGCGGCGGCGGTCTTCGTCGAGAACATCGCCAACGCGCGGCTGATCGAGCAGATCGCCAGCGAGACCGGGGTCAAGGTGGGCGGAACGCTCTATTCAGACGCGCTGTCGCAGCCCGACGGCCCGGCCTCGACCTATATCGACCTGATGCACAACAACATCGCCCAGATCAAAGGCGCGATATTCGGAGGGTGAGACGCCGACCACTTGGTCGGCTTGCGCACGTGTAGGCAACAAACTGCTACAGCGTCCTTTGTGGATCCAAGGATGCGCGGTACTGTAGGTAGCCCGGCTGGATTTCCCGCATGAGAATGTCTATCTGCGCAGCGGGATTTCTTTCTGGGCGGATTGCCGTCCAGCCCTGGGAGTGGCAAGACTCCGCCCCTGGCCAGCAGGCATCGAACATTGCGAGGACGCCATCATGGAATATCGTCAGATCAGCGAGGACTATTCGGTCTCGGGCCAGATTCAGCCCGAAGAGATCGCCGCCATCAAGGCCGCCGGCTTCAAGAGCGTCATCTGCAACAGGCCGGATGACGAGCAGCCCGGCCAGCCATCAGCGGACAGTGTCAAGGCAGCGGTCGAAGCTGCCGGGCTCGCTTTCCGCTACATCCCGGTCATCAGCGGCCAGATCACGGCCGAGAATGTCGGGGACCAGGCCGAGGCGCTCGACGAACTCGAAGGCCCGATCTTCGCCTATTGCCGTTCCGGCGCACGCTGCACCAATCTTTACGGGCTGATCCGGCAGTCGATGGGCTAATTTAGATCGGCAGCGCGCCGGTTTCCTTCAGCGTTTCGAGTACGATCGCCGTCTTCACATGCTGCACGGACTCGTGCGGCAGAAGCACGCCGTTGACGAATTCCGACAGCGACTTCAGGTCCGGCGTAACCACCTTCAGGATATAGTCCATCTCGCCGGTTAGCGCGTGCGCCTCCTGCACTTCCGGCAGCCGCGCCACCAGTTCGCCGAAGCGCTGCGCATTGTCGCGGTTGTGGGTGGCCAGCGTCACCGAGATGACGTTGACCAGCGAGAAGCCGAGCTTGTCGCGGTCGAGCACCGCGCGATAACCCCTGATGTAGCCGTCCTCCTCCAGCCTTTGGCGGCGGCGCGAACATTGCGACGCCGACAGGTTCACCCGTTCCGACAAATCGTTGTTGGTCAGCCGTGCGTCGCCCTGCAATAGAGCCATTATCTTGCGGTCAAACTGGTCGATGCGCGCATCATCCATAGAATCTTCTCCATACGTGCACAGTTCGCGCATCACTCGATCATTTAAAGCGTTTGAATGCAAGCACCATGCGCCCGTTCCGCGCTATGATTATGCGGAAATGGCCCTTTCCGGCCACAGAGCTTTTTGGAGGACAACACCATGGGCCCCTTCCCACACGACGCACCGCCCGCAAAGATCAGCAAGACCAATCCCGCCGGCACCGACGGCTTCGAATTCGTCGAGTTCGCGCATCCCGAACCGGAAAAGCTCGCCGAGCTTTTTACCCGCATGGGCTATGTGCCGGTAGCCAAGCACCGCACCAAGGACATCACCGTCTGGCGGCAGGGCGACATCAACTATGTCGTCAATGCCGAACCCGGCTCGCATGCGATGAAATTCGTCGACAAGCACGGCCCCTGCGCTTCCTCCATGGCCTGGCGGGTCGTCGATGCCAAGCATGCGTTCGACCATGCCGTCGCCAAGGGCGCGACGCCCTATGAAGGCAAAGATAAAACGCTCGACGTGCCGGCAATCGTCGGCATCGGCGGTTCACTGCTCTATTTCATCGATACTTATGGGGAAAAGGGCTCGGCCTACGATGCCGAGTTCGACTGGCTGGGCGCGCGCGACCCGAAGCCGGAAGGCGTCGGCTTCTATTATCTCGACCACCTCACCCACAATGTCTACCGCGGCAACATGGACAAATGGTGGGATTTCTATCGCGACCTGTTCGGCTTCAAGCAGATCCATTTCTTCGATATCGACGGCAAGATCACCGGACTGGTCAGCCGCGCCATCACTTCGCCCTGCGGCAAGATCCGCATCCCGCTCAACGAGTCCAAGGACGAGACCAGCCAGATAGCCGAATACCTGAAGAAGTATAATGGCGAAGGCATCCAGCACATCGCCGTCGGCACGGACGAGATCTACGGCGCCACCGACAGGCTGGCCGCCAACGGACTGAAGTTCATGCCCGGCCCGCCCGAAACCTATTATGACATGTCCCATAGCAGAGTGCGCGGCCATGACGAGCCGATCGAGCGCATGAAAAAGCACGGCATCCTGATCGATGGCGAAGGCGTGGTTGACGGTGGCACAACCAAGATCCTGCTGCAGATCTTCTCGAAAACCGTGATCGGCCCGATCTTCTTCGAATTCAT
Source organism: Mesorhizobium sp. WSM4849 (assembly GCF_055811385.1). Taxonomy (NCBI): domain Bacteria; kingdom Pseudomonadati; phylum Pseudomonadota; class Alphaproteobacteria; order Hyphomicrobiales; family Phyllobacteriaceae; genus Mesorhizobium; species Mesorhizobium sp. WSM4849. Next base: position 49,185 of record NZ_JBVVPW010000022.1, read on the forward strand.
CCAGAGGAAGGGCGACGAGGGTTTTGGCGAGGGCAATTTCCGTGCGCTGTTCGAATCGATCGAGCAGGACCAGATCAAGCGTGGCGTGCTGAAGGTGGACGACAAGGCGGCGTAAGCCAAAGATTACGAGCGCCGAGCTGCCCCTCACCTGCCTGCCGGCATCCTCTCCCCGTAAACGGGGCGAGGGACGCTCTCCTCGACGCTTTGGCCAATCGGCAGGGTTGCAGAAATGAACGCCGAGCGTAAGGCCAGCGGGCTTCTCCCCGTTCACGGGGAGAAGGTGCCGGCAGGCGGATGAGGGACGGCGGCAACGGTCACAAACCGAGTCGCTCGACCTCTTCTTTCCTGAGTTTCAGATCATAGTCGAGGAAGAATTCGTCGAGTTGCGGCGGTTTCACCGACGTACCGGACAGCATGGCGTGCACTTGGCCGCGATGATGGATGTCGTGGATGAAGAGGTGGGCGAGCAGGTCGCCGATCCGCTCCGGTATTTTTCCGTCCTCGCGCCGGTCAGTGACGACACGGCGGTCTAGATCGGCCGCCGACAGACCGTCGCAGAAGGCGATCAGCCCCCGGTCGGCCGCGACCTGGGCGGCAAACAGCGCTGGTGATTCATCGAACGGCACGAAATCGTCATGGGCCGCGGCGCCAACGCCACCCTGCTCGAGAAAATCGAGATAGAGATGATCGACAGCCAGGATGTGATTGAGCGTTGCCTTGATCGAGGGAAAGAAGCTGGTTCGCTCGGCTTCGAATTCACCGGGCTCAAGCTGTAGCACGGCGCGGTAGAGCCGGTCGTTCGACCAGAGATTGTTGCGTGCCATGCGGCGATTATGGTCCAGCAGGTCCACGTCACATACTCGCCCAACCAGCCCAGGCAATCAAGTTCACAGCAATACCGATAGCACCTATGGCTAGCAGACGAGCGATCATGCCACGCCGCAGCGCTTGCGTTTCAACATCGCTTCCAACGTCCCGGTTCAAAGCGACGTAGATAAGCTTCGCCCGACGCGCAACTCTGCTGAAGTTGCGGAGTCTTTCAGATCGGTTCTCAACCTGATGGCAAAGTCGGATTGCCGAAATTAGACGCCAGGCAGTAGCGATGCCGCAAACTCCCACAAACCAGAGATAAGTAGCAGTGTACGGCATCCTGATCCTGCCAGCGTTTCGGAACGACGCTAGATATAGAATTGCTTCAAATTGCGTATTTCTCGACCTTCTGCTCGATCGCACCAAAAATCGAATGTCCGGTCCTGTCCTTCATCTCGATGCGTACCGTGTCGCCAAAGCGCAGGAACGGCGTTGTCGGTTCGCCGGCCTCGATCGTTTCGATCATGCGCAGTTCGGCAATGCAGGAATAGCCGGCGCCGCCCGCCGAGACAGGCTTGCCCGGACCGCCGTCGAGCTTGTTGGAGACCGTCCCCGAACCGATGATGGTGCCGGCGGCCAGCGGCCGGGTTTTTGCGGCATGCGCGATCAGCGCCGGAAAATCGAAAGTCATGTCCATGCCTGCATTCGCCCGGCCGAACGGCTTGCCGTTGAGGTCGACCAGCAGCGGCAGGCTGACCTTGCCGCCATCCCAGGCATCGCCGAGTTCGTCCGGCGTTACCGCGACCGGCGAAAAGGCCGAGGACGGTTTCGACTGGAAGAAGCCGAAGCCCTTGGCAAGCTCTGGCGCGGTAAGGGAACGCAGCGTGACGTCATTGACCAGCATGACCAGCCGGATCGCGGCCCGAGCCTCATCAAGGCTTGCCCCGATCGGCACATCGTCGACGACGACAGCGACTTCCCCTTCCATGTCGACGCCAAGAGCCTCGTCGACCGTGCGGATCGGGCCACGCGGCGCGATGAAACTGTCCGAACCACCTTGGTAGATCAGCGGATCCGTCCAGAAGCTTGCCGGCATCTCGGCGCCGCGCGCCTTCCGCACCAGTTCGACATGGTTCACATAGGCCGAGCCATCGGCCCATTGGTAGGCGCGCGGCAGCGGCGAATGGGCGTCATGCTCGTGAAAGCGCGCTGACGGCACCGCATTATTCTCCAGCGATTCCGCCATGGCGGCGAGATGCGGCGCGATCCGGCCCCAGTCGTCGAGTGCCGCCTGCAGTGTCGGTACCAAGAACGAGGCGTCGGTAAAGCGCGTCAGGTCGCGCGAGACGACGACCAACTTTCCGTCGCGCGACCCGTCCTTCAATGTGGCAAGCTTCATGTGGTTTCCTCTCCTGATGCGGCTTTGTTGCCGCTTTGAATTTTTGCTTTACGCATGATCTCTTCCGAAAACTGGTTTCCATTTTTCGCTAACGCGGTCCTTCGGTTCGGGATCATCCTCCAGCCCCACAACAAGGCCGTCGCGGGCGATCGTCAAGTCGCCGGCCCATGTTTTCCTGACGGCGGCAATCCAGTCGGCCTCGCCGATCTCGGGATCGTCGGCCGGAATGAGGTGGTTGAGAACCAGTCTTTTGACCCCTGCATCACTGGCGATGCGCCCCGCCTCCTCAGCAAAAGTATGGCTGGCGAGCAGGTGTTCTCTCAGCCTTTCGCCATTGCCGGTCTTCGCAACGAGCCGCTCGATGCCTTCTTCCAGCATGGCCTCATGGACGAGGATGTCGGCGCCTTTGGCAAAATCGGCCAATGGCGGAAAGAACGCCGTATCGGCCGAGAACACGACGCTTCGTCCGGCATGCTCGAAGCGCAGCGCAAAGCAGTCGGTCACCGGCGGATGGTCGACGCGCAGCGCTGAAACCTTCAGGCCGCGCTCCTCCATCACCCGGCCTTGGCCGAATTCGATGATCGAAACCATGTCGAGAATATCCGCCCGGCCTTCGTCGGCGATGCGTATCTCGATGTCGAATTCCATCGCCTGGCAAAAGCGCTGCCAGTAATGGCCAGTGCCGGGCGGGCCGAACACAGTGACCGGTGTCCCCAGACCCGCCGTCCATGCGGTGTGGATCAGCGGACCGAGTTCCAGCACATGGTCGGAATGCAGATGCGTGATGAAGACCAGATCGAGCGCCTTCAGGCTGATGCCGGCGTCGGCCAGCCCGCGCGTCACGCCAAGCCCGCAATCGACGACGATGTTGCGGCCGCCGATCTCCAGCAGCGACGAGGTCGGCCACGGCCCGCCCGGCCGGAGCGCCGGGCCGCCCTTCGAGCCCAGCAGCACCAGCCGATCCCGCGTAGGATCAGCGCTCAAGACCAGTCGCCCTCGGGCCTGCCGTTGAAGCGCTTCTTCAGATCGGCCCAGCAGTCGATGTAATTCTCCTGCCGGGTTTCAACCTCCGCGGCGTAGCGGGTCAGCATCTGCGGGAATCGCGTCTCGAACATAAAGGCCATGGTGTTGTCGAGCTTGACCGGTTTCAGCTCGGCGCGCGAGGCCTTTTCGAAGCCAGACGCGTCAGGTCCGTGGGCCAGCATCAGATTGTGCAGGCTGATGCCGCCCGGAATGAAGCCCTCCTCCTTGGCGTCGTATTGGCCGTGGATCAGGCCCATGAACTCGCTCATGATGTTGCGGTGGTACCAGGGCGGACGGAACGTGTTTTCGGCCACCAGCCAGCGCGGCGGGAAGATGACGAAGTCGATGTTGGCGGTGCCCTCCTCGCCGCTCGGCGCGGTCAGCACCGTGAAGATCGACGGATCGGGATGGTCGAACAGGATCGCCCCGACCGGCGAAAACGTTGCAAGATCATATTTATAGGGCGAATAATTGCCGTGCCACGCCACCACGTCCAGCGGCGAATGGTCGAGTTCGGCGACATGAAACTGGCCGCACCATTTCACCATCAGCCGGCACGGCGTCTCCTTGTCCTCGAACCAGGCGCAAGGCGTCTTGAAATCGCGCGGATTGGCCAGGCAATTGGCGCCGATCGGGCCACGATCCGGCAGCGTCAGCTTCGCGCCGTAATTCTCGCAGACATAGCCGCGCACTGTTTCATCGACCAGTTCGACCTTGAACACGAGGCCGCGCGGCAGCACCGCGATCTCGCCGGGTCGCAATTCGATGACGCCCATTTCGGTAACGAAGCGCAGGCTGCCGACCTGCGGCACGACCAGCAACTCGCCGTCGGCGTTGAAGAAATGGTCGTCGACCATCGAGCGGTTGGCGACATAGACATGAGCCGCCATGCCGGTCTGGCCGAGCACGTCGCCGGCGGTGGTGATCGAGCGCATGCCGGCAATGAAGTCGGTCGGCTCCTTCGGCATCGGCACCGGATTCCAGCGATATTGGCCGAGGGCCAGTTCGTGATCGCTAACATTCGGCGCGCTCTTCCACAGCGGATAGTTCGCCGCCTTGAAGCGACCGGTGTGCCTGACGCTCGGCCTGATGCGATAGAGCCAGGAACGCTCGTTGGTGCCGCGCGGCGCGGTGAAGGGCGAGCCCGAAAGCTGCTCGGCATAAAGACCGTAGGCTGGCCGCTGCGGTGAGTTCCGCCCTTGCGGCAGCGAACCGGGCAAGGTTTCAGTTTCGAAGTCGTTGCCGAACCCCGGCATGTAGGAAAATGCCATGATTTCCTCCCGGATTCACACTGCCAGAGCGTCTTTTGTGCGCCCACGAGGACGCGCGGCGCTCCGGAATTGACCAAACTGGTTTCATTTGTAACCATCGAAAATGTAACTATCAACCAGCAATGCATGCTGCGCGGACGCGGAACATGGAACCGGAAATCCTTGAACTCGAAAGCTTCCTGCCTTATCGGCTCTACCGGCTCGCCGACGCTGTCAGCCGCGAATTCTCCAGGATTTACAAAGATCGCCACGGCCTGACGCGGCCCGAATGGCGAACGCTGGCCGGTCTCGGCCAGCACGGCAGCATGACCGCAACAGCGCTCGGCGAACAGTCGGCCATGCACAAGACCAAGGTTTCGCGCGCCGTCGCCGAGCTCGAACGGCGCCGCTGGCTGACGCGAACACCGGATGAAAAAGACCGCCGCATCGAGCATCTGACGCTGACCGGAGCGGGCCTTGCCGCCTATCGCGAGATGGTGCCGTTGGCGAAGGCATTCGAGCAGGAATTGCTGGGAAAGCTGAATGCCAGCGAGCGCGCAGCAATCACGAACGGACTGAATGCACTCGAAATAAACTTCGCCTTGGGCAAGGGTTAAATAGCTATAGTGGTCGGTAGTGCGCCCAACCCGAAGTAAGTGCGTTCGGTCTCAATCATGCGCCTTATTTGGCGTCGAAACGCAACCGGGTCATCGACGTGAGCCAAGACCTCGTGCGCTCGCGAAGCAGCAGGCTCCCGTACGCTCCCCAGCATCAGTCTTGCCGTGCCTTGATCCCCAGCCAAAGCCGCCGCAACACCGGCATGGAAAGGAGCCCACACGCCGTGGTCGCCCAATTTCAATTCGTTCACCAGGACCGTGGCAGTTGCAGCTACAGAAGGGAACGTCGATCGATAAATCTGGTCAATTTCGGCTGCCGTCCTGGCCATTTGACTTGCCAAGGGGACAAACTGCTCAGGACTTTCAAACTTGGCAAACGAGCCAACGCGCTCAACGCGATCGAAGGTCAATGTGCTCGGTAGTGAACCCCAAAGCCAGTGAACCGCTAAGTTCAGATAAGAGCCTTTTGACCATGAGCTGGGTTGGAACTCGACAACACTTAGCCAGAAGCCACGATCGGCAATCCATGTTCGCGACTGACCCTTCCGCCGAAATCCAGCGGGTTGCAATGCGATCTTTGCCTGCGAAGCAATGATACGTCCGTGCTCGTTTTCCGCCATCTCGGCCCCCAACGTGAAGACAAATGGGCTGGCGCTACCAGTCCATCACCACCTTGCCGGAATTGCCGCTCTTCATCGCTTCGAAGCCGGTAATATAGTCGTCAATGCCAATGCGGTGGGTGATCAGGCCGCTGACATCGAGCGGGCCTTGCACCAGTGCGATCATCTTGTACCAGGTCTCGAACATCTCGCGGCCATAAATGCCCTTGAGATGCAGCATCTTGAAGATGACCTTGTTCCAGTCGATCTCGAAGCCGGTCGGCGCGATGCCTAAAATGGCAATCTTGCCGCCATTGTTCATGGCGTCGATCATGTCGCGGAAGGCGGGTGCGGCACCTGACATTTCGAGGCCGACGTCAAAACCTTCGGTCATGCCGAGCGCCGGCATGATATCGCGCAGCTTCTCCTTCGACGCGTCGACCACATGCTGGACGCGGAGCTTTTTCGCCAGCGCCAGCCGCACCGGGTTGATGTCGGTGATGACCACTTTTCGCGCGCCGACGCATTGAGCGACGAGTGCAGCCATGATGCCGATCGGCCCGGCGCCGGTGACCAGCACGTCCTCGCCGACGAGATCAAAGGACAATGCGGTGTGAACCGCATTGCCTAAGGGATCGAAGATTGCGGCGATCTCGTCGGGCACGTCGTCGGGGATCGGCACGACATTGTGCTGCGGGATCGCCAGATATTCGCCGAAGGCACCCGGCCGGTTGACGCCAACGCCGAGCGTGTTGCGGCACAGATGTCCCCTGCCCGCCCGGCAGTTGCGGCAGTGGCCGCAGACGATGTGGCCTTCGCCCGAAACACGCTGGCCGATCTTGTATTCGGTGACCGCCGCGCCGAAATCGGCGACCGTGCCGACGAACTCGTGCCCGGTCACCATCGGCACCGGCACGGTCTTTTGCGCCCACTGGTCCCAATTGTAGATGTGGACGTCGGTACCGCAGATCGCGGTCTTCTTGATCTTGATCAGAACGTCGTTGGGGCCGATTTCCGGCACTGGCACTTCTTCCATCCAGATGCCCGGCTCGGCCTTGGCCTTGACCAGCGCCTTCATCATGTTGGACATCAGACGCTCCTCAAAAATCTTGCCTGTCTTGACGGATCGGCTGCATCAGGCGGCCGCTTCCAGGATTCTCTTCAGTCGCAGCAAATCTCGATCGGTCGAACGCCGGACGGCCAAAGCCACGAACGGGGCAACCAGACGGGAAAAGCCGGTTGGCGCGCCGCGATTCCTGAGCGCCATATGGGTACGGCCTTCGCCAGCATCCCGCCACGCGTAACTCGTTTCCATGGGAAACGGCCCTTCGGCGGTTCGCATTACAAGCCGTTCGCCCTGCACGAGCTCGACGATTTCGTAGGTGTAAACAAGCCGCCTTCCGAGGAACTGCGCCACGAATGCAATTCTCGATCCTGCCCGGGCAGGTCGGGGCGTTTTCCATTCCACCGATTTGATATTGACGTACCAGCGGGGAACGTTGTCCGGATCGGCGGAAAAGTCGGCGACGACCGCGCGTGGCCTGGCGATCTCGATCTTGCTCGTCACGTCGATCGTCATGGCCGGCTTCCTGCGATAGGGTCAAGCGATTACACCCAGCTCTTTTCCGACGTCGCCAAATGCTGCCACGGCGCGGTCGATATCGGCGCTGGAATGGGCGGCCGACATTTGCGTGCGGATGCGCGCCTGGCCCTTCGGCACCACCGGAAACGAGAAGCCGATGACATAGATGCCGCGCTTCAGCATGCGCGCCGCCATCTCCTGCGCCAGCGTCGCGTCGCCCAACATGACCGGGATGATCGGATGATCGGCGCCGGCAAGCGTAAAGCCGAGCTTACCCATTTCAGACCGGAAGCGCGCCGCGTTGGCATAGAGACGCTGGCGCAGCGCATCGCCATTGCCGATCAGTTCGAAAACCCGGATCGAGGCGCCGGCGATCGCCGGCATCAGCGTGTTGGAAAACAGATAGGGACGCGAGCGCTGGCGCAACCAGTCGACCACCTGGCTCTTGGCTGATGTGTAGCCGCCCGATGCGCCGCCCAATGCCTTGCCGAGCGTGCCGGTGATGATGTCCACCCTGCCCTCGACGCCACAATGCTCAGCCGAGCCGCGGCCGTTCTTGCCAACGAAGCCGACTGCATGGCTGTCATCCACCATCACCATTGCATCGTACTTCTCGGCGAGATCGCAGACGCCCTTCAGATTGGCTATGATGCCGTCCATGGAAAATACACCATCGGTGGCGATCAGCCGAAAACGGCAATCCCTTGCCTCCTTCAGCCGCGCCTCCAGATCGGCCATGTCGTTGTTGGCGTAGCGGTAGCGCTTCGCCTTCGATAGCCGCACGCCGTCGATGATCGAGGCGTGGTTCAGCGCGTCGGAGATGACCGCATCCTCCTCACCGAGCAGCGTCTCAAACAGGCCGCCATTGGCGTCGAAGCACGAGCCGTAGAGGATCGTATCCTCCATGCCGAGGAAGCCAGAAATCGTCGCCTCGAGCTGCTTGTGCTCTTCCTGCGTGCCGCAGATGAAACGCACCGACGCCATGCCGTACCCGTATCGGTCAAGCGCCTGCTTGGCCGCGTCGCGCAATTCGGCGCTGTCTGCGAGCCCGAGATAGTTGTTGGCGCAGAAATTCAGCACCTTTTCGCCGCCCACCTCGATCTCTGCCGACTGCGTCGAGGTGATCACCCGCTCGGATTTGTAGAGGCCGGCCGATTTCAGCCCTTGAAGTTCGCTGTCGATATGGGAGAGGAATGCCGCGCTCATGATCAGGCCCTGTTGAGATTTGAATGGACTGTCGCCCCGCGCGGGCGAAAAATCCACCGCAAAAGCGACCGCTTCGGTGACGCGACGGCCGTTGGCCAGAATGACGCCAAATGGCGGATATTCAAATGCAGCTGCGGCGCGAAAGAACGCGATAACCATTTCGCGAGCTTTCCACCGCTGTCGCTATCGCAGCTCTGTCGACTTCCGGAGCTGTTAACACTTTCAAGCCAATGGTTCTCACACCTAACAATCTGTCGGCGAGAGGGACCGCCCCAGAAAATGTCGCAGAAACCGGCGCAATCCATTTCGGGCAGGCTCATACTGTTGATCAAGGCCGGCTATTGGCTGGCGCTGCTGATCATTGCAGCCATGGTGATGGCCTCCTTCATCCTTCTCCAGCAGATGATGGCTGCCCAGCGGCACGACGATACGCTGCTCGATATTGTCGGCATGCAAAAGACGCTGTCGCAACGCATTGTCTTCCTTGCAAACGCTGCAGGTGCTGCTTCGCGCAACCAACAACCGGCTCTGGTCACCGCATTCAAACAGGCCACGGCGGAGTTCGAGAGGAACTACGACCTTCTGCTCGAGCGGGTCGTCGCCGACCCGGCGTCATCGGCAAGGTTCGATCCAAAGTCAGTCGAGAGCGTGCTTTTCGCCAAGCCGTTTCATCTCGATTACTTCTCGGTCGGGCTTATCGCCAACGGCCAACGCCTGGTTTCGGCGTTCGAATCACGACTCGGTATGGCCGATAATGGCGGCTACAAGGGCGGCGGCGAACGCGTCAACCTCGACGCTTCCATCGCCAATGCGACCCTGTCGGGCTATGCGGCACTCGGCCAGCGCATCAGCGCCCATGCCGATGCGCGATCGGAAACACTTCTCGATCTCCATCGAACGCTGTTCTACACCACCATCGGCGTCATCGTGCTGGTGGCACTTTTCATCTTCAGGCCGATGTCGAACGCCATTCTGCGCAAGACGCATGAACTGATCGATGCCCGCAATTCCATGGCCTTCATCGCCGTGCATGACGGCCTTACCGGCCTGCACAACCGCACCTTCCTGACCGACCATTTCGATACGCTGATCAAGGGGGCACAGCGCCGGCGAGAGCGGCTTGCGGCGGTCCACCTCGACCTCGACCGGTTCAAGCAGATCAACGACACGCTTGGCCACGCCGCCGGCGACTATGTGCTGGTGGTGACGGCGCAGCGCATGCGCGATTCCTGCCGGGCTTCGGATCTCTGCGTGCGTCTCGGCAGCGATGAGTTCGTAATGATCCTCAATGGTGCCGGCGGCACCGAGGACATCAACATGGTCGCCAGGCGCGTCCTGACGCAGATCAACGAACCGATCGTCTTTCGGGGCACGACCATCCTTCCGGGCGCCAGCGCCGGCGTCGCCGTCTATCCGGTCGACGCCGACAATGCGCAAGATCTGCTCGTCCATGCCGACCTCGCGCTCCACTCCGCCAAGAAGCAGAGTGGCGGCAGCCTCTCATTCTTCTCCGAGGAGTTGCGGCATGAACTCGATTTCCGCAAGCAGCTCGAGCATGACATTAGGATCGCGATCGCGGAGAAGGCGTTCCAGGTCTATTTCCAGCCGCAGGTTTCGTTGTCGAACGGTACGGTCGGCGGCATCGAGGCGCTGGTTCGCTGGAAACATGCCGAGCGCGGCATGATCGCACCGGGCGAATTCATTCCGGTCGCCGAAAAATGCGGACTCATGCCGGAGATCGGCCGCATCGTCATCGCCAAAGCAATCAGCGAGGCGGCCGAGTGGAGCCGCGCCGGTGTTGCCTTTGGACGGCTCGCCGTCAACGTGTCCGGCTCCGAACTGCGTGAGCCCGATTTCGACGCCTTCCTCTTCGGCGTGCTGGAAAAAACTGGCCTGCCGCCACAAAAGCTTTCGCTGGAAATCGTCGAATCCGTCATTCTCGACGACGAGAAGACCGGCATAGCGGCAAAGCTGCGGCACATCCGCGCCGCCGGTGTTCATCTCGAACTCGACGATTTCGGCACCGGCTACGCGTCGCTCAGCCACGTCAACCCGAACGAGATCGACCGGCTGAAGATCGATCGACGCTTCGTCCAAAATATCAATGAGAACGACGACAACACCAAGATCGTGCGGGCCATCACCGAACTCGCCCGCGGCCTCGGCATCTCGATCGTCGCCGAGGGCGCCGAAACCGAGGCCGAGCTCGATTCGCTGATGGCGATCGGATGCGACCAGGTTCAGGGCTACTCCATCGCCTTCCCGATGCCGCAGGACACGGCACGCGAATGGCTGGTCGCGCGGGCGCCGAAGAAAGCCAGGCTAACGCTGCTGCGGGGAAGCCGGGCGTAAGGCGCCAACCTTGACATGCCGCTTCGGAAATGGCGGCCTGACGGGTAAGTCCGGCTAAGGTGCCGCCGACTGTCGCAATGGCGGCAAATTCTTCAGCGGATTGAGCATCGGCACCCCGAGCGGTGCAAAATGACGCTCGTTGTCCGTCAGTATCGTCAAACCGTGGACCTCGCCCGTAGCGGCGATCGCTATGTCTTCGAACCCTGGCCGATGCGCCCTTGCCTGATCACGGATGGACCCGGCGGCATGTGCGGCGCGCAAATCGAAGGGAAGAACCCTCTTTCCTTGGGCCACTGAAACAATGCGTTCGGCAGTTTGGGATCAATCGACATTCGCCCGCAGCGCCGCCAGGACTTCCGCGAACTCCGCCAGCCTCTCGTCGGACAACCCGGTCCGCAGCCGCTTGTCGAAGGCGAGTGCTGCCGTGCGCAATTTCAGGAACAGCGCCTCTCCCACTTCGGTCAGCTCGACCTGATGGACCCGGCGGTTTTCCGGATCGCGGCGCCGGGTCAGCAGGCCTTGCGTCTCCATCGCGTTCAGATGGTGGGTCAGCGTCGCGCCTTGGATTCCGATCATGCCGGCGAGCTCGCGCTGGTTGGCCAGTTCGCGCGACTTGATCGACAACAGAGTGACCCAGACCGGCAGCGTGCCGCCAGCCTCGACCAAGGCGGAGTCGAAGGCCTGTGCGACAAGCTTTGCGGTGCGGGCGAGATTCATCCCGACTGGCGGGCGGTCAAAAAGCGTCATGATCCGACACTAGAGCAAGGGAAAGGCCGATGGAACTGGCCCTTGACTTTACATTGACATCTAATCATTCGATATCTAATCCTATGGAAAGCGGTGGGAAAGGAGAAAATGCGGTCATGCAATATGTCTACATCGTCGTCCTCGGCCTTCACGTCATGGCCGGTGTGTTCTGGGCTGGAACGACCATCGCGGTCGCCCGCGATCCGGAGATTCGGATCGAACGGTTTTTCCGGCCGCAAATGGGTGCGGCCGGCATGGTTTTCCTGACCGGCGCTCTGCTCTGGCATTTCTTCCACAGCGGCTATTTCGGTTCGATGGAAATCATTCTGGCCCTGGGTATCGCGACGGCGCTGGTTGCCGCCGGTATTCAGGGCGCGCTGGTCGGCTCTGCCAGCAGGCGGCTTGCCGGCACTGACGCGGCGACGGAAATGCAGTTGCGCGCGAAAATGACAAGGGGCGAACGCATCGCTGGTGGGCTGCTGGTCATCACCATACTTTGTATGGCTACCGCCAGGATGTTCTGAGTGGGGCCTGCCGCAATCACGGTTCAAGAGATCGTACGGTGTCTGGCGGCAAGCCGACAGCGTGCGCGGCGCGCAGATCGGACCGACGTGCCTGATGGCTCTCCGTGCGGAGGTTCGGCTGCGCGCCACCAATCAATCCGAAGTGATCTTCAGATCCGCAATCCGAACCTGATGCCGTCATAGACTGCTGCGTGGATGTTGCGAGAGGCTACCGCATCGCCGATGCGGAAAAGCACGAAACCGCCTTGCGGATTGCGCGCCGGAAAAATGTCGCCGCCATTGACCAGCCGCTCGTAATCGACCGCGCCGCCGTTCTTCGACAGCGGTTTCAGTGCGAGATAGAGATCATCGAGCGGCAGCGTGCCGTGCTCGACCACCACCTGATCGACCCGCCGCTCGCCGCGCCAGCCGTCAGCGAAGTCGGAGCTGAGCTCCGCAACCAGTTGATTGCCCTCGCGCCGCACCGAACGCAGCCGCGTGTTGATGGTGATGGTGACGCCCTTTTCCTGGAAGGCGCGCATATAGGGCACGTGGTTCATGCCGCCCATTTCCGGGGCGAAGAAGCGTTCGGGCGAAACCAGCTCAAGCTTTGCACCGCTATTGGCGATCAATTCGGCCGCACCCATGCCCTGATGGCCGCCATTGTCGTCATAGAGCAGCACGTGTTCGGCCGGCTTGATGCTGCCGGCCATGATCTCCCAGCTCGAAGTGACGAGATTGTCGCCCGCCACCAGCGGCGGGTTCTGCGGCAGGCCGCCGGTGGCGACAACCACCACGTCGGGCGACAGCGCCAGAACATCGTCCTTCTCCGCCCAGATGTCATAGCGGATATCGACGCCGAGCCGGCCGAGTTCGGCCAGCCGCCAGTCGATAATGCCGATCAACTCCTTGCGGCGCGGGTTTTGCGTCGCCAGCCGCACCTGCCCGCCGGCCTGGCTCGACGCTTCCAGCACCGTCACCTTGTGACCGCGCTCGGCCGCGACACGCGCCGCCTCCAGACCGCCGGCCCCAGCGCCGACAACGACCACGTTTCGCTTCGGTCCCTCGGTTCTCGAGATGATGTGCGGAATATCAGCCTCGCGGCCGGTTGCCGCATTGTGGATGCACAGCGCCTCGCCGCCCTCATAGATGCGGTCGAGGCAGTAAGTGGCGCCGACGCAAGGGCGGATTTCGTGCTCGCGGCCCTCCATCACCTTCCGGATGATATGCGGATCGGCCATGTGGGCGCGGGTCATGCCGACCATGTCGAGCTTGCCGGTGGCGATGGCGTGACGCGCGGTGGCGACATCGGCAATCCGCGCCGCATGGAAGGTCGGGAATTTCGTCGCCGCCCTCACCTCGCCGGCGAAGTCGAGATGCGGCGACGAGCGCATGCCGGTCACCGGGATGACCTTGGTCAGCGCGGCATCGGTTTCGATCGAGCCGCGGATGATGTTGAGGAAGTCGACCTTGCCGGAGCCGGCCAGCCTCCTGGCGATCTCCACGCCTTCCTGTTTCGAAAGGCCTTTTTCGAAATCCTCGTCGGCGACCATGCGAATACCGACGACGAACTTTTGGCCGACCGCCGCCCGCACCGCATCGAGCACCATGCCGGTGAAGCGCAAGCGGTTGTCGAGCGTGCCGCCGAAATCGTCGTCGCGCTGGTTGGTGGCCGGCGACCAGAAACCGTCCATCAGGTGGCCATAGGCCTCGAACTCGATGCCGTCGAGGCCGGCGGCCTGGCAGCGCTGGGCGGCGGCGGCATAGTCGGCGACGATGCGCTCGATGTCCCAGTCCTCGATCGTCTTCGGGAAGGCGCGATGCGCCGGTTCGCGCACCGGCGACGCGGACAGCACCGGCAGCCAGTCGGCCTTGTTCCAGCCAGTGCGGCGGCCGAGATGGGTGATCTGGATCATCACCTTGCAGTCATGCTCGTGGCAGGCATCGGCGAGTTCGGTGAGCCAGGGCACGATGCGGTCGTCATAGACATGCAGATTGCCGAATGCGGCCGGGCTGTCGCGCGAGACGATCGCCGAGCCGGCTGTCATGGTCAGCGCCATGCCGCCTTTGGCCTTTTCGGCGTGGTAGAGCCGGTAGCGTTCCTTCGGCATGCCGTCCTCGGAATAGGCCGGCTCGTGACTGGTCGACATGACCCGGTTCTTCAGCGTCAAATGTTTGAGCTGATAGGGCTGGAGAAGCGGATCGTTAGTGGTCATCGTCTTCCTGTTTCAAATTGTGCTAATGAGCGGCAAATTTTTGTTTTGCGCATGTCGTATCCCAAAACCGCGCGGGTCAGGCCCGTGGGCAGGCTTTTGGGCGACATGCAGTAAGGAACCCGCCCATGACCGATACGAAAAACCTTACCCAGCTCGGCACCAACGTCGAGGCGCCACAGAGCCCTGAAGCGGCAGTCCTGGAAACCGTGCCGTTTTCGCGCGGCGACGGGCCGCCGGCCATCGTTCGCTTCACCTGCCCGGAATTCACCTCGCTCTGTCCGGTCACCGGCCAGCCGGACTTCGCCCATATCGTAATCGACTATGCACCCGACACGCTGCTGGTGGAATCGAAGTCGCTGAAGCTGTTCATGACCTCGTTTCGCAACCATGGCGCCTTCCATGAAGAGTGCACCGTCATGATCGGCCGCCGCATCATCGCCGCGACCAAACCACTGTGGTTGCGCATAGGCGGCTATTGGTATCCGCGCGGCGGCATTCCGATCGACGTGTTCTGGCAGACCGGCGCGCCGCCGGAAGGCGCATGGCTGCCCGACACCGGTGTTGCGCCCTATCGCGGGCGCGGGTGAGCCTGAGTTTCTAAGGAACGCACGTTGCATCAGTTGAGCGGCAGCCGCCGGTAGCGTCCGGGATTGTTCGGGTCGCTGAAATGGCCCATCGGCCCGTGTTCGGCGAAGTGCCCCGCCCAGCGCTTCATTGCAGCGGGGTCAAGTTCGACGCCAAGTCCGTTGCCCTCCGGCACACGCGCCGTGTTGCCGGTCTGCCGGAAAGGACCGTCCTTGATGACGTCACCGATCTGCCAGCGAAACAGCGATTGCGATGCTTCGGTAATCCACGGCGTCGCCGCCACGACATGCAGATAGGCCGATGTCATGATGCCGAGATCGTTCGAGTAGCACCAAAACCCCTTGCCCATCGCTTCGCAGGCGGCGATGAATTTCAGGGTTTTCGACAAGCCGCCGAGGGCTGCAAAATTGCAGACGAAGTAATCCGGCGCGCCGAGCGCGACCGCCCGTCTGAGATCCGGGATATGCGTGGAGAACGGAATGCGCGAATGCTGGCGCAGCGCCGCCATTTCCTCGAAGGTCGCGACCGGATCCTCGTAATTGCGGATGTTGAACGGCTCGATTTCGCGCAGCACCCAGCGCGCGGTGGTCAGCGACCACTGCATGTTGGAATCGAGTCTGATCTGCGCCTTGTCGCCAAGCGCCTCGCGCAGCATGCGCACGGTCCTGATCTCGAGTTCGGGATCGCCCATGATCAGCTTGCCCTCGAAGATGGTCGAGCCATGCTCCTCGCGCATCTTCAGGCAGTACTCGACGATCGCTTCGGACGTCATCTCGCCACCCGTTCCGCCCTGCGCGGCGCGAAACGAGAAATATTCCGAAAACGGAATGTCCTTGCGCACGGCGCCGCCGAGGACTTTGTAGAGCGGCATGCCGAAGACCTTGCCTCTGATGTCCCACAGCGCCAGTTCGACGGCGCCGAACGCCACCGAGGCGGCATTCTCGCCGGTGTTGGCGGTGATCTGCCAGGGCGGCACGCAGCGCGCCTCGCAGTCGGCGATGTCGAGCGGATCGGCGCCGATCAGCGCCGGCGCGATCTCGGCCTTGATCACCTCGCCGAAATGCCACCAAGGCGCCTCGCCCAGTCCGACCACGCCTTCGTCCGTCTCGACCTCTATGATCGACTTCGAGGCGCCGAGATAAAGCCCGGCCGTCCACCAGAATGGGGCGTCTAACGGAACATTGACATGGGTGACGCGGATGTTGGTGATCTTCATCGGTTCTCACTCGCACTGATACTGACTGAGCGCCCATTCGCCGGTCACCGACAGAAGGTCCGTGATCTTCCAATCGCCGTCGACCTTCCTGAATTTCCACTCCAGCCGGTGCGGATTGCCAGCGACGACGAAGGCGACGACGACCTTGGCTTCGTCGCCCTTGACCGCTTCAATGGTCTTCAGGCTCTTGTCGATCTCGGCCCTGTCATACGCCGCATTGTCGAGCGCCATGTTGGGATCGAGACACTCGCCCTGCCCTGATTTCCGCAGCGCATCGCTCTTGTCGAGCACCGACTTCGCGGGATCGGCGAAGTGACTACGCTCTGCCGGATCGAGCTCAAGCCCGACATGCTCGTAGAACGGTTTCACCACCGCCGTTGGCGAGCCCGGCTGCACCGGGGCGGCCGGGGCCTCATCAGTCGGCAGGGACGCGGCCGGCGCATTTGCGGGCGGCGCGCCGATCAGGCCTTGAGCGGCGGTGCTGCTCAACCCCGCCGCCAGCAGGCACACAGTCGCCAGGGCCAGGGCGCGGGCCATGGCATCACTCCGGAGTCTGGCCAGCCAGGCATTCGAGCGCACTCAGCGTCCAGCCGCTGCTCTTCGAGGTAATGTCGGCGATCTTCCATTTGCCGTCGATCTTCTTCAGCGACCAGACCATTTCGCGTTTGGAATCCTCGCCTTCCGGGAAAAGGTTGAAGGTCACCGTCACGCTGGCGCTGTCGCCATCCACCGCTTCAGACAGCCGCAGCGTCTTGGCGACTGTCTTCTCGTCATAGTCCTGCGCGTCGAGACCGGGGGCGAAATCGATGCAAGGCACCTCATCCGGCTTGTTCTTCTGCGCCTGGTCGTTGAGGTCGAACAGCTTGGTCACCGGCTCGGTGAAACGGTCGCGGTATTTCGCGTCGGCCTCGAACTTGACCTCGGGCATGTAGAAGAACTTCACCGCGTTGGATGCCGGCCCGGCCAGGGCGGCCGCAGGCGCTGCGATCGAGAGGGCGACGGCAAGCACAGTCAGTCTCATCCGATAATCTCCAGGCTTTCGTGGTGGGAACCGATCAATACCACGAATCCTGCATCCCGGCTTTTGCAGCCCATGAAATCCCTTTGGGCGTTAACTCAGGCGCCCTTGGGCGTTCACTCAGGCGTCCAGCCAGACGTTCTGGAGATCCATCTCGAAAGTCTGGTGGACAGCGTAATTCTTCACCTTCTTGTTCATGTGGCTGTACAGCTTCTGCCAGAACGGCTGAATGATGACGCCCGAATCCTGCAGGATCTGCTCGACGTCCTTCATGACCTCGCGGCGCTTCTCCACGTCGATCAGCGAGAGAGCCTGCTTGAGCTTGGCGTCGAAATCGGGATTCGAATACGCCGTCTCATTCCAGGCCTCGCCGGTGCGATAGCCGAGCGCCAACACCTGAACGCCGAGCGGGCGCATGTACCAGATGGTCATGGAATAGGGATATTTCGTCCAGTCGTTCCAGAAGGTCGACCCCGGCAGCACCGTGCGCTTCACCTTGATCCCGGCATCGCGCAGCTGCCCGGCAATCGCGTCGCCGGTGTTCCTTTGCCAATCGTCCTCGACGGTGATCAGTTCATGCTCGAAGTCGGCCTGTCCGGCCTCGGCCATCAGCGCCTTGGCGCCCGCCGCGTCGCGTGTCTTCTTAGGCAGCGGAAAATATTCCGGATGGATCGGGCTGACATGGTGGTTTTCACCTGGGGTGCCCCGCCCGGCGTAGCCAAGTTCGAGCACCGCATTGTTGTCGACGGCCATCTGCAGCGCGTTGCGGACCTTTTGGTCGTCATAAGGTTTGTGCGTGATGTTGGTCCGGGCAACGAGCGTCGTCGCTGTCGCGACCTCCGATTTCACCAGATCCATCTGGTCGAGGATGTCGATGAAGTCGGCGGGTGTCTCGAAATTGACGTCGATTTCGCCCGATTCGAAGGCATTCACCGAAGCATTGAAGTCGGTGCCGTAGTCGATGAATTCGACACTGTCGAGCGGCGCTTCACCGCCCCACCACTTGCCATTCTCACGACGCTTGACGACCGCTTTCTCGCCGACCGAATAAGACACAAGTTCGAAAGGCCCGGTGCCAATCGGCTTGGCGATCGGATCGGCGCCGTCGGCGTCGAATTTGCGATGGACGACGAGCGCCGGATAGTCGGTGAAGTTCGGGATCAGCGAGATATCAGGTTCGTTCAGCTTCAGCTTGACCGTATTGTCGTCGACCTTGGTGATCGATCCCTCCCTGGCCTTGCCGGTCTTTGTGTCGATCAGCGCACCGACGCGCGCGGCCATTGAATTGCCGGCGGCATCCTTCTCGCACCAGCGTGTCAGATTGTAGACGACATCATCGGCGTTGAAAGCGTCGCCGTTGTTCCAGGTGATGCCCTTGCGCACATGCAGCACATATTCGGTGGCGTCGTCGTTGACGTCCCAGCTCTCGAGCAGGACCGGCTCGAATGTGAATTCGCGCGTATAGCGGACAAGCGGTTCGAGCCAGGTGCGGGTGATGTTTGCCATCTCCACCCAGTCGTAGGTGCGCGGATCCTTCTGCGCCTTCACCGACATCGACACGTGCAGCGTTCCGCCTTTCTTCGGCTCTTCGGCCAACGCCCGTTCCGGCACGGCGAGGCCGATCATACCGTAGGCAAGCGCAGTCGATGCCCCGAAGGCGCTCGCCAGCGCCAGAAACTCGCGCCGGTCCATCCGACCTGCACGCGTCGCTGCCGCCATCGCCTCGATCGCATTCGGCACGCGATCACCGTTGCTTCTGAAGAGTGCCATTTTTTCCTCCCGTCTGGTTCCCGTCAGGTCTTCGCCTGTCCTATTAACTAACGCTGTCGGGCAGCTTCTCCTCGCGCAGCGCGATCAAATCTTCGAGACCATCGGCGATGCCCTCATCGAGCTTCGGCTCCTCATAGTCCGCCAGCATGTTGCGCGCTTTCTCGCGGCCGCGCGTGTCGTGGTCCTTTGCCCCTTCGGCCTTCCACTGTTCGTACGAATTGAAGTCCATGATGCTCGGCATGAAGAAGGCGGACTCGAAATGTTCAAGCGTGTGCTGGGTGCCGAGGAAGTGGCCCTGCGGCCCCACCTCGCGGATCGCCGCCATCGCTTCCTTGAAATCGTCGAACGGCAGGCCGCCTGCATATTTGTACCAGCCGACAAGCTGTTCGCAGTCCGTCGCAAATTTTGAATAGCCGCAGGTCAGGCCGGCCTCGAGCCATCCGGCGGAGTGCCAGATGTAGTTGGCGCCGGCGAGGATGGCGGCATGCATCAGCATGTTCGCCTCGTAGCCCGCCTGGGCGTCATTCAGCTTCGATCCGACATGGAAGCCCGACGTGCGCCACGGCAGCCGGTATTTCCGCGCCAGCGCCCCCATCAGATACATCATCTGGGCCGCCTCAGGCGTGCCGCCCATCGGTGCACCGGTCTTCATGTCCACCGTGACCATGAACTGTCCGTAGATCTGCGGCGAACCCGGACGCAGCAGCTGTGTGAACGCGACGCCCGCCAGCGCTTCCGCATTGACCTGAGCGACCGCTCCCACGGCAGAGGCGGAAGTCGAGGCGCCGCAGAGAGCGAAGGGCGCAAGGATCAGTGGCTGGTTGTGGCGCGCATAGATCTTCATCGCGTCCAACATGGTGGCATCCCACACGAGCGGCGAATTGCAGTTGGTGATCGCCACCAGGACAGGGTTGTCACGGACATAGTCCTCGCCGAAAACGATGCCTGCCATCGCCATCGTGTCTTCGGCTCGATCCTTGGACGTCACGATGCCCATGAACGGCTTGTCGGAATGCTTCAGCGCTGAATGGATGATGTGGAGGTGACGCTTCGGGACCGGGATTTCCATCGGCTCGCAGATGATCGAGCTCGACGAATGCAGCGCCGGGGCCATGTAGGCGAGCTTGTGGAAATTCTGCAGGTCGGCCAGCGTGCCATAGCGCCTGACGTTGTCGAGGTCGCGCACGTAAGGCGCCCCGTACATCGGCACGAAGATGGAGTTGTTTCCGCCCACGCGCACCGAACGCTGTGGATTCCTCGCATTGAGCGTAAACTCCGACGGGACCTTCGATACGAGCTCCATCAGGAGGGCACGGTCGATCCGGACTCTTGTGTCCGAGACTTCGGCTCCCGCCGCCTTCCACATTGCAATGGCCTCGTCGTCGCGGAACTCGCATCCCACCTCTTCGAGGATGGAGAGCGACTCCTGGTGGATCAGTTCCACCGCCTCGTCCGGCACCATCTGATATACCGGGATCTTACGGACCAGGGTCGGAAACGACGCCATGGGAGTTCCCCGCAGCGCCTTGCGCCCCAGGCGGCCGCCACTTCGGCGGTTGGCGTGTTCGGTCACTTCAGCGGCCGGTACGTTCATGGCAACTCCATCCCCCCAGAGCCAGTCAACTTAGCGAGACAAAATACAGCTGTGACGCTGGAAAATCCTGATCTCTTGTATAAGTTCAGCTTATGCGAAGCCTGCGCCGCCTGCTGCCGTCCGCCGGCAGCCTGATCGTTTTCGAAGCCGCCGGGCGGCTGTCGAGTTTTACCGCCGCCGGGCGAGAGCTTGGCATGACGCAGGCTGCCGTGTCTTATGCGATCCGCGGGCTTGAAGAGCAGCTCGGCGCGAAACTCTTCCAGCGCCGGCATCGTCAGGTCAGCCTGACCGAAGCCGGTGACCGCTTTCACGCCGACGTCTCGCTTGGCCTGTCGCACATCCGCAAATCGGCGGAGGATTTGCGCCTACAGGCGACCGGCGGCCATGTGACGCTTGCCGCGTCGACCGCTTTCGGCTCCTTCTGGATGATGCCGCGTCTGCAGCAGTTCCGCGACGAACTGCCGGGCATTGACCTGCGCATCCAGACCGCCGACCGCGATCTCGACATCATCGCCGAGGGCATCCCGCTCGCTGTGCGCGGTGGCGAGCCCCGGGAATGGCCGGACTATCATTCACTGCCACTGGCCGACGAGGAGATATTCCCCGTCGCCGGCGTGAGCTATGTGGCACGGTTCGGGCTGCCGGAAACCGTCGCGGAATTGGCGTCACATCGCCTCATCCATCTTGAGGAGCCGTTTCGCGAGGCTGCCAGCTGGGAGGAGTGGTTCGCGTCAGCCGGGGCCAGTCTGAAGGAGGCTGACGCCGGGCGGGGCTTGCGCATCAACGACTACGCATTGGTGATCCAGGCGGTCATGGAGGGGCAAGGCATCGCGCTTGGCTGGCGGCACCTGGCCGAGCGGCTGCTGGCGTCGGGCCTGCTGGTGCGTGCGACCGGCCACACGATGAAGACCGGCAAGGGCTTTCATGTCATCTGGTCGAGAAACCGCGAGCTCAGCGACAATGCCCGTAAGGTGCGGGACTGGCTAGCCGCGCAGGCGTGAGGCCATCCCAATAATACCCGGTCAAACCGTCACGACGATCTTGCCGAATTGCTCGTTCGACTCGAGAAAGCGATGCGCTTCGACGATCTGCTCGAATGGAAAGGTTTTGGCGATTGCCGGCTTTAGCGAACCTGACATCAATCCGTCGAGGATGAACGCCTTGGCAGCTTCCAACTTCACCGGATCGTCAGTGATCTCGTGGACGAGATAGCCGCGCAGCGTCAGCGTCTTGGCCAGCACAGCGAACAGCGGGAACGGCGTCGGCTCGGGGCTCAAGCCGCCATATTCGATGAGAATGCCACCCCGTGCCATCGCCGCCGTCAGAGGCTCGAAAATCGGGCCGCCGACCGCGTCGAACACCACTCGGATGTTGTCCGGACTGGCGATTTCCTTCAGCCGGGCTTCCAGATCTTCGTCCGCTGAAGCGACGACATGGGCCGCGCCGAACTTGAGCAGGGCCTCTCTCTTGGCAGATGTCCGCGTGACCGCGATCACGGTCGCACCAACGATATTGGCAATCTGGATCGCGGCAAGTCCGACACTGCTCGATGCCGCGGTGATGACGACAAAGTCGTCTCTGCTGAGCTTGGCAATGTCGATCAGTGCGCCATAGGCGGTGAGATATTGCATCCAGACGGCTGCCGCCTCTTCCCAGCTAAGCGATGGCGGGTGCTTGACCACGAGCTCGGCGGGATATGTGGCAATCTCACCATAGGCGGGCCAGCGGGCCATCGATAATGGCGGCACGACGCTGACGGCGTCACCTGGCGCAAAACCGCGCATGGCTACGCCGACCGCTTCGACGACACCCGCTGCCTCAAGGCCAAGACCGGAAGGCAACGGCGGCGTCTGGATATAAGTGCCCGAACGCAGCAGCGCCTCGGCCCGGTTGAGACCCAGTGCCTTGACCCGGATCTGAATCTCGCCCCGACCGAGCGCGGGAATATCGAGATTCTCGATGCGCAGAACCTCGGGACCACCATGCTCATGAAAGCGAACAACACGTGCCATGCGGTCATAACTCCAAAATATTTGAACCGAATACGCTATGCCAGCGGCCATCCGGCAGATAAATGGTTGATTGGGCAAGACAGTAGAAACTGGGAGTTTTGAATATGGATCGCCTTACGAGCATGGGCGTGTTCGTCAAAACCGTCGATCTCGGCTCGTTCGCGGCGACTGCTGCCGCTCTCGACCTGTCCGGACCGATGGTCGGCAAGCATGTCCGGTTTCTCGAGGAGCGTCTGGGCGTGCGCCTCATCAACCGGACCACACGCCGCCAGAGCCTGACCGACTTCGGGCGCGCCTACTATGAGCGCTGCCGGATGGTACTCGCTGAAGCCGAAGCTGCGGATGCACTCGCGGCCGATCAACTTTCCGAACCACGCGGAAAGCTGCGCGTCATCATGCCCGTGCACTTCGGCCGGCGCTGCGTTGCCCCGATCCTGCTGGAGCTTGCGCAGCGATATCCCGCTCTGGAACTCGACCTGTCGTTCAGCGATCCCATCGCCGATCTTGCAGAGGATGGCTGCGATCTTGCCATCCGGACCGGCAATCTGGAGGATCAGGCCGGCGTGATGGCGCGTCGCGTCGCGCGCCAGCGCATGGTCGTCTGCGCGTCGCCATCCTATCTCGACAGGCACGGCCAGCCGCAGGAGATAGATGACCTCGGCAGCCATCACGCGATCATCTACCGCCGTTCCGGGCGTGCCGTTCAGCCATGGCTGTTTCCGCGCAGCGGCCAGCCTGCGCTGGAAGTCATGCCGGTCAGCCGGTTGCGGTTCGACGACCTCGCTGCGATTGCCGATGCTGCGGCAGCCGGCATGGGGCTTGCCTGGCTGCCATACTGGCTGGTCCGTGAGCGCATTCAGGCCGGCGCACTTGTCCCGCTGTTATCTGACCAGCCGGGATTTCTTTACGACGCCTATGCGCTCTGGCTGCAGACGCCTCACTTACCGCTGAAGGTTCGCCTTGCCGTCGACGCGCTGGCAGCGGCACTGCCCAGGCTGATGACGTGAAATGCAGGAGCACGGTGAGCGGCGCGGATTCCTGAATTCGCCCCTCCCGCATGGGCGACGAATCCGCGTATAGTACCCCCATGCCTATCCGCCAGCTTTCCGAAACGATGATCAACCAGATCGCCGCCGGCGAAGTCATCGAGCGTCCGGCAAGCGTGGTCAAGGAACTGGTCGAGAACGCGCTCGACGCCGGTGCTGCCAGAATAGAGATCGTCACCGCCGGCGGCGGGCTCAACCTGATCCGCGTCACCGATGACGGCTCGGGCATCCCGGAGAAGGAACTGGCGCTGGCGATCGCGCGGCACTGCACCTCGAAGCTCGCGGACAACATCCACGACATCCGCTCGCTCGGCTTTCGCGGCGAGGCGCTGCCGTCGATCGGCTCAGTGGCGCGGCTGTCGATCCGCTCGCGCACGGCGTCGGGCGACAGCGCCGCCGAGATCGGCATCGAAGGCGGCCGCGTATCTGCCGTCAAGCCGGCGGCCGCCAATCGCGGCACAACGGTCGAGGTGCGCGACCTGTTCTTCGCCACGCCGGCGCGGCTCAAATTCATGAAGGGCGAGCGCGCCGAAAGCTCGGCGACCAGCGACGTGATCAAGCGCATCGCCATCGCCTTCCCCGCCGTGCGCTTCACGCTGGCCGGTTCCGACCGCTCGACGCTTGAACTGCCGGCGACCGACGACAGTGCGGAAGGCCGGCTGCGCCGCGTTGCGCAAGTGATGGGCGCCGACTTTCCGGCCAATGCCATCGCTATCGACGCCGTGCGTGACGGTGTGCATCTCGCCGGCCACGTCTCGATCCCGTCCTTCAGCCGCGCCAATGCGCTGCAGCAATACGCCTATGTCAACGGCCGGCCGGTGCGCGACAAATTGATTGCCGGCGCCATCCGCGGCGCCTTCGCCGACGTGCTGCCGCGCGACAGGCATGCGGTGACGGTGCTGTTCCTGACGCTCGATCCGGCCATCGTTGACGTCAATGTCCATCCGGCTAAGGCCGACGTCCGCTTCCGCGATCCGGGGCTGGTGCGCGGGCTGATCGTCGGCGCCATCCGCGAGGCGCTCGCCAATGCCGGCATCCGTGCCGCCACATCAGGGGCGGCCGGCATGATGGCGGCGTTCCGGCCGGGCGCAGCGTCCTATGCCCATGCCGGTCCAGCCAACGGCCATCGCAGCTATGAGGCGGCCTACCGTGCCTCCGGCTTCGCCGGTTTCGATCCGGCCCGCTCGCCGCAGCGGCCGCTGGACATGGGCTTGGAAGGCGGGGGACTTCAGGACACGGAACCAGGAAACGGCGGCTTCGGCGAAAACGATCAGGTGGCGTTCGACGCCGGACCGCTTCACAGCGCCGACGCGCGTGCCGGACAGACTGAGGCGGCGGAAACGCTGCTCGGCATGGCGCTGGGTGCCGCACGCGCGCAGGTGCATGAGAACTACATTGTCGCGCAGACCAGGGATTCGCTGGTCATCGTAGACCAGCATGCGGCGCATGAGCGGCTGGTCTACGAGGCGCTGAAGAACGCGCTGCATGCGCGCGCCGTGCCGTCGCAGATGCTGCTTTTGCCCGAGATCGTCGATCTGCCGGAAGAGGACGCCGAGCGGCTTGCCTTGCATTCCGAAACGCTGGCTCGCTTCGGCCTCGGCATAGAGCGTTTCGGCCCGGGTGCTATCGCCGTGCGCGAGACGCCGTCGATGCTCGGCGAAACCAATGTCCAGCAGTTGGTGCGCGACCTTGCCGACGAGATCGCCGACAACGACACGGTCGACACGCTGAAAGAGCGGCTGGACAGGATAGCCGCGACCATGGCCTGCCACGGCTCGGTGCGTTCCGGCCGCCTGCTGAAGGCAGAGGAGATGAACGCACTGCTGCGCCAGATGGAAGCGACGCCGGGGTCCGGCACCTGCAACCACGGCCGCCCGACCTATATCGAGCTCAAGCTTGCTGATATCGAGCGGCTGTTTGGCAGGCGGTAAGGAGGCGCAGGGCGCAGACCCCCACCCGGACCTTCGGTCCGACCTCCCCACAAGGGGGAGGTAGGGAGCTTGGCCGCGGACGTCTCGCGAGGAGGGGAGGGTCGCTGCGGAGCAGCGGGGTGGGGGTCCGAAAAGAGCCGCTGTATAGCGGCTCTTTTCGAGTCAAGAGACGGCCCACCCTCTGATTTACCTCTTCAAATTCACCACGATCACGCCGCCCAGCGCCAGTGCGCCACCGAGAATGCCGAGCAGCGTCGGCACCTCGCCCAGCCAGAAGAAGCCGATCAGCGTCGCCACAGGCGAAACCAGATAGAGGAAGTTCGAGGCGCGCGCCGCCGGCAGCCGCGAAAGCGCTGTCGCCCAGGCGGCGTAGGCGATGAGGCTCGGCACGATGCCGAGAAAGACGACGGCGCCGAGACCGGCGTTGTCGGCAACCGCCGCCTGCGCCAGGCCGCTCGGCAGGAAAGGCAACAGGCAGAGCGCGCCGAGCACCATGTTCGAGGCCGAAATGGTCAGCGGATGATGGCTGGCAAACAACGGCTTTTGCACGATGGTGTTGACGGCCGAGCACAGCGCCGAGCCGAGGACCAGCAGCGCACCATTGTCGAAATACAACCCTTGTCCCTCGCCCATGGCGATGATGCCGATGCCGGCGAAGGACAGGAACGTTCCAGCCCAGGCGAGGCCTGAGAAGCGTTCGCCGAGCAGCGCCATCGCCATGATCGCGGTGAAGATCGGGCTGACGTTGATGATGAAGCCGGCAGCACCCGCCGAAACGGTCAGTTCGCCGAAATTGAGCATTGCCGTGTACAGCGCAACGAAGACGGCGCCGCCGAAGGCAAAGCGCCAGAATTCATCGAGCCGGGGCAGCGCCGGCCGCTTGACGGCGAGGAAGATCGCCGCCGGCACCGCGGCGATGGCGAAGCGCAGCGCGCCGAGTTCCAGCGGTCCGAAAGCGACGAGGCCGGCGCGGATCGCCGGGAAGGCGGAGGCCCAGCCGACCACTGTCAGCGCCACCGCAATGGCCGCCGTGGTATCTATCCGCTGTGTCGTATTCAACGTGCCGGTACAGGCGTTCATATCATTATTCCCGCGTTTCATGTCCTCAAACACACAAAACGCCTTTCCTGATCGGTTGACAAACGACCAAATCGAGGGTCAGCTGTGACTATGGATCACAGCTCTGACGCAATACTGCCGCTCGAAACCCTGCGCGCCTTCGACGCCGCGGCGCGGACGGGCAGCTTTTCGGCGGCTGCCGAAAAACTCAACATCACCCATGGCGCCGTCAGCCGGCAGATCGCCAAGCTCGAGGACTGGCTCGGGCTGAAAGTGTTCGATCGCGGCGCGCGTGGGGTGTCGCTGACGATCGAAGGCAACCGCCTGCATCTGCGCACCACTGAGGCCTTCGCGCTGATATCCAGCAATTCGGACCGCTGGGTCGAACCGCGCGGCACCGCCGTGGTGCGGCTGACCTCGATCCCTTCGGTTAGCGGGCTGTGGCTGATGCCGCGCATGGCGGCGCTGGAAAACAATCCGTCCAGGCTGCGCATCGTGCTCGACGTCGACATCCGCCAGGCGGACCTTGGCGACGACGGTATCGATCTGTCGATCCGCTGCGGTCGCGGCCGCATCCCTGGCCGCGTCTCGGTGCAGCTGTTCGAGGAACATGTGTTTCCGGTCGCCTCGCCGGACCTCGCCCGCGAGATCGGCCGTGGCGACCCTGCCCGCCTGCTCAAATTCCCGTTGATCAATGATTCGGACGCCTCGGCCTGGCGCGCCTGGTTTGCCGCGCAGGACATGGACTATCGCCCGCGTCCGCAGGACCGCCGCTTCGAGGACTACAATCTGGTGCTCGACGCCGCAGCCCATGGTCTCGGCATCGCGCTGGCGCGGCCGCCGATGATCGAGCATCAACTGAAGTCAGGCCGCATCGTCGCTGTGGACGACCGCATCGTTCTCAGCCCGATATCCTACTGGCTCGACCGGCCTACAGGGCGACCGCGCGCCGCCGCAGCCGAGCTTGCCCGGCGCATCGCGGCCCAGGCCGGGCTGGCGGCGGAAAAGATCGAGGAGTTCATCGTAGCCGAGCAGTAGGATGCCGGACATCCACTTTGCCGGCTTGCTCGGCTAGTTGTCGTCTGAAACAGAGCCGACCAGAGCCAATCTTGTCTCGCTCCAAGCTTGACCTTGCCGGCATTTTGTGGCGATGACATCGTCATGAACCTTGGCTCCATGTCATGATGAACCGCTTCGAAGGCCCCGGCGGCAAGGAAGCCCGTATCCGCTACCTGGACGGCGACTTCCAGGTGACCAGCCCCGGCGCCTTCGTGCGCTGTGCGGTCACCGGCGAAAGCATCCCGCTCGATGAGCTCAAATACTGGAGCGTCGCCAGGCAGGAGCCCTATGTGAGTGCCGCGGCCTCGCTGCGCCGCGAGATCGAGGCACATCCCGAAATGCGCAGCCGGCGCTAAACCGGTTACGCAGAATGAGACCCGATCTGTAGCGATCCTTCGCCGGCATCTCCGCAAAAATTCGACCGCCGCGGCGCTCGAAGGTTCTCTGATTCACCCCTGCAGCTTGCGCTGCCGCCAGGCATCCAGCGTCTCGTCGATGATGCGTTCAGGCACGTGGGCGGGATCGAACACGGTGTCGATCTCCAGCACATCGAGCTGTCCTAGGAAATCGGCGGACGCGGCATCGTGGCGCAGCCGGGCGGCGTCCTTGGCGGTGGTGATGAGCCCAAGTCCGGCACCTCGCGCTGTCGCTGACAGTTCGGCAAGCTCGTCCTCGCCATAGAAATGGTGGTCCGGAAACGACCGGGTCAGCGCAACCTCGCCGCCGGCCTGACGGACCGTGTCGAAGAATTTGTCGGGATGGCCGATGCCGGCAAAGGCGAGAAATCGCTTGCCGGCCAGCCCCGCCTTGCTGCTTGGCCGTGTACGCGCCTCGAAAATCGGCCGGCCGGCACGCGCCGCCTGGCGGACGACCGCATCGGCAGCAAGGCCCTCGCCCATCTTCAGCAGCGCGCTGGTGAAAACCAGTTGGTCGACGATATCAGCCCTGAGCGGACCGCCAGGAATGACGTGGCCGTTGCCGACGCCGTAGCGTGCATCGACGACGACCAGCGCATAGTCGATATGGATGCGGGCGCTCTGGAAACCGTCATCCATGATCAGGAAATCGCAGCCATGCTTTTCCAGTAGAAGGCGCGCGCCGGCGGCACGGTTCGGCGTCACTGCGACCGGCGCGTGCTCGGCCAAAAGCAGCGGCTCGTCGCCGACATGCTTCGCGGCGTCGTGATGCGGATCGACGACATGCGGCTGCGCGAAGGAGCCGCCATGGCCGCGCGACAGGAAACCTGGATTGAGCTGCATGCGCCTGGCCTGCCGGGCCAGGGCGATCGCCACCGGCGTCTTGCCGGTGCCGCCGACGGTGAAGTTGCCGACGCACAGCACCGGCGCCTCAACCTTTTCGCGCGCTGCCGAGCGCATGCGGCGGCCGGCAACGAGAGCATAGATCGCCGACAGCGGCGCCAGCGCCAGCGCCCGCCAGTCCGGTTCTTCCCACCAGAAGGGGGGCGCTTCGCTGGCCATCTTAGCGGCCGTTGGCGCCCTTGAGGCGCGACTTGACGACCAACGGCTGAATGTAGGGTTCGAGCGATTTCAAGGTGAGCGCCAGCGCGCCGCGCATCTCGTCGACGGTCGCCGCGCCGGCCGCCATCATCTCATGGCGAGCCACCTCGTTGCTCAACAGGAAATTGACGGCGCCGGCCAGCATGTCGCGGTCGCGCACCAGCTTGGCGCCGCCGCTGTCGAGCAGGCGCTGATAGGTCTCGCGAAAGTTCTGGACATTGCGGCCGGCCAGCACCGCCGTGTCGAGCATGGCCGGCTCCAGTGGGTTCTGGCCGCCCTCCGAGGTGAGCGAACGGCCAACGAAGGCGATCTCTGTCAGCCGGAGGTAAAGCCCCATCTCGCCCATCGTGTCGCCGAGCAGAATGTCCGTATCGGCGGTGATCCGGTCGCCCTTGCTGCGCCGAGCGACTTTCAGGCCCATGCCGGAAATCTGCGCGGCAAGAATTTCTGCGCGATCGGGATGGCGCGGCACGACGATCGTCAACAGACCGTGGTGACGCTTGTGCAGCATCGCGTGAACCTCGGCAGCGACCACCTCCTCGCCGTCATGGGTCGAGATTGCCGCCCAGGTCGGGCGGGCGCCGAGCTGGCGCTTCAGCGTGTACAGCGTCCTTTCATCGGCCGGCGGCGGCGTGGTGTCGACCTTGAGATTGCCGGATACGGTGACCGGCCGGGCGCCGAGCGAGAGGAAGCGCTCGCCGTCGACATCCGACTGGGCGACGACATGAGCGAGATTCTCGAACAGCGCCTCGGCGATGTTGGCGCGCTTCTTCCAGGATTTGAACGAACGGTCGGATAGCCTGCCATTGACCAGCACCTGCGGCACACGGCGCGCGCCGAGCTCCAGAATGGTCATCGGCCAGATCTCCGATTCGGCGATGATCGCCAGGTCCGGCCGCCAATGGTCGAGGAAGCGGCTGACCGCCGGCTTGAGGTCGAGCGGCACATATTGGTGGATGATGCGGTCGCCGAGCCGTTCGTCGGCAACCTGAGCGGAGGTGACAGTCCCCGTCGTCAGCACGATGTTGACGCCGTAGTCGAGAATGCTCTCGACCAGCGGCACGACGGCGATCGTCTCGCCGACGCTCGCCGCATGGATCCAGATCACCGGCCCGTCGGGGCGCTCGCGCCCGGCGATGCCATAGCGCTCGCGCCGGCGAATTCGGTCTTCCTTGCCCCTGGAGGTGCGCCAGGCGACATAGGGCCCGATCAGCGGGTAGGCGGCTGCGCCAGCGAAACGATACGCCGTCAGGAAGGTGCGCGCCCAGCGCTCGCTCATTTCGAGCCATCCACGAGGCGGTAGGCCTCGGCAGTCGCGGCGTTGAGCGCGGCCGTGACCTCCTGGCGCTTGCGTTCCATTTCGGCCTCATCGGCATTGGCCGGAACGAAAACCGGCGTTCCCAGAACGATCGAGGAGCGGCCGAACGGCAGGTTAATCGTGGTCTTGTCCCAGCTGCGCTCCAACACCTTGCGGCGGCTGGTGGCGATGGCGGCGGGCAGGATCGGCCGGCCCGAAAGCCGCGCCAGGAGAACGATGCCAAGTCCCGCGTCGCGCGGCGTGCCATGCGGAATGTCAGCGATCATGGCGACGTTCTTGCCGGTGGCGAGTGACTTTTTCAGGGCGATCAGCGCTTTGGCGCCGCCCTTGTCGCGACGCTTCGAGCTTTCGCGTCCGCCCGAGCCGCGCACCGCCTCGATGCCGAATTTCTCGATCATCAGTGCGTTGAGCTCGGCATCGGCACTACGCGACACCATGGCGACCAGCGGCCGTCCCTTGGGATAGTAGGCTGGAGTCAGAAGATGCTGGCCGTGCCACAGGGCTATGATGCCGGGTTCGAACTCCGAGTAGGCGCCGCCCGACATCTGCGCCGATCCGTCGACAACACGGTTGGTCAGGCGGACGAGGCGAACGAACTGAGCAAACAGGCTGGCGATGGCGTTCTTGACGAATCGCGATTGCGCCAGCGGTTCGCGTATTTTGCGCCAGAATGTCTTCGAGGTGCCACCGCGGCGCCCTCTGACCGCGGACCTCGTGGCCGGCCCTTTCACGGCTTCATGATCCATCAAATGTCAACCGGCGGCCTTGTTGTCGGGGTCAAGCAACCGGTGCAGGTGAACGACGAAATAACGCATGTGGGCGTTGTCCACGCTGGCTTGGGCCTTGGCTTTCCACGCCGTTTGCGCGGATTGATAATCCGGATAGATGCCGACGATATCGAGCGCGTCGAGATCACGGAATTCTGTCCCGCCCAGCGTCTTCAGTTCGCCGCCGAACACCAGGTGCAAAAGCTGCTTCTTTCCGTCTTCCGCGGTCATGTCGGTCCTTCACATATCGTGAGTTTGTGACAGGTCTAGACCAAAGCCGCCGACTTTGGAACCATTGATGATATGTTCAACCGCCCAGCCCTGCGATGATGCCGGAGAGCACGGCGAGCAGTTCGCCGCTGCCGGCGACCAGCGCGCCGTGGTGGATCACTTCACCGGCATAGCGCGGCGCGCGGCCCCTCTGGTCGAGCAATGCGCCGCCGGCCTCGCGCAGGATGAGATCCGCCGCGGCGATGTCCCAGTCATGTGCATTGGGTTTGACGAACGTCGCGTCGAGCCTGCCATTGGAGACCATCGCCAGCCGGTAGGCGAGCGAGGGAATATAGGGCACGCGGCTCAGCCGGCCCTGCCATTCCGCCGGCATCAAAGCGATCAACGGCTTCGGCCCGCCAATTTCGACCATTGCTGCCGGGCGGCGCACGGCAATGCGACGGCCATTCAGGAACGCCCCCTCACCGGGCAGCGCCCAATAGGTCTCCTCCGTGGCGGGACATTCGAGCACGCCGGCAAGCGTGCGGCCGTCCTCGACCACCGCGACGCTGACGCACCAGGAGCGCAGGCCTTCGAGGAACCCGCGTGTGCCATCTATCGGATCGACGACGAAGGTGCGGCGGGCGGCAAGCCTTGCCGGATCGTCGGCCGTTTCCTCCGACAGCCAGCCATAGTCCGGCCGCGCTGCAAGCAAGGTTTCGCGCAGATAGGCGTCGGCGGCGTGATCGGCCTCGCTCACCGGCGAGGTGCCGCCCTTCATCCACACTTGCGGATTGTTGCCGAAATAGCGCATGGCGATGGCGCCCGCCTCGCGGGCAGCTTCGCGCAGCAGCGGCAGATCCTCGCGAGCCCCGGCGGAAGTGACCTGGTCAAGCTCCGGCAAGGGTCATGCCTTCGATCAGAAGCGTTGGTGCAGCGGTGCCGAAATTGCGATCGAGGTCGCTCGCCGCAACCATGTTGAGGAACATGGTCTTCAGGTTCGAGGCGATGGTCACTTCAGCAACCGGATAGGCGAGCTCGCCATTCTCGATCCAAAAACCGGAAGCGCCGCGACTGTACTCGCCGGTCACCATGTCGACGCCCTGGCCGAACACTTCGGTGACGTAAAAACCTGATTTGAGCGACTTGATGAGGTCTTCGGGCGTCCCCTCGCCCGGCTCGATGGCGAGGTTGGTCGATGACGGCGAGACGGAGGAGCCGTTACGCGAGCCGCGCCCGTTGGTGGTCAGCCCCAATTCCCGCGCGGCCGAGGTCGATAGGAACCAGTGGTTCAAAACGCCCTTCTCAACCATGAGCAGCTTTTCGCCCTCGATGCCTTCACCGTCGAACGGGCGCGACGCCTGGCCACGGAGCCGGAGCGGCTCGTCGGTGACGGTGATCGCGACCGCCGCTACCTGCTTGCCCATCATGTCGCGCAGAAAGCTGGTCTTGCGCGCGACCGACGCGCCATTGATGGCGCCGGCAAGATGGCCGGCGATGCCGCGGGCGACGCGCGGGTCTAACACCACATCGACCGGCCCGGTCGTCGCCTTGCGCGCGCCGATGCGCCGCGCGGCGCGTTCGCCGGCCTTGCGGCCGATGTCCTCCGGTGCGTCCAGGTCGGAGAAATGCTGGCGCGAGGAGAATTCATAATCGCGCTCCATGCCGGTGCCCTCGCCGGCGATGACGCTGGTCGAGCGCGAAAAGCGCGACGCGACATAGTGGCCGACAAAGCCGTGCGAGGTGGCGAGCACCAGCCCGCCAAGCCCGGCGCTGGCGCCGCTGCCGGCGGAATTGGTAACGCCCTTGACGGCAAGAGCCGCCGCTTCCGCCGCCAGCGCCGCTTCCTTCAACTGGTCGGCCGAGACTTCCGTCGCGTCGAACAGATCGAGGTCGCGCGGCTTCTTGACCAGCAAGGCCGGATCGGCGAGGCCCTGATAGGGATCTTCCGGCGAGACTTTCGCCATCGCCACGGCGCGCTCGGCTAGCGCTTTGGGGTCGGAGGCAGCGGTTGCCGAGACGCTCGCCACCCGCTTGCCGACGAAGACGCGCAGCGAGACATCCTCGCTCTCGGACGCCTCGGTGCCCTCGACCTTGCCAAGCCGCACCGACACGCCGGTCGAGCGGCCGCGCACGGCAACCGCGTCGGCGGCGTCGGCGCCGGCCCGCTTGGCCGCCTCGACCAGGGCCGCGACGCGGTCGGTCAATTTCGCTGAGTCGAGCGTATCGGTCATGCGCATGTTCCTGTTTTTCCGCCTGACATAAAAGGGCGGCCGTTCCGCACCATCTATTGCTCCGATGTGGCTTGTGCAATGGCAGAAGTCGCAAGCAGGATAGATCGGCCAGCAGAGATCGGCGTTAGGCGGCATGATCGAAACGGTGCGTCAAAGGCTGCTTCGCGCCAGGTTTGGACTGGTCGACAACCTCTTTGATGCCGTGTCTCGATCACATGCGGACGTTCGATTGCGGTAACGCCGCCTATGTCCGTTCCACTCATGAACGTCACCTGCCCGAAACCGCTAAATTTAGCGATTTCTTGTGTATCCTTGGAACTTTGTAGCTTGCGTTCCATTTTCAACGGCATGCGAGACTCTGTGATCCAAGGCATTAGGACTGCGGTGAACGAGTCGCCGCCGCGGTATTCGCTGGTCCTTCCCATATACAATGAAGAACAGGTGCTGCCTCGACTGATCGAGCGGATCAGTTCCCTGATCTGCCGGTTGGATGGAGAGGCTGAGGCGATCTTCGTCGATGACGGAAGCCTCGATGGAAGCGTCGAATACCTTCGAAAAGTGGTCGGCGTCGAGCAGCGCTTCCGGCTGATCGAGCTTTCCCGCAATTTCGGCCACCAGGTCGCGATCACGGCCGGCATGGACGCTGCTGCTGGTGATGCCGTCATCGTCATGGATGCCGACCTGCAAGACCCGCCGGAGGTGGTTCTCGATCTGGTGGCGAAGTGGAAGGAAGGCTTCGAGATCGTCTATGCCCGCCGCGTCAAGCGTGAGGGCGAATCCTGGTTCAAGCGCTTTACGGCGAGCCTCTTCTACCGTCTGCTGGAGAAAATGACGTCGGTCGACATCCCGCGCGACGTCGGCGATTTCCGCCTGGTCGGCCGCAAGGCACTGGAAACCTTCAAGCAAATGCCCGAACAGGACCGCTTCGTCAGGGGCATGTTCGCCTGGATGGGCTTCAAGCAGACGGCGGTGCCTTTCGAACGTCCCGCGCGGACCCTTGGCCAGACCAAATACCCATTCTGGAAGATGATGCACCTTGCCGTTCACGGCATCGTCAGCTTCTCCGAGAAGCCGCTGCGCATCGCGTTGTGGGGCGGATTGGCCATCTCCGCGCTTGCGGTGGTGTTCGGTGCTTACGCTATCTTCGCCTGGATTTTTGAAACCGGCATCATTGCCGGCTGGACATCCACCGTGGTGATCGTGTCGCTCCTTTGCGGCATCAATCTTTTCATGACCGGCGTGGTCGGGCTCTATGTCGGCGGTATCCACGCCGAGGTCAAACGCCGTCCGCTTTACGTGATCGACAGGGTCGCCGGCTTCGACACGGCAGTGCGTTCCGCCACCCCGGGTGAGAGCCGTCGATCGTTTCGAAAACCCAGGAACGGAGCCTCGGCTGATGGCCGAACTCTTCGACAGCTATAAATCAAATTATGGCGAGGCGGTCGCAGGATCCATCCGGTTTTCCGGCCTCAGGCACGACTTCTTTCTTATCGCCAAAGCCGACCTGCTGCAGCATCTTGTCGTCGAGCGAAGGCTTCGGCAGGATGGTGCCGGTGTGCGGGCGGTGGATATCGGCTGCGGCGTCGGATCGCTCCACCCTTATCTCGAAGGCGTCTTCGAGAGCCTGGATGGCTGCGACGTCTCGGAAGAATCGATCCTGCGCGCCGGCCAGGACAATCCGCGTGTGAGCTACAGGGCCTGCACCACGCCGAGCCTGCCTTATGAGGACGGGGCGTTCGATCTGGCTTTCGCCAGTTGCGTCGTCCATCACGTTCCGCCCGTTTCCTGGCTCGATTTCTTCCGGGAAATGCGGCGCGTCGTGCGGCCGGGCGGCGTCGCCTGCATCATCGAGCACAATCCCTATAATCCGCTGACGCGTCTTGCGGTGTTGCGGTGTCCGTTCGATCAGGATGCGGTCCTGCTCAACGCTGCCAAGGCAAGGTCCCTCTTTCAGGAGACGGGATTCAGGGATATCCGATCCGAGCACTTCCTGCTGCTGCCGTCGGCCAGGCCCTTCGTCAGAAGACTCGAGCGCCTGCTCGCGCCCCTACCGCTCGGAGCCCAGTTTGCGTGCAGCGCGCATGTCTGAGGACCGTTCGACTGCCGGCGCCGGGCTGAAGCTGCTGGCGCGCTTCGGCTTGGTCGGCATCGCCGCGACGATCCTGTATGCCGTCCTGGCTATCGCGTTGGTCGAATCGAAATGGATCGGCTTCTCGCCTGTCCAGGCGTCGCTTGCGGCTTACGCCATTGCTGCCGTGTTTTCGTATTTCGCCCACAAATCAGTAACCTTCATGTCGAGCGGATCGCACCGATCGGAAGCTGCGCGTTTTCTGCTGCTGACGGCGACAGGCTTCGCCGTGGCTTACGCGGCGCCGGCGCTTTTGACGGCGAAACTCGGGCTGCCGCCCATCATTGCCATTCTGGTTACATGCCTGCTTATTCCGGCGGTCAATCTTCTCATGCTCGACCGATGGGTTTTTGCGCAGCGAAGACCCGACCGGCACGGCGACCGCTCCACCTAATCCGTGTCAATCGCATCGAGCCGGAACGACACCAGCTTGATGGATCGCTTGTAGATGTTGCTGGCGGCCGGCGTTGGCGGAATGCCGTCGAGATAGTCGAAGGCGATTTCGAGTGTATCGGCCTTGCCAAGAGCCGGCGGTGGAACGACGAACGAGACCGTTCGTGGTTCTTTGCCAGACAGCGTCTCCGCATGCACCCGAAACCCGTTCACCGAGATCACCACCCTTTGCGTGATCTGCGGTGGACGAATGACGGCGGCCATTTGCAGCGTGGCCATCAGCCCGTTGCGCAGCGGCGGTATCTTCACGCGAAGCCGGGAGGTCTCCCCCACGGAATGGGTGCCGTCGGCAACGGGTCCCGACCAGCCGCAGACCTTTATGCTGGCTGCCAGTTTGGCGCCGTCGTTCCGGAACGATATCGTCTGGCCAAGTGTGTAGCTGCCGACGGCATTGCGATTGAGACAGGTGGTCGTCCGATCGATGTAATAGGCGCGATAATCGGCATTGACGTTTGGATTGAGAGCAAGCGCAAGGATGAAGGTCTCGGACCCGGCCAGAACTGCCACAAGTGCGTAGCCGCCGATCGAGGCGGCGCGTCTGAAAGGCTCCCAAAGGTCAGACCAGGGCAAGGTAGCCTCCGATCCACGCCACAGTCATGAAATAGCAGGCGCCCAGGAAGAGAACCAAAGCCGCGAGCCAAATGAGCTTCGACGCCGACAACAGGACGACGAGCATCATTGTCAGAGGCGCAAGCCCAACGACATATCTGACCATCGAGGCCAGGTTGGTAATCAGCGGCAGGATAATACCGAGCGCGCAGAACAGTGCCGCGCCATATTGCCTTCGAGCCGCCAGAACGGCCGACAGCGCCAATCCGGTGATCGCGGCGAGCGCGCTCCATTGCGGCGCCGTGGGTAGCCATCCGGTGGTCGGAACCGCTGAGAGCCCGTCCCATAGAAAGACCAGGGGATTGCCGGCCACCCGTCCGAACGCGCGCTGGACATGCAGGAACGCAAAGCCGTCCCCGACCGTAAGGTAAAGAAACAGGATGTAAGCGAACAAACCGGCCGGCGAGATGAGGACAGCGACCAGCAGATCCGGCCGGCCAAGCACCCAACGCGGGAAAGACATCGCTGGTCCGCCCTGCTGGCGGTGCTCCCTGAACATTTGAATGACGGTCGCAAATACGACGAAGACCCCGACGAGCCTGGTCGCCGACAGGAGCGCGGATGAAACGCCCGCGGCGAGGTAGCTGGAGCGTTTGAGCGCCAGAAAAACGCACGAGGTCAGAAGCACGAAAAGCGGTTCGCTCAGGAAGGTCGTGAAGTGAAAGGAGAACGGGCCACTGAGCAGAAACGCGCAATACAGCACATAGGCGCGCATGTTCTTCTCGAGCAGCGGCCACGCCACCAGACAGGCGGCGTAGCTGCAGACAATGGAGATGATGGTGGCGACCAGTATAGTCGGGAAAGGAAAAACAGACCGGATCGCCGCCACCAGCATCGGATAGAGCGGGAAGAAGCCCCAGCGACCGACATTGCTGTGGTCTGGAATGGGAAAGCGCTCGTAACCCTGTTCGCTGATGCCGATATACCAGGCGCAATCCCACCGGCAAAGCGCGCGGGCATAGGCCGCGAAACCTGGTTCCTCCGACACCGAAGCAAATGCCGCATAGCGAATGGCCAGACCGCTGAGCACGAACAGCAACGGCACCGCTGCGACGGTCAGGACCATGGCGCGACCGCCAGCGCTCGGACGCGCGACATCTTCGAGCGCCAACTCTGCCTCCACCCATTCGAGTGGCTGGCGCCACTCTCCCCCTCTAAAATTAGCGCCGCCGGGGCAAATTCAAGACACCCCTTTCGTCGGCGGCATCATCTTCGTCCCCGGATCACGAGTCTCTCAGCCAGACCAGCATCTCGCCGGCATCGCGGTTGTCCCAGGCGAAATAGGGAACGGCGGTGACTTTTGCTTCCTCAACCGCCGGCGGTTCGGTGCGGTAGAGGCCGTTGTCCCAGCTCTCAAACGCCTCTTTCCTGGCCAGAGCCGAAAGCGTCACGACGCCGCCCAATAGGTTCGGCTGCTTATGCGCCTCGATGTTTGCCGTGCGTGGCAAGGCGATGCGGTGCAGCTGGCCGGCATTGTCGGTCTCCTCGACGCAATAGATCAACGGGCCGCGGGCAAGCGCGACGCGGCCGATGTCCTGCCGCACCTCCGGATTGGCATAGAGCCGGTCGACGGCCATTTCGAGCTCGAGCTCGACCTGGTCGCCCTTGCGCCACTCGCGCCGGATCGCGGCATAGCCGTCGCTGGTAACCGCCTCCAGATCGACCGCCTCCCCGTTTACCTTGAGCGCCGCCTTGCGGCACCAGGCCGGCAGGCGCAGGTGCAAGGTGAATGTCGTCGGTGCCTCGGGTTCGACGCCGATCGAGACTGCCCCGTCCCACGGATAGTTGCTGGCCTGGGTCAGTTCCATGTGCCGGCCCGCGATATCGAAACGAGCCGTGCTGTTTCCATAGAGATGGACGGCGAGTGCATCGTCGGACAGGCTGTAGAAATAGCTGCCGATCGAAGCGACCATGCGTCCGATATTGGGCGGGCAGCACGGGCAGCGATGCCACTTCCAGCGGTTGTGCTTCCCCCGGCTTTCCAGCGGATTTTCATAGAAGAACAGTGAGCCGTCGAGCGACAGGCCCGAGATCGAGCCGTTGTAGAGCGCTCGCTCCATCATGTCGGCATAGCGCGCATTGGGGCCCATGCCGAGCATGCGGCTGGCCCAGAACACCAGTCCCACCGAAGCGCAGGTCTCGGCATAGGCGGTTTCATTGGGCAGGTCGTAGTCGGCGGTAAAACCCTCATTGTGCGACGACGGCCCGATGCCGCCGGTGATGTAGAGGTTCTTGGTGGTGAGATCGTCCCACAGCCGGTCGAGCGCCACCCGCAGCGAGTCGTCGCCATATTCGGTCGCGACGTCGGCCATGCCCGAATAGAGATACATCGCCCTGACCGCGTGGCCGACGACTTTTTCCTGTTCGCGAACCGGCTTGTGCGACTGGCTATATTCGTAGGTCTTGAAATGATACGCTCTGGGGTCCACGCCGCGGGCACGCGCCTCCTCGTCGAAATAATGCGGCTCAAGGCCACGCTGGTCGATGAAGTATTTTGCGAGGTCCATGTACTTCTTCTCGCCCGTGACCCGCGCCAGCTTGACCAACGCCAGCTCGATCTCCTCGTGGCCGCAATAGCCCTTCCTCTTGCCGGGTTCGGGACCGAACATATCGGCGATATGGTCGGCATAGCGGCACATGATGTCGAGCAGCTTGCGCTTTCCCGTGGCCTGGTAGTAGGCGACCGCCCCTTCGATCAGATGCCCGGCGCAATAGAGCTCGTGGCAGTCGCGCAGATTGGTCCAGCGAAGGCCGGGCTGGATGCGCTGGTACCAGCTCGACAGATAGCCGTCGGGCTGCTGCAGTCTGCCGTACATGTCGATGACGGCGTCGATCTTCTTCTCCAGCTCGTCATTGCGGCGGCGATACAGCGAGTAGGCGGCGGTCTCGATGGTCTTGCCCCAGTCGGAGTCCCAGAACATCTGGGTGGTCACAGTCGATCCCGTGAACTCGTTGCCGGCGGTGGCGGCCTCGTCCGGCGAGGGTGAGTGGAACGGAATGACGACGCCGGGCGACGGCCGGTCCGGATCGATCTGCTCCAGCATGCGCGCCTCGACGCAGCGCTCGTAGAGGATGTCGGCGGTCCTGGTGGCGACGGCATCGACGCGGTCGCCCCAGAAGCCGCGCACATCGACCTGCGGCACCGGCAGCGGACGGAAGGCGAGCTTCGGCTTGGCGGCCGGTTTAGCGGATTGCGATGCGGTCATGAATTTACTCCGTTCGAATAGGGATCACTTCACGGCCCCCGCCATCAGGCCGCGGATGTAGAAGCGCTGCAGCAGGAGGAAGAGCACCAGGCACGGCACCATCATCACGGTGACGCCCGCCTGCACCGCGCCCCAGTCGATGGCGCCGAAGCGGCCCGACTGCAGCGCCGTCATCATGATCGGCAGCGTGAATTTGGACTGGTCGGTCATCAGCACCAGCGCTGCCAGAAACTCGTTCCAAGCGCCGAGGAACGCGAACAGCGCGATGGTGACGATGCCCGGCCAGACCAGCGGCAGCATCACCCTCAAGAGCATGGTGACATTGTTGGCGCCGTCCATGCGGGCGGCCTCCTCGATCTCGCGCGGCACCGCGTCGAAGGCGTTGCGCATCATGAAGATCGAGAACGGCAGCTGCAGCGTGACATAGACGCAGACCAGCCCGGTCAGCGTGTTGTGCAGGCCGATCTTGGTCAGCACCAGGAAGATCGGCGTCAGGATCGATTGGAACGGGATCATGATCGTCGACAGGATGACGACGAAGAGCAGGTTCTTCAG
This sequence comes from Mesorhizobium sp. WSM4849, assembly GCF_055811385.1. Lineage (NCBI taxonomy): Bacteria > Pseudomonadati > Pseudomonadota > Alphaproteobacteria > Hyphomicrobiales > Phyllobacteriaceae > Mesorhizobium > Mesorhizobium sp. WSM4849. The sequence goes on from NZ_JBVVPW010000022.1 coordinate 89,776, forward strand.
CGGAAAGCGGAAGCGCGAGAAACCGTAGCCGGCCAGCACGCTGACGATCACCGACAGCACCACCGTCATGGCAGAGACATAGATGCTGTTTTGCGCCGGCAGCCAGAGGCCGTCGCCGAACGTGTTAAGCGTGGCGTAATTCTCGACCGAAAAGCCGGTCGTCGGCCAGGGCGGCAGCGGCGGCTGACGCGACTCCTGCGCCGGCTTGAACGCCGAAAGCACGGTCCAGACGATCGGCGCCAGGAACAGCAACGAGGCGATGATGCCCGTCGCATGCTCGGCAATCTGCATGCCGATGCGTCTTTTGCGGCTGCGTGCCTGCGCCATCAGTCAATTCCCTCGGGTTGGCGCAGCAGCCGCAGCTGGATGAGGCTGAGCGCGACCAGGATGACCAGCAGGATCATCGACAGTGCGGCGCCGTAGCCGAGCTTGAACGACACGAATGACTGGTTGAAAATCCAGTAGACGGCGGTCAGCGTCTGGTTGCGCGGCCCGCCGCGCAGGATGATGTAGAACTGGTCGAAGGCGAGCACCGAACCGGCAACCGACAGGATCAGCGCCAACGCCAGGGTGCGGCGCATCAGCGGCAGAGTGATGGCGCGAAACCGCGCCAGCGGCCCTGCCCCGTCGATCATCCCCGCCTCCTGCAGATCCGGCGGGATGGATTGCAGGCCGGTCATCAGGATGATCATGGTGAAGCCCGCCACCTTCCAGACGACCATGGCGATGATCGACCAGAACGCCGGCTGGAACGTCGCCAGCAGATTGACCTTCTTCTCGGTCAGGCCGAGTTCGAAGGCGGCGGGGCTGAACAGGCCGGAATCGACATTGAGCAGCCACGACCAGAGCAGGCTGGCCGAGGCAAAACCGATGACGGCCGGCATGAAGAACGACGTCCGGTAGAAGCCGGTCAGCGGCCGCGGCCTTTCGATGAACAGCGCCAGCGGAAAGGCGACGACGAAGATCGCGATCGTCACCACCACTGTGTAATAGCCGGTGAAACGCAGCGCGTTCCAGAACCTGGTATCGCGCAGGATCGCCCAGTAATTGTCGAGGCCAATGAAGGAGTGCGCGCCCATCAGCGGCCAATTGTGCAGCGACATCCACGCCGTCATGCAAAGCGGGATGATGAAGAAGACGACGACCAATGCGACGGCCGGCGCGACATAGAGCAGGCCGATCCACTGCCGGCGGCCGGCGCCGACCAGTTTGCGGCGGCGGGCTGGGGCGGAGGTTGCTGCGATGGAGGTCATGGCTGGCCGCTCACTGGGTTCAGGGCAACCGCAACGGCAAAAGACCCCCTCACCCGGATTGCCAAACGAATTGCAAAGGGCAATTCGGGGCAATCCGACCTCTCCCCGAGTGGAGAGGAGGTCGCCAGCGTTGACGCCAGCCTCTTCTCCCCAGCGGGGAGAAGGTGGCCGCGAAGCGGCCGGATGAGGGGGTCTTTTCTCAATGCGATAGCCTTGCTGTTAGCGCGACGTCCCCCTCCCCCTTGAGGGGAGGGTCCGGCCGAAGGCCGGGGGTGGGGTCGTCTCTGACGCGCGCCAACGGAAAAAGAACGTCGAGCACTGCCGCAGCGACCCCACCCGGACCTGCGGTCCGACCTCCCCTCAAGGGGAGCCGGCGCCTACTGCTGCGGCGCCGAATCTATGATCGACTGCATGGTTTCCTGCGCGTTGGCGATAGCGCCATCGACGTCTTCGCCGAAGAAGACCTCGTTGACCATCTGGTTCCATGGACCGTTGGCGGAGTTGATCAGGTCGTTGAACACCACCGAATAGGGTGTGCGGCCCTTGGCCATGGCCTCTGCGGCGATCTTGTAGCGCGGGTCTAGATCCTTCAGCGCCTCATTGGCGATATCGCCGCGCACGGGAAGGCTGCCGTATTTCGCCAGTATGGTCTGGCCTTCCAGCGAGTAGGCGAAATCGAGGAACTCCTTGACCACCGCGATCTTCGTGGTGCCCTTGGTGACGACGAAATTGTCGCCGCCGGCAAAGGACGACCAGCCGCCATCCTTGCCAGGCAGGAAGGTGACGCCATAGTCGATGTCAGGATATTCCGTGTTCAGCGCGCCGATGGCGAAGGCGCCGGACGGCGAGATGCCGATATTGCCGCCGGCAAACGCAGCAAAGAAGTTGGAGCCGGTGTCGGTCTGCGCGCCTGCCGGCACCAGATCCTTCTTGATCATCGAGCGGTAGAGGTCGATGGCGCCGCGCAGCTGCGGGCTGTCGAGCGTCGCCTTCGAGCCGTCCTCGGTGAGGATGTCGCCGCCCGAGGCCCAGATCAGCGGCGTGAAGGTGAAGATGTTGCAGCCGCCGCAATTGCCGGAGAAATAGAAGCCCTTGGTGTCGCCGCCGAGCGCGTTGACCTTTTCGGCATAGGCTTCGATCTCGGCCCAGTTGGTCGGGCCTTTTTCAGGGTCGAGGCCGGCCTGCTTGAACAGCTTCTTGTTCCAGATCAGCACCGAACTATCGGCGGAAAACGGCAGCCCGTAGATGCGGTCCTTGTAGGTGCCGGTCTTGACGTGCGCCGGCGACAGGCTGTTGAAATAAGGTAGCGATTTCGCCCAGTCAGTGATGTCTTCCAACTGGCCGGCGGCAGCGAAGGACGGCGTGTAGATCAGGTCGAGCGACAGCGCGTCGGGTGCTGTGCCGCCGGCGGCGGCAGCGCCGTATTTCGGGATGATCTCGGCATTGGGGATGATGTCCAGCTTCACCTGGTTCTCATGCCCCTTGTTGAAGGCATCGACGATGCGCGGCATGAAGTTCGAGCCGTCGGCGCGAACCCAGATGTTAGCGGTCTCGGCGGCTGCGGCCGGCCCGACTGCTGCTAGCGTGGAAAAAATGCTCGCGGCAAAGGCGAGCCCGGTAATAATGGTCCTCATGTTCTCCTCCTCATGTTTTTCTCCTCATTCGGCCGCACTGCCCTGCAGGCGCGCGCGACCTTTCGCTTTGATGCATGTCGTTATCCCAAAACCGCTGCGCACTTTTGGGCGACATGCACTTCTGATTCATGCATGTCGTGATCCCAAAACCGCTACGCACTTTTGGGCGACATGCATGGTCTCAGCCGCCCGGCGGACGGCCGCATGACTGACGCACCACCAGCCGGCACGGCAGTTTTCTTATGCCCGGCTCGGCGGGTTCGCCGCCGACGAGCGAAAGAAGCGTAAGACCGGCCTCGCGCCCGAGTGCCGCCAGGTTCATGTCGACGGAGGTCAGCGGCGGCCGGGTTGCCTCGGCCACGATCTGCCAATTGTCGAAACCGATGACGCCGACATCGTCCGGCACATCAAGCCCGCGCTCGCGCAGCGCGTCGATGACGCCGCGCGCGATCTGGTCGTTGCCGCAAAAGACGGCATCGGGCTTTTCGTCCCCACTCTTCGAGAGCTTGCCGTCGAAGAGCTGCTTCACCGCCTCGTGACCCCACGCTTCCGACCACGATCCGAGCAATGGTTCCATGACCGGCAAGCCTTTCTCGGTCAGCACGTCACGATAGGCCTGGGCCCGCGCATGCACCACCGCAAAACTCGCTGGTCCTGTGACATGGGCGATGCGCCGCCGGCCAAGCCGCCAAAAGTGTTTGACCGCCAGGCGCGCGCCGCCGGCATCGTCAGACACGAAAGCGATGGCGCCGGGATCGGGCTGGGTGAAGGCGTAGATCACGGGAACGCCGAGATTGGACAGATCGACCGGCAGATGGCGATCGATGCGCTTGCCGGTGGCGATGATGCCGTCGACGCGCTTGTCGAGCATGGCATCGACATGCAGCTGGCCGAGGCGCTGGTCATCCTCGACATTGCACAAAAACACTGAGACGCCCTTGTCGACCAGCGCGTCCGAAATGCCCGACATGACCGGCAGCGAAAACCGGCCGTAGGTGTCGTTGGTCAAAAGGCCGACGGTAAAGGAGCGCCGGCGCAACAGGCTCTGCGCCAGGCTGTTCGGGCGAAAGCCAAGACGCTGCGCCGTCTCGCGAATACGCTCGCGCGTCTCGGCAGTCATCCGCCCCTGCCCGTTCAGCGCTTTTGAGGCCGTGGCAACGCTGACGCCGGCAAGGGAGGCCACCTCACGCAGGGTGACTGGGGTCTTGGCGGGCGCTGGCGAGGTGTCAGAAGCCATGGTTGGGCACTGAATTCCTTAGTTGGAAAAAGGTTTTCTCTTGTTACCCTGCGATGTGCTGATTGGTGAGGTCAGCGGATGCGGGGCGAGTTGGGAAAAGGTTTTCTCAGAAGAGATTAGGGGAAGGATGCGGGGATGGCAAGAGGGATAGATTTGGTTTGGGCGTGTCTGAGATTTCTTGCTGGGTGCCGTGATCTACGACCGCTTTGCGCCATAAGCCGCCGTTCCCGACGGTTCTCCGAACGGGACGTTCACGCTCCGGCAGGTGTCGACCCTTTCCGGTCCTCGGCGGCGGACGCGACGAACGGCTCAATTGAGCCCACAGCGGACGCTCGCTTTCTTCTGAAGCAGAGTCAGACTACGCATCCATCTGTGCCTGTCGTATATCGCGGGCCGGTGGTTTGCCGAACAGACGGCCATATTCGCGGGTGAACTGAGGCACGCTCTCATAGCCCACCGCATAAGCCACCGAACTCACGCTCATGCCATCGGCCAGCATCTGGCGCCGAGCCTCGATCAGGCGCAACTGCTTCTGGAATTGCAAGGGAGACAGCGTGGTGGTCTGGCGGAAATGCTGGTGGAAGGACGAGGTGCTCATCCCCGCGGCCTCGGCCAGTTCCTCGATGCGGATCGGCCGTGCATAGCTTTCGCGGATCATAGCGACCGCACGGGCGATGCGTTGTGCATGGCCATCGGCCCCGCCGAGGCTGCGGAGGGCCGATCCGTGCCGTCCCGCCAGAAGCCAGAAATGAATCTCGCGCAGCAACGGCCCTTGCAGGACCGGGAGGGCAGAGGGACGGTCCAGAAGCCGCATCAGGCGCAGGGCCACATCGGCGACATCTGCGTCGGTCGGCTCCACTCGGACAGGCTTGCACGGATCGCCCGGGACCGCCGCCATCTCGACCGCGAGTTCCCGCATAAGGACGGGGTCGAGTTCCAGCACCAGCGAATAGTAGGGCGCGCCGAGGCTTGCCTGCGTGATCTGGCTGACCGTGGGCACATCGGCCGAGATCAGCAGCGACTCGCCCGGACCGAATTCCAATGTCTCGGCCCCTATCGTGACCCGCTTGACACCTTGTAACAGCATGGCCACCAGCGGCCGATTGACAGCCACCTGCAATTCGCCGGGCTGCGTGGCGCGGATCGCGGTCAGGCCGGGAATAGGCGTCGACGCCGCCCCGAAACGGTCGGCATGAGTGTCGGCAAAGCTGCGCACAAGGTCGAGAAGCGTTCGGCTCATGGGGGCAAGTTGAAGGGTGGTGGCGTTTCAGGCAAGAACTAAAGAAGGATCAGGCAAGAAATCCGGACATTCTGGCAAATCCTGTGCGGCAAGGCCGATCCAGATTTGCAGGAACAGGCAAGACTACGCGAGGCATCGGCAACAACTGGAGACGCTCTTGCCGCATGTTGTCCCCATCGCTTCGGATGAAAGGACTTCCCGCATGACCAAGATCGCACTTGTCACCGGCGCCAACCGCGGCCTCGGCCGCAACACCGCTGTCAGCATCGCGCAGCATGGCCGCGACGTGATCGTCACCTATCGCGGCAACGCATCTCAGGCTCGCGAGGTTGTGGCCGAGATCGAAGCCCTGGGCCGTAAGGCGGTTGCCCTGCAGCTCGATCTCGGCGAGGTCGCCAGCTTCGCGGCCTTTGCCGAGACCCTGCGCGCGGCGCTGAAAGAGACCTGGGGCCGCGACAGCTTCGATTACCTGATCAACAATGCCGGCCACGGCGAATTCACCATGATCGGCGATACCACCGAGGCGCAGTTCGACGGTCTGTTCGACGTCCATGTGAAGGGCGTATTCTTCCTCGTGCAGGCGCTTCTGCCGCTCATCGCAGATGGCGGGCGGATCGTGAACTTTTCTTCGGGCCTGACCCGCGTGTCCTATCCGGGCTTCTCGGCCTATGCGGCCGCCAAGGGGGCGGTCGAAATCTTGACCGTCTATATGGCGAAAGAGCTGGGTGCGCGCGGGATCACAGTGAACACGGTCGCGCCCGGAGCGATCGAGACCGATTTCGGTGGCGGGCTGGTGCGCGACAATGCCGAAGTCAACGCGCAGTTCGCAGGGATGACCGCGCTTGGCCGCGTGGGGCTGCCCGACGACATCGGGCCGATGGTGGCAAGCCTTCTGGGCGAGGATAACCGTTGGGTTACGGCACAGCGGATCGAGGTTTCGGGTGGTCAGGCGATCTGATCAGTCGGACCCCCGACAACTGAAGCGCGCGGCCGTATAGCCGCGCGCATTGTCATTCCGCCGTCGGGAAAAGCCTCCTTTGGCCGTCGACTGAAGCTGAAAGACCGGAATGTCCGGCAACCACGTCATTCCGAGAGCCACACTTGAAGGGCGGTCCTCCACCCAACGGCGACGTAGAACGCTCCGCGGCTGTACGGCAGAGCCGAATCCTACCGCCGGCTCGGTCGCGCCATCTTTGGGTGCATTCACGATACGAACGCGAAACGCCGCATTCGTCACCCACTCCGCGCGTAGCCTACGGCCGGGGCAAGAGGCGCGGTGTTTCGCAACCTCAAGGGACGAACTATCGTTTGCGACCGCGAAGCCATCCGCATGCGTTCCGGTGAACTCGCCGCGTGGTGTAAATTTTCAATGTCCCATTGGCGGCCTACTTACTCCGGCAATCCGGCGTTGCGCAGGCCATCGAGCAGAGGTTTGAGCGCATCTCGGTGAGCATAAGGATTCACAGCGATCAGTTCCCGCGATGAGATGCTGGGTCTAAGTTCGCGAGCCTTCGCCAGCGCATGCGCAGCGAGAGCGGCATGGCCGAGATGGTCATGGGCGGCCGCCAGTGTGAGCCAAGCGGGGTGATCCTTTTTTGGCATGTTGTCCAAGGCCGCTACGACTTCGCCATATCTCCTCAGTTCCAACAAAATTTTGGCGCGAATTACCCAGAACCAGTGTGGTGGAAACGGGGTTCTCTTCAGCGCGTCGTCGATTGAAGCCAGAGCTTCCTCCGGCCGGCCGGCGTATCGCAACCAATTCGCTCGGTCCGCGCGAATTTGCGCATCGGCCGGATTGAGAGCGACGGCGCGGTCGAAATGGACGCCGGCCCGTTCGTATTCGCGGAGCCACACCATGACCATGCCGTTGGCGTGGTGGACCGTCGGATCGTTGCTGTCCAACTCCATGGCTCTTTGTGCGGCAAGTGACGCTTCGTGCAGCGTTCGTGGATCGGTGTCGAACCAGTAGCGGCCGAGGAGAGCGATCGCCAGCCAGGCGTGAGCGTGCGCAAAATCGGGATCGATCGCCGTCGCGCGGGAAAAAAGCGGAACGGCCTCCTTCTCAATGTTGGCGTCGGCCAGCTCCCGGCCCTGCAGGAAAAAGTCATAGGCCGTCCAGCTCGACGTTGGCCGCTTGCGCACCTGAAGAGCAGCAGCGGCCACCATTCGCCCCTCGAGCGTCGTCACGATTGCTGCCACGACTTCGTCCTGCACAGCAAAAATGTCGTCGCATTCGCGATCATACCGCTCCGCCCAGACGTGGTTGCCTGTCCTTGCGTCGATCAACTGTGCAGTAATGCGAATCCGCTCGCCCGCCTTCCGCACACTACCTTCGATGACGTAGTTCGCGCCCAGATCGCGGGCGGCCTGCATTGGGTTGATGCCCATCCTGGCAAGATGGAACGAAGCGTGACGCGCCGCGACGGTAAGATTTCTGAACCGCGACAACTCGGTGGTGATGTCCTCCGTGATGCCGTCCGAAAGGTATTGTTGACTGGGATCGCCGCTCAGATTGTCGAATGGCAAAACGGCAATGGAGGGCCTGGCAGCAGACGTCGTTGCGGCCCGCCCGCCCACTTGACCAGTACTCGTTTCCACACGGTAAACCCGCACCGGTCTGACGATATTCTTGAGCGCCACCTCGCCCATGTCCTCGAAGGCAGCGTTGCCTTTGCCTCGCAATTCCTCATGAACCTTGGCCGAGACGCAGACCCGCCTGGCTCTGCCAAGGCTTCGAGGCGAGCCGCAACGTTCACACCGTCGCCATAGATGTCCGAGCCCTCACCGATCACGTCGCCCAGGTTGATGCCGATACGCAGCAATATGCGGCGGTGCTCGGTGACGGATTGGTTGGCCTCCGCCATTTTGGCCTGTAGTTCGACTGCAGCCTCGACCGCGTTCACCGCGCTGGTGAACTCCATCAGCACGCCGTCGCCCATAAGCTTGACGATCCGCCCGCCGCGATCGCGAACGATCGGCTCCAGGATCGCCTTGCGCCGCTCCTTCAGTGCCGCCAGCGTACCCGCCTCATCCGCCTCCATCATTCGGCTGTAGCCGACCACGTCGGCCACAGCGATGGCGGCAAGACGGCGCTTGACGCGTTCATCAGCCATTAAGTGATCGCCTCACTGGTTGGATCGATTGTATTTGCGCCGCACGTAGGAGTCCATCGTGGCCAGCAACGAGAACGGCTACCTGGGTGGAATGATGGTCTCCTACCCCTTTCGGGACATTGAGCCTTCAACAGTCAATGACTGCTTCGGGTCGCGAGTGCTGGTTCCGGCCAATGTCGGCTTTCAAGAAGAGAATTCGACTCCGGAAGGTCTCGAAAGGGTCAAAAGCGGCCATCGCAGACAAACAAGCACCGACCGCCCACCACCGCTTCGCGCTTCTCCTGCCGGTTGGAATTGGCGCCGGGCACCAGGTCGACTGAGATCGACGCTTGTGTCTGACATCGACCAAAAGGCTAACAAAGCGCCGCGCTATTTTTCACGGAGCGTGTCGCAGAAGTCCCGCGCCATCCGTCCTCCATCAAAAGGAGAGCGCCATGCGAAAACTCATCGTCACCGAATTCATCAGCGTCGATGGCATCGCCGAGGTCGAGAAGCTGCCCAGCGTGACCTGGAACGAAGAAATGCAAAGGTTCAAGGAGGACGAGCTTGCCGACAGCGGCGCCATGCTTCTGGGGCGCACGACCTATGAGATTTTTGCCGGCTCCTGGCCTGAGGAAACCGGAGACTTCGCCAAGCGGCATCAGGCGCCGCCCATATAGATGTCCATGATCTGTCGGTCGTTGCGGACATCTCCGGGCGTGCCTTCGAAGCGCTTTTCTCCGGCGGCCAGGATATAGAGCCGGTCGGCGATCGGCATGGCCTCGCGAATGTTCTGCTCGACCATGAGAATGCCGACGCCGCGCGCGGTCAGCACCTTGATGCGCTCCAGCGTCTCGCTCACCATGGCCGGCGAAAGGCCGGCGGACGGTTCGTCGAGCAGGATGAAACGCGGTTCCGACACCAGCGCGCGCGCCAGCGCCAGCATCGCCTGTTCGCCGCCCGAAAGGGCTCCGGCCGTGGTCTTGCGCCGCCGCGCCAGCGATGGATATTGGTCGACCAGAGCCTCGATGCGCCTGTCCACCAGCTTCCGGTCGGCAATGGCGTAGCCGCCCATGCGCAGATTTTCCATCACCGTCAGCCGTGGAAACACGCCGCCGCCCTGCGGCATCAGCACCAGGCCCTGGCGCACGACTTCATGGACCGGCAAATTGCCGATCGTTTCGCCGCCAAGCCCGATTGTGCCGCCCCATACCGGCAGCGCGCCGGCGATCGCTTTCAGCAAAGTCGACTTACCGCAGCCATTGGGGCCGAAGATGCAGGTGATCTTGCCGGCTTCCGCGACAAGGGAGACGCCATGGACGATCTCCTGCTTGCCGTAGCCCGCAACGACGCTGTCTGCGACCAACGTGCTCATTGCGGACGCCCTAGATAGGTCTGCATGACTTCGGAATTTTGCACGATGTCCTCGAACGCGCCGCTGGTCACCACCCGCCCCGAATCCATGACGATGATGCGGTCGCAGACATTGCGCACCATTTCCATGTCATGCTCGATGACGAAGAAGCTGGTTCCCTGCTCGCGCAGCCTGGCGATCGCTTCCAGTATGATCTTGCGGATGTTGGGGTGGACGCCGGCCGTCACCTCGTCGAGCAGGATGAGGGACGCCTGGCGCATGATCACGCGGCCGAATTCGAGCAGTTTCTGCTGGCCGCCGGACAAGTCGGACGCGCGGTTGTTGGCGACCGGTTCGAGATGCAGCAGCGCCAGCGTCTCGTCCGCCCGCTGGTGCGCGCCATGCCAATGACCCTCGGCAGCCGCGGCCAGAAGGTTCCCACTGACTGTCATGTTCTCGAACAACGCCGGGATCTGAAAGGTGCGCGCGAGGCCGAGGCGGGCTATCGTATAGGCCTTTTTGCCGCCGATCTCATGGCCGTCGAACAGGATCTGCCCGCGATCGGGCGTCTCCATGCCGGCCACGAGGTTGAACAGGGTCGATTTGCCCGAGCCGTTGGGGCCGATGAGGCCGGCGATCTCGCCGCGTCCGACCTCCAGGTCGACGCCGGCGGCTGCCTGGATGCCGCCGAAATGCTTGTGCACGTCGCGAACGAAGAGGATGGGCTGGTCGCCTGGCGCGGGCACTTGCGCAGTCATGCTCACGAGCGTCCTCCCTGGCGGGAGCCGAGCAGGCGTCCGAGCACCGTGTCGAGCACGCTGCCTGATTTCCCGCTTCGCCGCGCAAACAGGCCGGCGATGCCGTTGGGCAGGAACAGCACCACCAGGATGATGGCGGCGCCGAGAATGGCGATATAGAAGGCGGTATCGCCATAGTACATCCAGATAAGCCGGTTGACGAAGAACAGCGCGACGCCGCCGATGGCCGGCCCCCACAGGCTGCCGAGCCCGCCGAGCAGGACCATGACGACCATCTGGTCGGTGATGTCGCCGCCGAACACGCTCTTTGGATTGATGAAGGTCACCCAGTAGGCGAAAATACTGCCGAACACGGAGGCGACGACGGCGCTGAGCATGAAGGTCTGCAACTTGACCAGCGAGGTGTTGATGCCCATGGCTTCGGCCGCCGGTTCGTGGTCCCGTAAGGCCTTGACCTTCAAGCCGAAGCGGGAGCGCTCGAACAGCAACCAGGTGAGGAAATAGGTCAGGACGGCGGCCGCGAACATGGCGAAATAGAAGAAGCGCTCGTTGAGGAAGGGAGGCAGGCCGATACCGCCGGTTCCGCCGGTGAAGTCGACGACGGTGGCGAACTGCATGAGCACTTCGGCGAAGGCCCAGGTGGCGATGGCGAAATAAGCGCCGCGCAGCCGCAATGTCGGCGCGCCGATGACGACCGCAAACAGGGCTGTGACGATCATGCCCATGGGAATGGTGGCGAGGAACGGCACAGCGAAATCCGCGCCCATCAGGAGGGCGGTGGCGTAGGCGCCGATGCCGAAGAAGGCCGAATGGCCGAAATTGATGTAGCCGGCATAGCCGCCTAGCATGTTCCAGGAACAGGCGAGCCCCGCCCACATCAGCGCGCCGGTGGCGATGCGCAGCCAGTAATTGTTGACCAGCACCGGCAGCAACGCCAGCACGACGAGGATGACGACGAGGAGAAGCAGGCCGGCCCAACGATTTTTCATGGTCTGGGCCATCTCACAGTCCGCGCCGCAGGATGCCGCGCGGGGAAACCAACAGGACAAGGAAGAGCGTTGCGAAGATCGCGAGATGCGAGTAGCTGGCTCCGCCATACGTCGCGACAAAGGCTTCGATGACGCCCAGAAGCAGGGCAGCCACAAGCGCGCCGCCCAGCGAGCCCAGCCCTGCCAGCACGGCGACGAAGAAGGCGAACAGCGTATAGCGCAGGCCGATCTCCGGATTGACCGAATAGATGCCTCCCATCAGAACGCCCGACATCGCCGTGATCCCCGCGTAGAGCCCGTAAACATTGGCGCTGAGACGCCGGATGTTGACCCCCATCAAGGCGGCGTTCTGGCGGTTTTCGGCCGTCGCTCGGATCGCCAGCCCGTAGCGCGTGCGAAAGAGAAAGAAAAACAGCCCGCCGGCGATGAGTACCGCAAACGCCGCCGCCGCCACCCGGATCAGGGGAACTGTGACCGGGCCGATCATGATGCTGTGACCGCTGAGCGCCGTCGGCACGCTATGCGTATTGAAACCCCAGACGGTCAGCATTCCGCCGCGCAGCAAGGTGAAGATGCCGAAGGTCAGCGCGAGCGCCATCAGTTCGGGTCGCGCCGTGCGGCTGTTTCGAACATTGTAGATCATCGGCCCCATGAGATAGCCGATCGCGCCGAACAGGACGAAGGCCATCGGCATGGCGAGGAACCCGTCTATGCCGAGAAGGGCCGCCATGTAGTAGGCGAAGTAGCCGCCGAGCACGACCCACGCGCCGACCGCAAAGTCGATGACATGGAGCACGCCGAAGGTCAGTTGGAAGGCGATCGAAAACGTGGCGATGACACCGCCTATCAGCAGGCCGTTGAGCAGGGTTTGAAGAAAAAGATCCAATGGCAAACCTGTCCGTCAGTCCAAGAAATCCGCAACATGCTTTTGGCGCGAGTGCGAATTGACGCCCGCAGTATAAAGCCCAACCTACAGCCGGCCTTTGGAAGAGCCGGCCGCCATCATGCTGCCGCTGCCGTAGCAGGCAACGGCGAATAGCGCCTCCGCTCGCCTCAAGTCGCGATTATTTCCAGGACGGCAACGGGTAGATGATCTCGGCCGCGGCCGCTTCCTTCGGGCCGACAGCGACGGTCTTTCCATCCTGGATCTGGATCACGACTGGCACCGGCTGGATGTTGTCGTGATAGTGGTCGCCTTCCTTCTCGAACTTGATCGGTCCGTAAAAAGTCGTGATGTCGGTGTCGGCGATGGCATCCTTGAGAGCGACGCGATCCTCGGGGGTGAGCGAAGGCTTCTTGCCCAGTCGCTTGGCCGCGTCGGCGAAGACGAGGCCGCTGGCCGAGCAGGCGGCTTCCGTGTAGTCGGGCTCATGGCCGAACTTAGCCTGGGCCCGCGCGACATAGTCCTGTGCGGTGCCGAACAGGTCGTCCTTGTAGGGCACCGTAGGCAGCCATACGGCGACACCGGAGGTGCCGTTCGCATCAGCGCCGAGCGCTTCGGCGAAGGCCGGATTGGTCACGCCGTAATGCATGATCAAGGCCTTCGGCCGATAATTCAGCGATTTCGACGTCTTGATCACATTTATCAGCGGCTCTTCATGCCCGCCCACCGCGACGATGTCAGGGTTGAGGGCGGCGATCTTGGACATTACCGGGGTGAGATCGCCGGAAGCCGGAACGAGCTCGTAGGCGACGACTTCGAGCCCCGCTTCCTTGGCGCCGCGCTGGAAGCCTTCGCCGGTCTCCTTCGAAAAGGGTTCGTTGACTCCGATCACCGCGATCGTCCTCGCCTTCGGGTTTGACAGCGCCGCCAGCACGCCCAGCGACTGGCCGGATGTCGTGTCGACGGAAGGGATGATGCCGAAATTGAATTCGGGCTTGGCCAACCAGACATTGGGCGACTCGGCCGAGCCCGAAATCATCGGCACCTGGTATTTCTGGCAGATCGGCTGAACGGCGATTGTCGAGCCACTGGTGTAGGGGCCGAGCAGGAAATCGACCTCGTTCTGCACGATCAGCCGTTCGGCGGCGTCGGCGCCGGTAGCCGGATTGCTCTGGTCGTCGCCATAGAACATCTCGACCATGAAACGCTCGCCGCCGACCTCGACGCCGCCCTTCTCGTTGGCCGCTTCGGCCCAGAGATCGTAACCGTTCTTGGTCAAATTGCCGCCCGAAATATTCTCGCCCGACAGAGACGTGATGACGCCGGCCTTGAAAGTCGCCGCCTGGGCGCGCGCGGTCCGCACGAACGGCATCGAAATCGTGCCGCTGGCAAGCGCCAGGGCGCTGCCGCCGAGAAATGTGCGTCGAGAAAAGCTTACGTCCTTCTTTGGCATGATGGTCCTCCCGCATTCGGTCCTAAAGTTGCAGGATATGTCCGCACACCACACAAATCTACTGGAAACGCTCGCTGCAGCTCTCTGAAAATCCATACTTGCAGCGCACCACAGCACTTCGTGCTAGTCGTCCATGTGGCGATCCGCGCGACAGATGCCATGTTCGGTCCTCCCTTTCCAATGCCGCTGAGCTTTTCGCGCGCCCGGTCATGGATTTCCGTGACCTCCGGCGTCATCTCCGCCGGCCCGTCCCTCCCCCGCTTCACCCCATCTCCTGCTCAGCCGCGACCAGCATCTCGACAAACCTCGTCACCTTGGGCGGCCGAAAACGTGCGGCCGGGTAGACTGTGTAGATGCCTCCGGAGGGCAGCCGCCACTCGGGCAGGATGTGGACGAGCCGCCCGGCGGCCAGCTCGTCCCGCACCAAAAAGTCCGGCAGCACCGACAGGCCGGCGCCGGCGCGCACCGCCGCCAGCACGGCCGGCGTCGCGTCGATCGCGATCGTTGCCCGCATGCGCACGGCGCGGTGCTCGGCTTCGCCGCGCGAAAATTGCCATAGCAGCGGTTCGCGCAGCGCCATGTTGGCGACGAAGGGCAGCCCGGCCAAGTCTTGCGGTTCGCCAGCCGTGAAGCGGCCGGCAAACTCGGCGCCGCACACCATGAATTGCCTAAATGTGCCGATCCGCCGCGCCTGCAGGCTGGAATTGGCCAGCCAGCCGACGCGGATCGCCACGTCCATTCCACCAGAAGCCAGGTCGATGGTCTCATCGCCCAGCGTCAGTTCCACCCGGCAGGCGGGATAGCGCGCGCTGAAGGCGGCGACCACCGGCACCACCGCCGACGTGCCGTAGTCGTTGGGCGCCGCGATGCGCAGCGTGCCGGTCGGCTCGGCGGCGGCCTGCGCGAGCTCGTCGAAGGCATCCTCAGCCTGCTGCAGGATTTTTAGGCACCGCGCATGGAATGTCCGGCCGGCCTCGGTCGGATGGACGCGCCGCGTCGTGCGGATCAGCAGCGTCATTCCGACATCGCGCTCCAGCCGCGCCACTTGCTGGCTGACGACCGCCTTGGTGATGCCCAGTCGCTCGGCGGCCCGCGTGAAGGAGCCGGCATCGACCACCGCGGCGAAATAGGCCAGCCGGTTCAGGTTCATGCTTTGCTCATGGCAGGTGCGACCTCATTGTCAGCCAATAGCATACATTACGTCTATTTTGTTGGCCTTCAATACGCATTCCGCTTTTGCCATCTTCCTGAGATCGAGGCTGGGCGGGAGATGCGCCCGCCTCGCCTGAATTCCGCATTCCCAAGCCCAGGAGACAGTCATGTTCACACGGAGAGCCATCATGAAAACCACCCTCGCCGCCGGCGCCGCTGCAGTCTTCGCTCCCGCCGGGCTTGGCCATGCGGCCGCGGGCCTTTCCTGGAAACATTTTCCTGCCGGGGAAAACGGCTTCTTTCGCGCCCCTGTGCTGATCACCGGCGCCTCCGAGGCGCTGCTGATCGATGGCGGTTTCACCTATTCCGACGGCCAAGCCGTGGCCGAGGCGATCAAGGCGACCGGCAAGACGCTCACCACCATCTATGTCAGCCAGTCCGACCCGGACTATTATTTCGGCCTCAAGCCGATCAAGGAGGCGTTCCCGCAGGCACGGGTGATCGCCGCGGCCGATACGGTGGCGGCCATCAACGGCAGCGTCGACAAGAAAATCGCCGTCTGGGGGCCGCAGCTCAAGGAGAATGGCCCGCAGGCGCTCGCGGATGTCGTCATCCCCGAGGTGTTCGACGGCAAAACGCTCAGCGTCGATGGCGAGACCATCGAGATCGTCGACGCGGAAGGCCTCGCCAACCGGCGCTATCTCTCGGTGCCGTCGCTGAATGCGGTGTTCGGCGGAGTGATGATTTTTTCCGGCGTGCATGTCTGGACCGCCGACACGCCGACCAGGGAGCAGCGCGCCGCCTGGCTCGCCAATCTCGAAAAGATCGCGGCCGCCAAGCCTGAAATCGTCGTGCCCGCCCACATGATGCCGCAGGCCGCCACCGATCTTTCGGGCGTCGAGCACACCAAAACCTATCTCATTGCCTTCGAGGAAGAACTGGCCAAGGCCAAGGACGCCGCCGCGCTCAAGGGCGCCATGGAGGCCCGCTTCCCCGGCCTCGGCATGGGCGTGGCGCTCGACATCGGCTCCAAGGTCGCCACCGGCGAGATGAAGTGGGGCTGAGGCACGACCTGGGTTCCTCGCCCACCGCGAAGCGGGGGAGAGGTGGCCGCGACGCGGCCGGAGAGGGGGCTTTCGTAAGGCGCAGTCCCCTCTCCGTCTCGACTTCGCCGAGCCACCTCTCCCCACTTTCGTGGGGCGAGGAACCCAAGCTGGAATGAAGCCGCGATCCAATAGGGATTCTTGCGAAGATGGACCCCCACCCTAACCCTCCCCACAAGGGGGAGGGAATGCTGCCGCGCGCCCTCACTTCCCCTGGAAAGACAGGCAATTTGCCGAGGTCAGCGCCAACAGAAGTCTCCCTCCCCCTTGTGGGGAGGGGTTAGGGGTGGGGGTACATCGTAGAGCGAAAGCCTCGGCCCACCTGCGATAGCCCTGGTCTCTATACGGGGAGAAGTGCCCGGCAGGGCGATGAGGGGCGGCGCAAACCTGGAGCGATTGCCCTTCGCGGTCGCCTCAAACATCCCTCACCCAACATTCTGAATCCGCCCCCAGGTGCTCTTGGTTCCCCAGATGCCGGAGCGAAGCGCCTCGAGCTGCACGATCTGGCTGTGGTCGACGAACAGATTGATCTCGTTGCCGTAGTTCTTGACGTACCATTCGAAGACCGCCGGGTCGGCGGCTTCGAACATCACCGCCTCCAGGCCGAGCTCGTTGACGATGCGGGCCACCACGTCGGTGCGCCAGGACGTCACGTTTTCGGTGATCCCTTCGCTCTCGATCATGATGATGTCGGCGCCGGCATCGAGGGCACGCCTGGCCTGCGCGACCAGCCAGCCGACATCGCTGGTGCCTTCGGCTTCGAGCTCCTCGGCCGATGTGTCGCCACCGGCTCCAAACTGGATGCCGAGCTCCGGCTTGGCCTTGAGCCCGGCCTTTTTCACCGTTTCGACCAGGCGCAGCAACGCCTCCGTCGGCAGGCTGATGAAACCGGTGGAGATCTCGATCACGTCGAACCCCAGCGCCTTGGCTTCTTCGATGTAGCGGTCGACGGCGTCCGGGCCGAAACGCAGGACATTCTCGATCCAGCCGCCTGTCGAGACGTAGGCCTCGTGATCGTGTGCCAGCTTGTTGATCGATTTCACCGCTTCGGGCGGCATCAGGGCGAATGATCCGCCGGCAAACTTGATGCCGTCGATCCAGTTGCCCATGGTTTCCAGGAGGTCGGCCAGATGGCGCGGCCCATAGGCGCTGTAATAGGGCCCGCGAATCTCGGTCAGGCCGGTCTTGCGCGGCTTGGAAGAGCGCGCGGCGCGCGGGATGAAGGAGAAGGCTGTGTCGGTCATTTTTTGGGGCCTCGGCGGGCGGTTTCTCCTGCATTAACGACTGGGCGCGCGATCCGATCCGCGCAAACTGGGCTGGAACCCCTTGGCTCACCGGGTGTTGGCGGGGGAAGGAGGTCTGGGATGCCGCAGATCGCGAACAATGCCGCCGCCGGCGTTCGAAGCAGCGTAAAACTGTTCCTGTGCGGCGATGTCATGCTTGGGCGCGGCATCGACCAGATCCTCGCCAGTCCCGGCGATCCGCACCTCAGCGAGCGCTATGTCAAATCGGCGACGACCTATGTCGAGCTTGCCGAACGCATCAATGGCCCGGTCCCGAGAAAGGTCGACGATGCGTATGTCTGGGGTGATGCGCTCGCCGAATTGGACCGTGAAGCGCCCGACGCGCGGATCATCAATCTCGAGACCAGCATTACCACCAGCCTGTCTTTGGCGCCCAAGGGCATCAATTACAAAATGAACCCGGCAAACATCGGCTGCCTGGCGGCGGCGCGGGTAGACTGCTGCGTGCTCGCCAACAACCATGTGCTCGACTGGGATGAGCCTGGCCTCGTCGAAACCCTCGATACGCTCCGGCTTGCCGGCCTCGCCTATGCCGGGGCCGGGCTTAACGCGGATGAGGCGGCGGCGCCTGCCGTCATTGAACTGGCAGGTGCAGGCCGCGTGCTCGTGTTCGGCTTCGCGCTCGGGACGAGCGGCGTTCCAGCCTCATGGGCAGCCGGAGCATACAAGCCAGGAGTCAACCTGCTGGCGGATGTTTCGGCCAGGTCGCTCGAGCAGATCGCCCGATCCGTGGCGGCAATAAAACAGCCCGGCGACCTCGCGGTAGCCTCGATCCACTGGGGCGGCAACTGGGGCTACCAAGTCTCGGCGGAAGAACGCGCGCTTGCTCATGCCCTCATCGATGTTGCAGGGTTCGACGTCGTGCATGGGCACTCCTCCCACCATCCCAAGCCGATCGAAATCCACAACGGCCGGCTGATCCTTTATGGATGCGGCGACTTCCTCACCGACTATGAGGGGATAACAGGGTACGAAACCTTTCGCGGCGAGCTTGCGCTGATCTACCTGCCGCGGCTCACTATCCCGGAGGGCACGCTACTTTCGCTCGAGCTGGTGCCGTTCCAGCTCGCCAAGTTCCGGCTAAACCGCGCCTCGCCCGAAGATGCCGCCTGGCTCGCGGCCATGCTTGAGCGCGAGTGCTCGCCTTTCGGCACGCATGTGGCGCTCGGGAGCGACGACCGTCTCATTGTCCTATGGTGAAGCGCCTGCGGTCAGCAGCCAGCGGCACTAATTTTCAAGCCTCTCGGGCCGTCCTCGGCCAAGCGCACCGTCGGCGCGGGCCTGCAGATAGGCGTAGATGTCGTCGATGTAAGGAGCGACGTTGGGGTCGTCGGCGAAGCCCTTCATGACCGAAGCACCGCTGCGCACGCCGTCGCGGACGTTGCTGCGGAAGACCTCGATGCCGGGCAGCCGGTCGACGAGGGCCGAGGCGAAGGTCGAGCCCATGCCGTCGGGGCCATGGCAGTGGTTGCAGCTGCCATGGTAGCGACGGAAACCGTTGTAGGTTCGCGCATCGACCTTGCCGTCGACTATCCTGTAGAACCTGCCCGTGGCCAACTTGCCCGTGGCCAGCTCAGCTTGCGAAGACGCGGCGAAGCCGGCGCCGACGATAAAGACGACGACAGACGGGAGGACGAGCCACAGGGACATCGTCTGTCGCCCACGTTGCAGGCTCATCCAGCACCGCCGCAACGCGCATGCCCCCGGATCACTCGACCTTGGATCACTCGACGGCGGTCATCAGTCGACGGCGGGCTTCGGAGAAGAAACCACGATCCCATCTATCGGTTGTGGGCTGACGACAAGCTTGCCGCCGACACGCGATATCTCGATGATCTGGTCCGACTCTCCCAGCTTGCCCGGCACGGAGACCGCGACCATCTGGTTCTCGGTCAGTGTCGCCACGAAACGCACTGGCAAGCCAGCCTCGCCCTGCGCGATTGTGGTGACCACCCGATAGCCGTCCTCCTGAGGTGTATAATAGACGACACCAAGGAAGCCGGCGAGATCGATGCTTTCAGCCTTCATGGCTCCAAGCTCGTCGGCATGCGCGGGCATCGCCGCCATGCAAAGTGCTGCAAAAGCAATGTATCTGTACATAATGCTGCTCCATCCCGAATTGTCCGGGTCGAACCCGGCTTAAGTTTCAGCAATAGGCGGTCGCGCGCCGTGATAGTCGGCGCACGCAGGCAGAATTCTTGATTATTCCCCCCGGCTGCATCACAGTGGCGAAGGCCCGCGAGCCAGGAACGCGCTGAACCCCACTGGTTGTCACAGTTAAGTGTGACCTTATCTTCTGGGGCGAGAGTATTTCACCGCCCGGGTCCTTGCGCATCCCCTGTTTGGGGGAGATAATCCGAATTTAAGCGATCGCTAAAGTTGGAGAAGCGAGAGCACCTGTGAGAGGGCGCGGCTTTCCGCCCGCATCGGACGCGCTGTCGACATGCGAGGGGCCGTCGATGGCCAAGGCATTGTCGCATCATGAGCTGTCGAAGCTGATCGGCTCGATCTACGATTGCGCACTCGACCCGGAGCGATGGGAGCACGCGCTTGCCGGGATCAGGGATGCGTTCGATGCCCAGACTGCGGTCCTGCAGCTTGACGACCTCGCCAACGACCGGCTGCTGATCTACAGGACCGTGGGAATAGACCCATACTGGCTGGAGCAACAGGCGAAATATATCCCCGAGATCCACGCCCGGCTGCTCGAGGATCTCTCGACATGGCCTTCGCTCGATATGCCGCATGTGGTCTCACGCCATATCCCTCAAACCTACCTGGAGACCTCCCGATATTTTCAGGAGTTCCTGAAGCCGCAAGGCCTGGTCGACGTCATGTCGTTCTTCCTGATCCACACCCCTACCCGCCTTGCCGGCTTCGCCGTTGCCCGACATAAGCGGCAAGGCATTATCACCGAGCGCGAAATCAAGCTTGGCAGACTGTTGCTGCCGCATGTGCGCCGTTCGGTGATAATCAGCAACATGCTGGACATCGGCACTGTCGAGCGCGCAGGAATGGCCGAGGCGCTCGATGCGCTCACATGCGCCGTGGTCCTCACCAATGAACGTGGCGCAGTCCTGCACGCCAACCGCTCGGCCAAGCACATGCTGCGGAGCGGCGGCCCGATCCAGGATGTCCGGGGCATTCTGCAAGCGAAGATCCCGTCGGCTTCCAGGGAGCTTCACAGCGCCATCATGCTTGCGGCTCAGGATGAGGTCAGCATCGGCAAGACAGGGCTTGCCGTCCTCCTCAGCGAATCCGGCCTGCCGCCCGTCTTCGCCCGCGTGCTGCCGATGGCCGGCGGCGACCTGCGCGCCGGCATGGAACCCGCGGCGGTAGCCGCGGTGTTCATCGGCAATGCACCGGACGAGCATGACGCCGCCGGAATGCTGGCGCGAGCCTTTGGGCTTACGCTGGCCGAAACCCGCGTGCTCGCCAGCCTTGTGGCCGGGCACACCTTGGCCGAGACCGCCGCCAGCCTTCACATTGCCAACGCGACCGCCAAGACGCATCTCGACAATATCTTCCAGAAGACCGGCGCCTCCCGCCAGGCCGATCTGATGCGCCTTGTCATGCAGATCGTTCCGCCTGCGGGGCAGCCTGGTCCCTGAACCGCACTCGTTCACCGCTTTGGATACAGGTATCCAGCGCCGCGGATCGTCTTGATCAGTTCCGGCTTGGCCGGGTCCTTTTCGAGCCGGCGGCGCAGCCGGGTGATGCGGCTGTCGATGCTGCGATCGAACGGCTCGTCGCCCCTGGGCGGCGGCGCGCAGGCGAAATGCGTGCGCTTCGGATGCCGGGGCGCTGATCCTCAACCGTTCGATCGACCCGGCGAACGGTTCAGGCCGCGACGGGATAGTCATGCCGCAGAAGGTCTGCTGGGCTTATCGGAGTGAGGATGTTCCAGACGTTCAGACGCTTGCGCTTGAGGCCACCAGGCGTCAGACTTTCCGCACCACGCCCCCCACCTGCTTAGTGCGCTTGCCCGTGTCGACCTTGGCCCGCGCCTCCACCGCCTTCTCGATCTCCCGCTTCAGCTCGTCCTTGATATCAGCCGTTTCGGCCATCAAGGCGTCGATCTTCATGAAATCGAGTACGCGGTATTTCGACACCGCCGGCCTGACCAGTATGTCCGGCTGGCATTGCCTCAGCTTGGCGGCGATGATCGACTGCATCATCAATTGCGTGGCACCGAACATCAGGTCGACGGAGGTCGGGTATTTGCGCCCGCCTTTGGTCGGCGCGCCAACGACGTCGACGGCGATGATGATGTCGGCGTCGTGCTCGATCAGGTCGAACGGCACCGGATTGTAGATGCCGCCGTCGATCAGCAGCCTGCCGTCGCGCATCACCGGGCGGAATACCGCGGGAATAGCCGCAGAGGCGGCAAGCGCCGAATGCAGGTCGCCGTCGCTAAGCACGGCGAGCTTATGGCCGAAGAAATCCGTCGCCGTCACCTTCAGCGGTATTTTCAGTTCGGCGAAATTTTCGGGTATGGCGTCGGGCATGAATGCCTTGAGAATGCGCTCGACATTGAACTGGGTGACACGCAGCCCGCCCTGCAGCGCCTCGGCAAAGGTGCCTGGCCGAGCCCGCCACATGCGCGCCGCCACCTCGGCGCGGCGGCCGAGGATCGAGCGCATGTAGTCGTGAATGTCGCTGCCGGCCATGCCCGAAGCCATGCCGGCGCCCATGATGGCGCCGATCGATGAGCCTGATATCGCGACCGGCCTTATACCCAGCTCGTCCAGCGCCTCGATAACATGGATATGCGCCAGCCCGCGCGCGCCGCCGCCGCCGAAGGCGATGCCGAAGCTCGGGCTCATCCCTTGCCCCCCATTTGGGCTCATTCCTCCTTGGCCTCGCCGTGCTTCGGCCCGACGATCATGATGGCCGGCTCGGCGGAGAGCAGTTTTTTCGCCGCCGCCTTGACCTGATCCAGCGTCACCCCGTTGATGAGGGCGGCGCGGCGCTGCATGTAGTCGATGCCGAGCTTGTCGAGCTGCAGTTCGAGCAGCGTCGCGGCGATGGCGCCTGAGGAATTCAGATTGTTGATGGCATAGGCGCCGATCAAGTATTTCTTGGTCGCCGCCAGTTCCGCTTCGGTCGGCCCCTCTTGCGCCATGCGCTTCACCACCTCGCGCACGACAGCCAACGTCTCGGCCGCCCGGTCCGCGCGGGTCGCTGTGGTGATGGCCAGGGCGTTGGCGTGCTCGTGGTCGACCAGGTCGGAGCTGGCGCTGTAGGCCAGGCCGCGTTTTTCGCGCACCTCGTCGAACAGCCGCGAGGTGAAGGCGCTGCCGCCGAGGATCTCGTTCATCAGCACCGCAGCGAAGAAATCCGGCGCACTCCGCTTGACGCCGGGATAGGCCAATTGCAGCGACGTCTGGGGCTGGTCGTAATTGACCTCGAGCTGCTGGTTGAGTTTCGGATCGACATCGGCGACGGGCGCGAGCGCCTGATGTTCCGGCAGGCCACCGAAGACCATATCGAGCTTTTTCTTCAACGTTTCGCCATCGATGGCACCGACCACCGCCACATGCAGGCCATCGCGAGCAAAGTTCGCCCTGTGAAAGGCAATGAGATCGTCCGACGTGATCGTGGCGATGCTTTGCCTGGTGCCCTGGTCGGGCCGCGCATAGGGATGGGTGCCGTATAGTGCCTCCAGCCATTTGCGCTGGGCGAGCGTGTCGGGGTCAAGCTCGTTGGCGATGATGCCGGACAGCACTTGCGCGCGGATGCGGTCGATTGGCGCCTGGTCGAAACGCGGCTCTGTGACCGCCAGCCGCAACAGGTCGAACGCTGCGTCCCGCTGCTCGGCCAGCATGCGCATCGAGCCGTAGGTGCCGTCGCGCCCCGCCTCGAAGCTCATCTCGGCGCCAACGTCGTCCAGCTTTATCTGGAAAGCTTCGCTGTCGAGATTGCCGGCGCCCTCGTCGAACAGGCCGCTCATCAAATTGGCAAGTCCTTCCTTCCCGGCGGGATCCTGCGTCGTGCCGCCATCGAAGACGAAGCGGATGGCGACCAGCGGCACGGAATAATCCTCCACCAGCCAGGCGGTAATGCCCTTTGACGAGGTCACCTCCTGGATGCTCATGGCCGCGCGAGCGGAAAGCGCCGGCAGGACGAGGAAGAGCAATGAGAGGAGCAGGGTGGCCAGTCGGGTGGCGACACGCTTCAGGACAGTCGCTTCGGACAAATGGTAGCTTCCAACTGATGTTCGAGACGAATAGCTGTCGGTGTTAGCGCCGCCCCTCATCGCCCTGCCGGGCACTTCTCCCCGTATAGTGACGGGGAGAACGGGACTGGCCGCAACCCAGGCGCTGTTTCTGCAACGCTGGTGGTTGGCGAAACCGCCGACGAGAGCGCCCCTCTCCCCGTCACTATACGGGGAGAGGATGCCGGCAGGCAGGTGAGGGGCAGCGCAAACGCTCAAGCTCGTCATCGATCAATTCCCTGCCTGTGTCTGCGGCAAGAGATAGCCTGATGTCGAATGGTTGAGATTGAGATAGCGCGCGGCAACGCCCCTGACTTCGTCGGCGGTGACCTTGCGGATGCGGCCCGGCCATTCCTCGACGTCCCGGACGCTGCCGCCGGTGGCGAGCGTCGCGCCGTAGATGTTGGCCATCGAATCCTGCTTGTCGCGGGCGAAGATCATCGAGCGGACGAAACGATCCTTGGCCTTCTCCAACTCGCCTGATGTGACGCCGTCCCTGGCGATGCGGGCAACCTCGACCTCGATCGCCGCCTGGACATCGGCCAGCTTGGCGTCGCCGCGCGGCGCGCCATAGACGGTGAAGTTGGTGGCATCGAGCATAGTGCCCTGGAAGAAGGCGCCAGCCTCGGCGGCAATACCCTGCTTGACGACAAGCTGCTGGTGGAGCCGGCTGCGGCTACCGCCGCCGAGGATCTCCGCCAGGAGGTCCAGCGCTTCGGCTTCCCCCGGCTTTGCAGTGTGATAGGAGGGAACCACCCATTGCGTCGAAAAGTTCGGCACGCTGACACGCGCGTCAGTGAGCGTCACCGTGCGCCTGGTGTTCTGCTCGGGTTCGACCGGACGGATGCGCGGCGGCAGGTCCGGACCACGCGCAATCTTGCCATAGGTCTTTTCGGCCAGCGCCTTGACCACCTCCGGGTCGACATCGCCGGCGACCACCAGCACGGCGTTGTTGGGCGTGTAATACTTGTCGTAGAAAGCCTTGGCGTCGGCGCGGTTCAGCTTCTCCATCTCCTGCATCCAGCCGATCACCGGAATGCGATAGGGCTGGTTCTGCCAGAGCGTGGCATCGACCTCCTCGCCGAGCACCGCCTGCGGATTGCTGTCAATGCGCGAGCTGCGTTCCTCGAGGATCACGTCGCGCTCAGTGGCGATGACATTGTCGTTGAGGATGAGGTTGCGCATGCGATCGGCCTCGAAATCCATCATCTGCTCGAGCGCCTGCGGCACCACCGTCTCGTAAAAGGCGGTGTAGTCATAGGAGGTGAAAGCGTTGTTCGAACCGCCGATGGCGGAGACGGCGCGGTCGAACGCGCCGGCCGCCTGATTGGTCGTCGCCTTGAACATCAGATGCTCGAAGAAATGGGCGATGCCGGACTTGCCGGGCGGCTCATCCGCGCTGCCGATCTTGTACCATACCATATGGGTGACGATCGGCGCCCGGTGATCGGGAATGACGACAACCTCCATGCCGTTGTCGAGCAGGAAATTCGTCACCTTGCCGTCGTCCGGCTTGTTGTCGGCCAGAACCGGGCCGGTCATCACGAGAGCCAGCGCCAAAAGCGTTCCGCGCAGCCATTCAGCCTGAGATGTCATCAATGGCTCCGGTTGTCATGGGGTGGGACGATAGGCGGGGGTGTTGCCACAGGCAAATTGATTTGTTCGTCATTTTCGAGGCGCTCGGTTCCTCGCCCCCGCGAAGCGGGGGAGAGGTGGCTCGGCGCAGCCGAGACGGAGAGGGGGTCTGCGCCGACAAACCGAGGAGGAGCTGACTTGAACGTCTCGAATGGTGGAGGGTCGCACAACCGTCCCCCTCTCCGGCCGCGGAGCCTGTCCTCGGGCTTGCCAAAGGCAAGACCCGTGGGCGGCCACCAATCGCCGCCGCGCTCACTCAACCTCGATAAACCGGATGACCGTCTCGCCATAGCTGCGCTCGTCGACAACCGAAAAGCCCGGCCCTGCCTCGAACGGCGCCACTGCCGCCTCCTCGACGACGCAGAGCGCGCCGCGGGCGAGCCAGCCGCCGGCCTTGGCCGAACGCAAGGCACGCTCGCCCAGGCCCTTGCCATAGGGCGGATCGGCGAACACCAGGCCGAACGCGGCCATCGTGCCCGCCTCGCCCAGCGCCGTCGCGTCGCGACGGAATATCTTGGTACGCCCGGTGAGGCCGAAGGCCTCGACATTGGTGCGGATCAGGCCGCGCCCTTCCGCTGATTCTTCGATGAAGATGCCATAAGATGCGCCGCGTGACAGCGCCTCGAGGCCGAGCGCGCCGGTGCCGGCGAACAGGTCGAGCACGCGCGCGCCGACCAGCCTATCAGGAAAGCGATGCGCCAGCACGTTGAAGACAGCCTCGCGGGTGCGGTCGGTGGTCGGGCGGATGGCGCTTGAGCGCGGCGTCGCCAGCGGACGCCCGCGAAACTCACCGCCGACGATCCGCATTGCCTCCCCTTGATCCCTTGGGACCACTGCGTGGCCGGTCGCCGCCTTTGGCACCGTCACCCTCGGCACCACGCGGCTTGCCGAACGGCTTTGCGCCTCCGGGCTTGGCGGGCTTGCCATAAGACGGCTTGAACGAAGCCTTGCGTTCCTTGGCTTCGGCCGCCTTGGCGGCATCCGCGTCCGCCCTGCCCCTGCCGATCGGCCGCGCGCCCGGCGCCATCCAGACATTGGCCTTGCGCTGGCCCGGCGGCTCGATCGGGCGCTGCTCGCGTTCGGACTTTTTCCCGCCGCCCGGTTTGCCGCCAAAGCCGCCCGGCCCACTCCGTTCAGATTTGGGGCCGCGATCGCCAAAGCCGCCGCGTTCGGGGCCGCTGCGTTCAGATTTGGGGCCACGCTCACCAAAGCTCTTTTCCGGCCCAAAGCTTCTGCCGGGACTTGTCGACAGCTTGCCCAGCGCCTCGTCGCGGCTGCCTTCGCGGCGTTTGCGGTTCTTGATCAGCCCGCCTTCGCCGATCGGACGGCGTTCGCCGTCGCGGGTGAACTTCGGCCGCTCCGGTTCCTCTTCCCGCACCGCTTCGCGCCGCACCGGCCTGTTGGAAAACGGCTTGGTGATCTCAGCGTCGAAATTGGCGCCGGACTCCTCGACCAGGCGTTCGCCGAGCTGGTCGCGCAGCACGCGGCCCTTGATCTCCAGCACATGGCCCTCGGGCAGGTCGTCGAGCTGAAACGGTCCGTAGGAAATGCGGATCAGCCGTGTGACGTCGAGACCAAGCGAGCCCAGTATATTCCTGACCTCGCGGTTCTTGCCTTCGCGCAGGCCGAGCGTCAGCCAGGCGTTGGTGCCTTGCTCGCGGTCGAGCGTCGCCTCGATGGCGCCGTAGAAGACGCCGTCGACGGCAATGCCTTCGCGCAAGCCGGCGAGCGCACTTTCCTCGACCTTGCCGTGCACGCGCACGCGGTAGCGCCTGAGCCAGCCGGTCGCCGGCAGTTCGAGCACGCGCGCCAGCCCGCCATCATTGGTGAGCAGCAGCAGGCCTTCGGTGTTGATGTCGAGCCGGCCGATGGTCATCAACCGCGGCAGGTCGGCCGGCAGCACGTCGAAGACGGTCTTGCGGCCCTCGGGATCACGGTTGGTGGTGACGACGCCGGCCGGCTTGTGGAACAGGAACAGCCGGGTGCGCTCGATCGGCGGGATCTCCATGCCGTCGAGATGGATGATGTCGCCGGGCATCACATTGAAGGCGGGCGAGGACAGCACCCTTCCATTGACCTTGACGCGGCCGGCCGCGATCAGTTCCTCGGCATCGCGGCGCGAGGCAAGGCCGGCGCGGGCCAGCCGCTTAGCGATGCGCTCGCCTGGCTCTTCCGTCGCTTCGGCCGGACGTGGGCGCGGCTTGAAGCCGCCGCCCGATGCCCCTTGGGCAGCGCCAAAATCGCGCTTGGGCCGATCGCCGAAGTCGTGCTTGGGACGGTCGAAGCGCCTTTCGCTGCGCTCGCCTTCGGCAGCCGCCGGGCGGTCGCCGCGCGGCGCGTAGGGCTTGCGCGGACCTTCGCGCTTCTCATAAGGCTTGCCTTCCGGACGCGGCCCTTTGCTGAACGGCCTGTCGCCGGCCTTGAAGTCGCGCTTCGGCCGCTCGCCGTCGGCTGCCATCGGCCGGTCGCCGCGTGGCGCATAGGGTTTTCGAGGCCCCTCGCGCTTTTCATAAGGCTTGCCTTCAGGGCGCGGCGCCTTGCTGATCGGCCGGTCGCCGCTTTTGAAGTCACGCTTCGGCCGCTCGCCGTCAGCCGCCATCGGGCGGTCGCCGCGCGGCGCGTAAGGTCTTTTCGCGCCGAAGGACGGCTTGCCGCCCTTGCCGGCAGCGGCATCGCGACCACGCGGGCCCAACGGTTTCGGGCCGTTCTTGCCCGGGCCGTTCTTGCGCGGGCCCTTTTGGCGCGGGAATTTCTTGTCTTTGTCGTCCATGTGGCTTTTGCTCGTTTGCACTACAGCGCCGCGCGTCCGTACGGACGCGCAAAGGACGCTGTAGGACTTTGATTTGGCGCATGATCCCTTCCGAAACCGATTACGGTTTTCGGGGTCATGCGCTAGATAACAGGATCACGCCGGAGTAGCGAGGAGATAATAGGAATGGAAACCGCTTGAAGCGGCCGGATTTCATGGGGCTGGCGCTGAAGGAGGCCGAAGCCGCCGCCTTGCGTGGCGAAGTGCCGGTCGGCGCGGTCATCGCCAGCGGCGATACGGTCGTTGCCAGTGCCGGCAACCGCACCCGCGAGCTTTCCGACCCCACCGCCCATGCCGAGATGCTGGCGATCCGCGAGGCCTGCCGCAAGCTGTCGAGCGAGCGGCTCACCGGCCACGATCTCTATGTGACGCTGGAGCCCTGCGCCATGTGCGCCGGCGTCATTTCCTTCGCCAGGCTGCGCCGGCTTTATTTCGGCGCCGCCGACGAGAAGGGCGGCGCGGTGGTCAACGGCGTGCGCTTCTTCGCCTCACCGACCTGCCATCATGTGCCAGACATTTATACAGGCATGGCCGAAAGCGACGCGGCGCTGCTTCTGAAGGATTTTTTCAGAGATCGACGCGAACCGTAGCGTCGCCAGCTTTCCCTAACGCGCGTCGTGTTAGACCGGCCTCATGCGACGCGCTTTAGGTTGCTGTTTTATGCATGTCGTTATCGCAAAACCGCTGCACAGTTTTGCGCGACATGCATTAGCGCTGACAGCTTACCACGGCAGCCAGTCGAACATGCCGCTCTTGTTCTTGGCGGCCGCTTCCTTCTTGAGGCGGCGTTCTTTCTTGTATTCGTCCTCGCCGATGTCGTCCACCGGCGCGGTCGCGGCAGCGGCGCGGTATTGCACCGGCGGCTCGCTCAGATATTTGCGGGTGTTGGGGTCACCCTGCTTGGCTTCGGCGAGGCGGCGCTTGACCTCGGCGGCGCGGCCCTTGTCCGAATCCGCCGGAGTCCAGGCCGGCGGATGACTGGAAGCCGACTGCGCCATCGCAGCCTTGACCGCCGTTGGATCCGTCTGGACGTCATCGACGATCTGCGCCTGGTAGTCCGGATCGTCCTGATGGAGCGTCGCCTCGGCGCGCAGGCGAGCGCGGCGTTGCTCGGGCGATTCCGGCCAATCGGCGCTTGCCGTCGCGATGCTGTCCTGCGGCGGCGGCAATTCCTTCTGTCCCGGCGCCGGCTTCACCAGTTCGGGGCGCGGCTTGTAGTCGATCTTTTCCTTGTTCTTCGGCATGACTGAAAAAGCGCTGGTGAGATCGCCGGCAAGCTGGGCGGAGGCGGTCTTGTCGGTCCCGTAGGTCGGCGAGCCCATGCAGCCGGAAAGGGCCAAGCCGGATACGACAAGCGGCGCCAGCAGCGCAACCCGCGCGCAAGTTCTTTCGGTCATGCCAAAAAGTCCCACTCTAGACAGCCTCTCGATCGCCACCGGCCAAAGGACGGTTCCCATCATCTATGCTCTTGCGACGGAAATCCGGCGACAATTTGTCGTCCGGAGTTTCGCGTGTTTACCTCAACCACTCGTTAAGGGCAACGAGCGGGGGCCGATCAGCCGCCCGCCGTGGCATTTGTGCACCGCCTTATATACGACCGAGCGCCTTCAATTCATGCAGGACCGCCGCGTCCCGCGCCGAAACGTCGGGGAATTCCCTGTCCTGCCCGACATCGGCCGTGTAGCGCCATGAGCGCGCGCATTTGACCAGGCCCCGGTCCTCGGCCTTCTCGACCACCACGGCGACGCCCTTGACGTCGTCCAGCGTGAAGGCACCAGAAGGCGCGTCGCCATGCGCAACGACCAGATCGCTGGTGATCGCCATTTCGGCCATGTCGACGTCTGATATCGCTGCTTCGAGCGCCGCATCGTCGAGCGTGACGACCGGCACCGCTTCCAGCGACGAGCCGATGACCTTCTGGGCACGTGCGATCTCCAGCGCGCCGGTGACGACACGGCGGACCTGGCGCACCTTGCGCCATTTTTCCGCCAGCACCTCGTTCTTCCAGTCAACGGGGATTTGCGGGAACTGGTCGAGATGCACCGAGACGGCGTCCGGATGACGGTCGAGCCACGCCTCCTCCATGGTGAAGGGCAGCATCGGCGCCAGCCATTTCACCAGGCAGTCGAACAGATGGCGCACCACCTGCACGGAGGCCTTGCGCTTCACGCTGGACGGCGCTTCGCAGTAGAGCGCGTCCTTGCGGATGTCGAAATAGAAGGCCGACAGTTCGACCACCATGAAGTCGAGCAGCGTGCGGGTGATGCGCTTGAACTCGAAGGCGTCATAGCCCGCGCGCACGACTTCATCGAGTTCGGAGAGCCGGTGCAGCATCAGCTGCTCCAGCTCCGGCATCTTATCCAGCGGTACTTCCTCGCCATCGTCATGGGCAAGCGTGCCCAGCATCCAACGGATGGTGTTGCGCAGCTTGCGGTAGGCGTCGATGTTGGTCTGCAGCACGTTCTTGCCGAGCCGCTGGTCTTCCCAGTAATCGGTCGTCACCACCCATAGCCGCAGGATATCGGCGCCCGACTGCCTGATGACGTCCTGCGGCACGACTGTATTGCCGAGCGATTTCGACATTTTGCGCCCCTCCTCGTCCATGGTGAAACCATGGGTGACGACTGTGTCGTAAGGCGCCCTGCCCCTGGTGCCGCAGCTTTCAAGCAGCGAGGAGTGGAACCAGCCGCGATGCTGGTCGGAGCCTTCGAGGTAAAGGTCGGCCGGCCATTTCAGGTCCGGGCGGTCCTCGAGAGTGAAGACATGGCTCGAGCCGGAATCGAACCAGACGTCGAGGATGTCCATCACCTGCTGCCATTTCGAAGCATCGTGGTTGCCGAGGAAACGCTCCTTGGCGCCGGCCGCGAACCATGCGTCGGCGCCCTCCTTCTCGAAGGCGTCCACGATGCGCTGGTTGACCGCCTCGTCGCGCAGAACATTGCCGTCGGCATCGGCGAAGACGGCGATCGGCACGCCCCAGGCGCGCTGGCGCGACAGCACCCAATCGGGACGCTCCTCGATCATGGCGCGAATGCGGTTCTGGCCGGCGGCCGGCACGAAGCGGGTGTCGTCGATGGCCTTCAAGGCACGGCTGCGCAGCGTCGTGCCGTCGCTCAGATCCTTGTCCATATAGACGAACCATTGCGGCGTGTTACGGAAGATGATCGGCTTCTTCGACCGCCACGAATGCGGATAGGAGTGCTTCAGCCGGCCGCGCGCGAACAGTGCGTTGCGTTTGATCAGCTCGTCGATGACCGCCTGGTTGGCATTGCCCTTCTTGCCGTTGTCGTCGATGACGCGCGCCGCTCCGCCCTCGCGGTCCGCGCCGAAGCCCGGCGCGTCCTTGGTGAAGAAGCCGGCATCGTCGACCGGAAACGGGATCGCCGTGTCGATGCCGCGTTGGCGCAGTTCCGATGCAGCGTCCGTCCAGGCGTCGAAGTCCTCGCGGCCGTGGCTGGGCGAGGTGTGAACGAAGCCGGTGCCGGCATCGTCGGTGACGTGGTCGCCGGCGAGCATCGGCACGGGGAATTCGTAGCCGCCGTTCAAACCGTTGAAGGGATGAGAAAGCGTAAGGCTTCCAAGCTCTTCGGCCGAAACGTTACGGAGACGATTCATTGTCACTTTGGCTTTGACGGCAGCCTCTTCGGCCAGCGCGTCGGCAAAGATCAGCTTTTCGCCGGGTTGCGGGCCGAAAGCATTCTCTGCTGCCGTGACCTCGTAGAGGCCATAGTTGATGCGGGGCGAATAGTTTACGGCGCGGTTGCCGGGGATGGTCCACGGCGTGGTCGTCCAGATGACGACGTGGGCCTCCAGCAAGTCCAGTGACGTCTGCGTCAGCTTTGGATCCAAGGCTGGCTGCCCATCTTCGACGTTGGTGACCTGACGAGCGATGCTGACGACCGGAAACTTCGCCCAGATCGTATCGCTCTCATAGTCCTGGTACTCGACCTCGGCCTCGGCCAGCGCGGTGCGCTCGACAACGCTCCACATCACCGGCTTGGAGCCGCGATAGAGCTGGCCGGACATGGCGAATTTCAACAGTTCGCCGGCGATGCGCGCCTCGGCACGGAACGCCATCGTCGTATAGGGATTGTCGAAGTCGCCGACGACACCCAGCCGCTGGAATTCTGCGCCCTGCACCTTGATCCAGTGCGCGGCGAACTCGCGGCATTCCTTACGGAACTCGTTGACCGGAACCTCGTCCTTGTTCTTACCCTTGGCGCGATATTGCTCCTCGATCTTCCATTCGATCGGCAGGCCGTGACAATCCCAGCCGGGCACGTAGTTCGAGTCGTAGCCGCGCATCTGGAACGAGCGGGTGATGACGTCCTTAAGGATCTTGTTCAGCGCGTGGCCGATGTGGATGTTGCCGTTGGCGTAGGGCGGGCCGTCATGCAGCACGTATTTTTCGCGGCCGGCGGCGTTGTCGCGCAGCTTGCGGTAGAGGTCCAAGTCCTGCCAGCGCTTGACCAGCAGCGGCTCCTTCTCGGGCAAGCCGGCGCGCATCGGGAAATCCGTCTGGGGCAGATAAAGCGTTTTGGAATAGTCGATCGTTTCAACAGTGTCGGTCATTGGGGTATCGGTCATTGGTCTGCCATATGCATTGCCCGGCGGCAAAAGAGCCCGGGCGTTGAACTATCATGATCTGGAAAAAGCGCGAGAGGCCGCGCGCAAAATTCCCGGCGGCTCCGGCGGCGGTCAGGCCGCCCGGAACACCGGGCTCGTAATTCGTATCGTCAGCGCGAAAAGGCGCGAAAAGCTCGTCATGGCTGGGCTTTTAACCGAGACAGGCGATATTGAAAAGCCCGAACTCTAGTGGTTTCCTTGCGTCATGTGCCAATTGCGCCTATATCTTTGGGCATATGGCAGCGGAGCTAAAACATGTCCAGCTTGCACATCAAGGGTCAGCCGAGCCCAAATCCAAAGGCCGAGCGTATCGGCGCCGCAATCCCGGACACCGCAACGGAACGGTTTCTCGTTCATGTCACCAGGGTCGAAGGACTTCGCCAGCGTGGCTTCAGCAATGACGAAATCTATAGGATCGTCGGCCCGCGACGGACATTGGCGCGCCGCAGGGAGCGAAACGAGACACTGACGATCGCCGAGTCCGACCGCGTCATGCGGCTTGAACGGATTTCGGCGATGGCGGATCGGGTTTTCGGTAATCACGAAAAGGCGCAGCGTTGGCTGCGCAAGCACAGCAGGGTGCTTAACGAGACACCGATCAACCTCTTGCAGTCAGAAACGGGTGCAGCGCTGGTGGAAGAAGAGCTCCATCGCATCGACCATGGCATCTTCGCCTGACATATGCGGCTCTGGCGCATTTCCGGCTACGCCGACCTGCTGGGTGTCGGTGGTTTGGTCAGCGGCGGCCGTTGGCATGTCATGGGAACACCAATTGTCTACTGCGCCGATCACCCGGCCACGGCACTTCTCGAGATACTTGTGCATGTCGACGCGGAAGACATGCCCCAGACCTATCAGCTTCTGGAGATCGAAATGCCGGATGGCGTTGCCATCACGTCTCCTGGTTTGCCTGATGACTGGAAGGACGATCTGGCCATGACACAACGGCTCGGGAGGAACTTTGTCGCTGCTGCCACCCACGCCGTCATGGAAGTTCCTTGTGCAATTGTCCCGTTCACAAGAAACTATCTCCTCAACCCGGATTTGCTGGCCCGCGACTGCATCCGTATTGTTGGCGTCACGAACCATCCGGTCGATACGCGATTGCTGGGATAGTGCTCACATCGAAAAGTCGAAGCGATACGTCGTCGAGACGCCGATCATGAACTGGTCTCTTGAGCCGCGCTCCTTGACCAGGCTGGAATCGGCCGCCGGGCCCATCAGGCGCGAATATTCGCCGAACAGGCTGGCCGTCATCGGCTCGGTCACTTTCCAGGTCACCGCGCCGCCGAGGCCGCCGACTTCACGCCGCCGCCCGGACGGTATTGGCTGAGGCCCGAAGCCACGGCTTCCTCGGCGTTAACGCCGTAGTAGGCGTCGAAATAGTCCGACGAGGCGAACGAAACGCGCGGCCCGCCCGAAATTCTGACGTCCGGCGTCACATCATAGAAGGCGTCGGCGGCGATGTCGGCGACAAAGCCGCTATGGGCGCCGCCGGCCTCGCCACCCCAGCGCACCGGGTCAAGGCCTTTCAGCTCGTCGGCGTCGTCGCCATCGCGCGAAAACAGCAATTTTCCGGCCAGTCCGGCGCGGAGGCCGCCGTCGTCGATCAACCCCAGCGAGATGTTGTCGTTGCGCGAGGTGAAGCGGGCCGCAGGACCGGCCTTGCCGAGCGAGATGATCGGCGAGGCGCTGAGCAGGTATTTCTTGCCGCCCTCGAAATTCGGCGCGACCATGCCGGTGGCGCCGACCGTCAAATACCAGTCGCCGGACAGCCAGCCCAAGGCGCCCTCACCGGCTTCGGCGGCACCGGAGGCCCCAAGTATGAAGGCGGCCAGAACCACCGGGATCGCTCGGACAGAACGCATTGGCCGACACAACCAGCCTTCACAAGCCATGGCGCCAGTTCGGTAAAATTTAACTTAATATCCGTAACATCGGCGGCGTTGGTCGTACTGTTCCGCATTGCAGTCGATTGTATGGCCCGCCAAGATTCCAGATCAAGACGTCTGGAATTCACAGGAGCTGCCATCTCGCTTTCCAGCCTGGAATGTCTCGGCTGCTGTTGGAATTTGGCGATAGCCGTATTTAACCTTGGCCGCCCACCCAAGGGTTACAAATATTCACAAACATGCCCGCGCTGTGAAGAGTGCGGCGACCGGCACTCAATCCTGCATTCCAAACCGGCCAGGCGTGAATCATATGCGGCCAAATTTCGAGTCGTACTTTGACATCCGGGCGCACCAGCGGCTTCCGCGAGCCGAGTTGCGTCCGACAACAGCGTCTCGGCAGAACCGACTTGTATCAGCATTGGGGGAAATCCGCTCAGATCGGCGAACAACGGCGAGATCAGGGGATCGCGCCGGCCAACGCCATGGGGAACATAGGCGGTAACCAGTTCCTCCAAATACGCCCGGTGGATGATAGGGTCGATCGCGTCCTTAGTTGATAGTGTCGCGCCGGACATCGAAAGGTCCGTCCAGGGCGAGACCAGCCAAAGAGATCGCGGTAACCGCTCGCCTGCCGCGCGCAATATACCGACCAAGCACAGGGTGAGGTTGCCGCCCGCACTGTCTCCGCCAACCACGATGCGATCCGGCGCGACCCCTTGCCGGCTCAGAAAGCGCCATGCCGTGAGCGCGTCTGCATGCTGCGCAGGAAAAGGATGTTCCGGTGCTCGTCGATAGTCGATCGCGAGGGTGCGCATTCCCATTGCTCGACCTGCCTCAGTCACCATTCGACGATGACTTTTGAGCGAGCCCGAGCAGTAGCCACCACCGTGGAAAAAGAGCAGAACCTTATCCCTGTCACTCCCAGGCGCTAGCGACCACTCTCCCTCCAGGCCGTCGAAAACCGCATCCTCGCATTGGATGTCGTCCGCAATCGGCCACACCGAACCAACCTCATCGAGCCGCGCCCGGCGTTCGTCCCAGCCCACCGGTCGTGGCTTTGACTCCAACAAGCTGCGGACGGCGTTGATCTCCGTCAGATCGAGGTGTTCGTCCGCATCGCTCATTTTGCTTCCCTAGTCTCATCAAACGTAGAAAACGGCGGACAGCAGCAGCCACACGTCATCCATAAAGCGCCAATGCCAGCACTGGGAATTTTTCGTTACAATTGCGCCATGGCGAATACACGGGAGGACGGGGTGGCCCGTAACCCGCTCGTCATGTTTTAGCACTGCCCCCTGCACATAGTCGAATATTCCATCAGATATTTGGCCGCTTCGGATCAAAAGCGAACGTCTGGCAAGCGGATCGCTCGGGCTGTGGCGCCCCCAGCCTGCTCGCTTTACGGGCAAGCCGATCGGCGTTACCCTCAAAGCCGGCAAAGGTAACCTTGAGGGAGAAGGGCGATGGCACTGCACGGCGATGCCTTGAAAGATGCAATCGGTCAGACGCGGGCGAAATGGGGATGGTTCGTCGGGCTCGGCGTGCTGCTGCTGATCCTCGGCGGCATCGCCTTCGGCAATCTGTTCATCGCCACGGTCGCCTCGGTCTACGTCGTCGGCTGGCTGATGCTGATGGCCGGTGTCATCGAGATCATGCATGCCTTCGGTGTGAAGACTTGGAGCCGGTTCTTCTATTGGCTGCTCAGCGGTCTCCTCTATGCCGTCGCCGGGTTCTTCGCCTTCTACAATCCGCTGCTGGCCTCGGCGGTGCTGACCTTCCTGCTGGCGGTCGCCCTTCTCGCTTCAGGCGTGCTCAGGGCCTGGGTCGGGTACAAGCACAGACCGGAAAAAGGCTGGGGCTGGCTGGTGGCGGCCGGCGTCATCAGCGCGCTGGCAGGCCTGGTCATCGCCATGGGCTGGCCAGTCAACAGCGTATGGGTGCTGGGGCTGTTTCTCGCCGTCGACCTGATCTTCCAGGGCTGGGCCTTCATTGCGGTCGGCCTGGCGCTGAAAAAATAGGTCCTTGTTTTAGCATGATCTTGTCCGAAAACCGGTTCCCACTTTTCGGGATCATGCTTTAGAAAGCAATGGCCGCGTCGAGCTCGGAAAGCGGGCTGACGCCGGCAAGCAGCGCCCTCGCCTCGACTTCGTCGCGCTTCATCTGCGCGACCAGCGCGTCGAGCCCGTCGAACTTCACCTCCGCGCGCAGGAAACCAAAGAAGGACACAGCGCATATCTCGCCGTAGAGATCGCCGGAAAAATCGAAAACGAAAGTTTCCAGAAGCGGCGCGCCGTTGTCATCGACGGTCGGGCGGCGGCCGAAGCTGGCAACACCATCATGAAGCGTACCGTCGGGGCGACGGAAGCGGACGGCATAAATCCCTTCCTTCAGAGTAGCTTCCGGCGAAAGCCTCATATTGGCGGTTGGAAAGCCGAGCGTCCGGCCAAGCTGCTGGCCGCCGATCACCTCGCTTTCGACCGTGAAGCGGTGGCCGAGCAGGCCGGCGGCCTCGGCCACCGCGCCTTCGCATAGCAGCGCGCGGATCCGGCTCGACGACACCACCTCGGCGCCCTCGTCGCGAAACGCGTCGACCAGGGTGACGCCGAAGCCGTGGCGTTCGCCGGCCGCCATCAGATAGGCCGGGCCGCCTTGCCTGTCCTTGCCGAAGTGGAAGTCGAAGCCGGTCACGGCGTGAATGATGCTGAGATTCCTGTCCAGCACGTCGGTCACGAACGATTCCGCCGACAGTGCGGCGAAGTCGCGCGTGAACGGCTGTTCGACGAGTGCGGCGAAGCCTAGATACGACAACAGCCGTGCCTTCATCGGCGGCGGCGTCAGCACGAACAGCGGTATCTCAGGCCGGAACACCTTTCTCGGATGCGGCTCGAAGGTCAGCACCAGAGCCGGCACGCCGCGCCGGCGGGCCTCGGCAAGCGCGCGCTCGAGCACCGCCTGGTGGCCGCGGTGAACGCCGTCGAAATTGCCGATCGCCACCACGCCACCCCGCAAATGGGCCGGCAGCGGCGAGATTGCAGAAATGCGTTCGAAGGCTTCCGTCATCGAGCGACCCTACTGCAGTCTCGGTATGACCGCGACCGGCCGGTAGCCGTGCCTTTCCAGAAAGGCAATTAGCCTGGCCGGATCCGGTTGTAGCGTATCACCGTAGTCGCGGGCATGGATGCCGCCCGACACGTAGAGCACGTCGAAGCCGTTGTCGGCAGCACCCTTGATGTCGGTCATCATGCCGTCGCCGATGGCCAGCACGTCCGAGCGCTCGACCGGGTGGCCGAGCAAGTCGGCGATCTCCTTCATCGCGACGTCATAGACCGGGGCATATGGTTTTCCGGCGATCAGCGTCCGCCCGCCGAGCTGGGCATAGTCGCGAGCCAAGGCCCCGGCGCACCAGATCATCCGCTCGCCGCGCTCGACCACGATGTCGGGATTGGCGCAGATGAAGGGCAGGTTCCTGGCACGTAGCCGCCGCAGAAGATCGGCGTAGTCTTCCGGCTTCTCGACCTCGTCGTCGAACAGCCCGGTGCAGACCACGCCGGATGCCTCGAACTCCTCGACGAGTTCGACATCAAGCCCGTCATAGAGCGTGAAATCGCGATCGGCGCCGATATGGAAGATCTTTCGCGGGCCCTCGATGATCAGGTCGCGGGTCACATCGCCGGAGGTGACGACGCGGTCGTAGGCCTCCGAGGGAACGCCGATCGCATTCATCTGCGCCACCACATCGGCGCTGCGGCGTGGCGAATTGGTAATCAGCACCACAGGTATCTCCGCCTCGCGTGCGGTCGCCAGCGCCAGGGTCGCGGCCGGGAAATGCCGTTCGCCATTGTGGACCACGCCCCAGACATCGCAAAGAATGGCAGAATAGGCTGCCGACAAATCCGCGAGCGAGCCGATGATATCGGGCGAATCCGCCATATCGTTTCCCAGGTCATGATGGTTGCGAGCGCCGCCGCCGACGATCCGCAGCGACCGGACCGCATTAACCGAAGCTCTTGATCCTGTCACCAGCTTTCGCCGCGTTCAGCATCGCCGCCCCGAAATGAAGGCATGATCGCACGGCACAAAAATTCTCGTTTTCCAGAGCTTTAGCCGGTCCAAATCGCGGGCGGCATTGCCGCCATCGGCGGCGTGGTTAACGAGCTTTGAAAAAATGAGCCGATCTTGGACATATTTTAGCAATCTGAAATTGAAGGATTGGTGGCATCGTTCGCCGACTGGCGGGGTGCTGAAGGCAATGATCCGAAAATTCGGTAGGGACCGGCGTGGCAACTATACGCTGATGACGGTCATCACCATGGTGCCGCTCATGGGCGGCTTGGCGCTCAGCGTCGACTACTCGGCACTGCTCCGCTAGAAGCACGCTACGTTGAATGCCCTGGACGGCGCCGGCCTCGCCACCGCTCATAAGATCGTCTCCGGCGCAAGCGACGACGACGCCAAGGCCTATGCCAAGACTTTCTTCGAAGCCAATCTCGGCCCTGTCGATCCGGCCAATACGTTGCTTACCGTCACCCTGCCCAACAACAATGCGGGTGGCGGTACGTTGAAGCTCTGCAGCGCCCTGACGTACCACCCCTATTTTCTGCCGGCCGCCGCCATGCTGATGGGCGGCGGGACCACCAGCGATACAACCTTCACGGCGTGCTCGGAAATCCGCCTCAAGAACACGCTGGAAGTAGCCTTGTGCTCGACAATTCCGGCTCGATGAATAATCTGGGCTCCCGCACCGGCGCGAAGCGAATAGACCTGCTGAAGACTGCCGCCAAGCAGCTTGTCGATACGCTGGCGCTGCAGGCACAGCAGATGAAGCAGGTCAGCAAACCGGTGCAGTTCTCCCTCGTGCCGTTCGCTGCTGCGGTCAATGTCGGTCCCACCCATGACCAGGATAGCTGGATGGACCAGGACGGCATCTCCCCGATCCAGCACGAGGATTTCGACTGGACGATGATGACCCCCGCCGACGTGTCATGACCGTCGCGCTCGACCTGTCGACCAGCGATGCCGGCGACAAGAAAGCACTCGACGCGCTGAAGGCCTGCTCGTCAGACTCGCGCTTCCGCATGGATCCCACCGATCCGACCAAACCGGCCAAGCTGTTCTGGAACGCGACCGGGGCGACGCTGTCGGACAATTTCAAGGAAATCGCCAACGAATTGTCGAACCTGCGCATCGTCGGCTGAGGATGACCTCGCCGAAGCTGCCGATCTCCCCCCTTGCGGGGGAGATGGCCGGCAGGCCAGAGGGGGGTGGGAAGGATCGCAGACTTTTTGTGGGATCCATTTCCAACTGGAGACCGGCCTTGTGGCGTTGATGCGATTGGCTGATAGGCCGGCGGGACAGCACCCCATAGGCGCTAACTTAGGGCATGAGCGTTATCCTTGCTGCGGCGGATTGGCTTTTTCGTCGCCTCGGTGGATCGC
>NZ_JBVVPW010000023.1:0-121057 GCF_055811385.1 Mesorhizobium sp. WSM4849
AAATGCACTTGAAATCAGCACCATACCGGTGCCGGCGAGGAGATGATGGATGGTTTTCATTGTGTTGCTCCCTAAGACTTTCACCTTGGGTTAACGATTGAAACTCAGAGCTTGTTAAATCGGTTCCCTGCCATGTCGTTCTTAGGCGGGCCGTGCCGGAAACTGGCCGTTTGGCAAGCGCCTGGGGTTGATTTTGAAACGCAGGCGAGCCGCTGGACGCGATCTCGCCCTTGACTGGTCTTATGGACCGGGATGCGGCTCCCGCGCGTCCTGACGCGCCGTAGGACTCGCCAATCGCCCATCCTGCGCCAGTCTGGTCAGCCGGGCATCGTCTTCGATCCACTCGGCATGCGTCGGGTAGCACAACACCGCCCATGTTGGCGCGCCGTACCTCCGCTCAAGCTCATCGTCGCTCACGCTAAGATTGCCCCAGTACCTCGCACGCCATACTCGATCCGCCTCGGGCTCGGGCTCCGGATCGACCTGCACCCGCTTCGGTTTCGCGCCCTTGAGCTCCAGCAGCATTGCATCGAGACTGGTTTTCGTCCGCGTAACTGGGATCGCGTCAGCGACAGACGGCGCTGCGGTCGCGTCGATGATCGTTGAAGCGGGAGCCAAGGCCGCCGCAGCGGCAGCGGCGGTTGATCAATGACCTCTATGTTTTTCCCCTCCGTGCCGCCTCTCCATTGTCCGTCGATGAAAAGACCGGTGGGCAGCGAAGCGATACCTAGACTGAGAGGCGAAGAGAGTTTTGTAGCAACGTTCACGTCAGCTAGCCTTTCCTTGATCGTTGATCGGCGAAAGTAGATCCGGGAAGTTCCGCGAGATCCACCAGTCCCGTTGGATCGGCGCCGCCAAGCAGACGCTTTACATTCTGCACGGTCGTTAACGCCGCGCTATCCGCTTGCGTGCTTGTCGCGATATGCGGTGTGATGACGACGCGCTGATGCGCCCAGAGAGGATGCTCTGGCGGCAGCGGCTCCGGATCGGTCACGTCGAGGAATGCTCCGGACAGCCTGCCGCTATCCAAGGACGACAGCAGCGCGTCGGCGTCGAGCTGACGTCCCTTGCCGGCGTGGACGAGGCAGGCGCCGCGCGGAAGGGCGCCGAACAGGTAGTCGTTCAGAATTCCGGTCGTATTCCCGGTTAGCGGCAGTAGGCAGACGAGTATGTCCGTCCGTGCAAGCATCTCCCGCAACCCAGCTTCGCCCTTATGACAAGTCACGCCGTCGATGGATCGCTTTGATCGGCTCCATCCCGAGAGCCGGAAACCGAAGGTCTGTAGCCCGTGAAGTGCGGCCTCACCCAGCACGCCCATGCCCAGCACGGAAACGCTGCGGTCGGCGGCCTGCGGGTGTTGCTCGAATTCCTTCCAGAGCCGACGGCGCTGCTGATCGATGTAGAGATGCAGATTTCGATGAAGCGAAAGGACAGCCATAGCGACATATTCGACGACCATCCTGGTAATACCCTCGTCTACCATGCGAACGAGCTTCACACCTGGAGGAATCGAGGCCCTGGCAAACTGGTCGACTCCCGCGCCGATGCAGAACACAGACTGGAGGTTGGGATACCGCCGAAGGTTTGCTGGCACGTCCCACGTCATGATGAAGCGGATGTCGTCGCGTCCGGGTCCATGCAGAACCGAACGTCCGGCAGGTGCTTCGAGAACACCTCGGCGAACACGGCCCCTCGCGTCGCATCACAGAGGAACAGGAATACCA
The DNA here is from genome assembly GCF_055811385.1 of Mesorhizobium sp. WSM4849. Lineage (NCBI taxonomy): Bacteria > Pseudomonadati > Pseudomonadota > Alphaproteobacteria > Hyphomicrobiales > Phyllobacteriaceae > Mesorhizobium > Mesorhizobium sp. WSM4849. The sequence goes on from NZ_JBVVPW010000023.1 coordinate 1,725, forward strand.
TGCCGCCTCACGCATCCTTGCGACGGCGCAGCGTCTTCCGGTCATGGCGCTCATACATCCAGTACACGAGCGGAATGAACCATGGACGGCCGCGGTAAAACGGCACGGCCTTGGGCGACTGATCGAAATCGAATGCGGACCGCGGCTGCTCCGCGTCTTCGAGGACCTTGAGCGCCGCCTTCTTGCCGAGCCACCGCGCCCAGACGATGCCGGAACCGCAATAGCCAGTCGCGTAAATGGTGTTGCCGCGCGAAAAGATGCGCGGGATCATATCCCGGTGCATGGCGACATTGCCGAACCAGCTATGCGTGATGCCGATATTGTCCAGTTCCGGGAAAAGCCTGGCGAGCTCCGTCCGCAGATTGACGGTCGGCGTGAGCGGATCGCCTGCGGTCGTGCCGTCGCGTCCGCCGAACAAGATACGGGACCCGTCGGGCGACGGGCGGTAGTAGTAGCTCAGCCTGCGCATGTCGCCATGCATCATGTGCGCGGGCATCAGCCGGTCCATAAACTCCTTGCCGACGGGCTCGGTCGCGATAATCCGGCTGCGGACCGGCACGAGCCGACGCCGTAACCAGGGATCGAACCCGTCGGTGTATCCGTCGGTGCATACGAGGAGTTTCTTCGCTAGGACGTCGCCGCGATCGGTAGTAACCCGCACGCCAGCGGTATCGCTGGTGGAACCTAGGACCGCAGTGTTCTCGTGCAGAATGGCGTCGGTCGCGCACGCGACGCGGATCATGCCGGCGAGCAGCTTCGCGGGCTGAAGACCGCCGATATCCATACGGACCATGCCACCGACATAGAGGTCGGTTCCGATATATTTCCGGACGTCCGATCCGTTGACGGGGAAGGCTTCGATGCCAAGGCTGTCGCCAAGAAAGCCAGCATGACGGCGAAGCTCTTCCGTCTCCCCGGCGGTCATCGCGCCCTGGAACGATCCGGTCAGCACGAACTCAGCATCAATATTCTCCGCCTCGAGAAACCGCCAAAGGTCCTGCCGCGCGGCCTGCCCCTCCAGGAGGATGCCGTTCGCCCTGTCCAGACCGAAGCGCCTGATCAACTCCTTGCGGCTGGGCCGGATGCTGCCGCTTGCCATTCCACCGTTGCGGCTGGAGGCCGCCTGACCGAGCGACTGGCGGTCAAAAAGCTGGACGTGCTTGCCCGCACGCGTCAACTCGATCGCCGCCGACAGGCCCGTATAGCCGCCGCCAACGATCGCCACGTCGCAGCTCCGATCGAGCTTGCGGATCGGCAAAGGCGGAAAGGCGCAATCCTCCCACCAGTATGGCGTCGATTTGATCGATGTGGAAAGCGTCTGTGTCATGAACCGATACTGCTGCTGCGTTTCAAGGAAGGCTGGGGCGCCGACTAGTCTCGACTAACCCAGAGCTTGCGCGTGGTTTCGATGACCTTCCAGACGCCGGAGAAGCCCGGATGCATGACAAAGGCGTCGCCGGCCATAATGCGACGCGGCTCCTTGCCGTCCTCGGTCAGCTCGGATACGCCTGATAAGATGACGCAGACCTCGAAAGTCTTGCCTTTTATCGAGCGATAGGCGCCCGGCGTCGCCTCCCATAAGCCGGACTGGACCACTCCGTCGGCGGTCTGTGCGATGTCCCAGCTCAGAAAGCGCGGATCGCCTTCGATGAGCCTGTCCGGCGCAGGCTTGCCTTCGCGGGGCCGGGGCAAATCGTTCTGGTCGATAAAGGTGAGGTTGGACATGTTGTTGGCCTTTCAGGACTGGCTTCAGCCGGGGATCGACAATCGTTTTTCGAGGAGCTTCATCACCATCAGTGCAACGACGCTGATTGTGAGATAGATGGCGGCGGTTATGATGAAGATGTCCATCACCGCGAACGTCTCGCTCATCAGGCGCTTGGCGTAGCCGGTGACCTCCAGAACGGTAATCGTGGAGGCGAGGCTAGACTCCTTGATGATGATGGCGACTTCGCTGCTGTAGGCGGGCAGCGCCTGTCGCACCGCCAGCGGGAACTTGACGCGCGCGAAAATATGCCAAGGCGACATTCCGCAGGCTTGCGCGGCTTCGATCACGCCCTTGGGCAAGGAGAGAAAAGCCGTGCGGAATGTCTCGGCGGTGTAGGCGCCGGAGTTCAGCACCACGGCAAGAATGGCCGCGTTTAGGCCGTCGCCTATCATCCACCACAGGATCGGGTTGTGGCGTATGAAGCTCACTTGAGCCAATCCGAAATAGATTACGAAGATCTGGACCAACATCGGCGTGCCGCGAAATATCGCGCAATAGGCGTCGCAAAAACCGCGAAGCACCCGGTTTCTCGATCCGCGCGCAAGGCCGACGAGGACTCCTAGCGGCAGACCCAGAACAACGCCGAAGACTGCGATGAGAAGCGTGATCTTGACGCCTTCCAGCAGAAACGGGAACGCATACGTCACGATGCCCAAGTCCATATCACATCCCTCCGAAGCCGCGGTTGAGGACCCGTTCGATCCTCGAGAATGCGGTTTGGCTCGCGAGCGTCATGGCGAAGAACAAGGCTGCGGCAATGCAGTAGAAGAGCAGCGGCGACCGGGTGATGCCGGCGGCGATCGCAGCGGTCCGCATCAGTTCCTGGAGGCCAACGACCGAGATCAGCGACGTATCCTTGATCGTCATCTGCCACACATTGTTGATGCCGCCGAGCGCGAGCCGCAAGGCGAGCGGAAAGGTGATGCGAAAGAATGTCACCATTGGCGGGAGCGCCAAGGACCGGGCGGCTTCCAGCATCCCGGGGGGCACGGCTTGGAGAGCGCCGCGGATGACCTCGATTGAGTACGCACAGGAGATCGAGGCAATCGCTATGACGCCGACGATCATCGGATAGGCATTCTCGGCAACCTGCTCATAGCCGAACGTCCCCGCGACCGTTCTCACCCAGTCCAAGGAACCGTAGAACAGCAGGTAGATCACCAGCAGTCCCGGAATGCCGCGGATCAAGATGCTGTAGGCGTCCACCATCTGTGAGACGACCATGACCTTCTGCCAGCGCACGATGGCCAGTGGCGTCGCCACCACGAAACCAAGCAGCATGCCGAGCAGCCCGATCGCAATTGTCACTGCACTTCCGCGCAGGAGAGCCAGCGCCCAGCCATGCTCCACCATCAGAACCGCGAAATCCTGCATAAACTCCATCCCATCCGCATGCCTTGGGCGACGCCAAGGCAGGCCGCTACCATCGAAGGATCACTGCTTGCAGGGAATGGTGTAGTCGTCCTGGAACCATTGCATGGAAGCTTTCTTGACCGTGCCGTCGTTGATCATCTTGCACAGGGCCGCGTCGACCTTTGCCTTGAGATCGGTGTTGCCTTTGCGCATCCCGACGCCCATGCCTCGGCCGAGGACTTCCGGATCGTCCATGGAAATTATCCTGACATCGATTTTCGCGAAGTTCGCGCCGTCCGGCGTTGCCAGGAAGTCGACCCAGGTCGGTGAATCTCCGAAAGCTACGTCGATGCGGCCGCTAGCGAGGTCTGCAGTCAACTGGGTAACAGCATCGTAGGTTTTCAGATCGGCGCCCGTCATCCGCTTCTCGATGAACCTAGCGTAGGTAGTGCCTGTGACGACACCGACGGTCTTGCCGGCGATCGCCTCCTTGATTTCATTAAGGCTTTTCAAGGCGGCCAGCGGCGAATCCTTTGCGACCACGAAGTAAAGAGGCGTCGTTGCATAAGGGATTGAATAATCGATCTTCTTTTCCCGCTCGGCTGTAATGCCAAGACCTGAGATGATGACGTCAAATCGGTCGGTGTCCATTGACGGGACAAGCGAACTGAACGTCTGGACGACGAACTTACATTGGACCTTCAGTTCGGCGCAGATGCCATTGGCGATGTCCGCGTCGAAGCCGGTGACGTTGCCGCTCGGGTCGGCCATGCTGAACTTCGGCGCATCGCCTTCGGTGCCGATTCGCAAAACACCTTCCTCGGCCGAGGCCATAGTCGCCGCCGTGGCGACGAGCAGCCCGGATGCGAATGCGTACCTGATAAACTTGCTGACGTTCATCTCTGTTACCCCTTTGTTTGGTTTCTAAGTTTTGGCTTCTAATTATCTGGTGGCCTGCGATCAGGCATTGGCCGGCATGACGCTCGAAAGAAACCGCTTCACCGCTTCGCTCGCGGGGTTTCGAAACAGCTCTCCCGGCGTATCATCCTGCTCGAGGCGGCCCTTTTGCAGGAATATCATTCGGTTCGACACGTCTCTCGCGAACCTCATTTCGTGCGTCACGAGGAGGATTGTCGCACCATCCTCCGCAAGTTTGCGTATGATCTTCAAGACCTCTCCGACCAGTTCGGGATCGAGCGCGGAGGTCGGCTCGTCGCACAGCATCAATTTCGGGCGCATCGCCAGGACGCGCGCGAAGGCGACGCGCTGCTGCTGGCCGCCCGAAAGCTGCTGCGGGTAGCGGTCGCGGAAGGTTTCCATGCCGACCCTCGACAGCGCCCAGAGCGCGATCTCTTCTGCCTCCTTCCGAGAAAGCTTAAGAACGTAAACGAGTGCCTCCGTCACGTTGCCGAGGACGGTGCGATGCGGCCAGAGATTGAAGTTCTGGAACACCATTCCGATCTGGCGTCGAAATGCTCTGACGGCGGCCGCGTTGACAATCTTCGGCTCTCCGCGCGTGTCGGAGGTCACAGAGATGGCCTCTCCCATGAATTCGATCTGTCCCGAGGTTGGCGTCTCCAAAAAATTGGTGCAGCGAAGCGCGGTGCTTTTCCCGCATCCCGACGATCCGATCATCGAGACGACCTCGCCCTCCTTCATGCTGAAGCTGACGCCGCTCAGCACCTTCGTGGAACCGAATACCTTAACGAGATCTTTGACCTTCAGGACTTCGCCCATGCGTGAGGCCTTACGACAGAGCATAGCTAACTGGCCACCGCGCCTTGCGCGTCCAGATCTTCGAGCACGCCATCTACAGCCGCCTTGGCGATACCGACCATCTCGTCGTCGAACACGACGAACGGTGCGTTCCCGCCGAGTTCCATGGAGCAGCTGACGACTTGGTCGGCCGCCTCCTTGCAAGGCTCGGCGGCAGCAGCGGCAGCATATACCGCGGCGATCGCATCCGCGACGTCGCCGGCTAGTGTTGCAATGACTTGGGCCGTCGAAGGCTCGACCACGTCGAGTGCGTTTTTCGCATTCAGCCACCGCCCGGCGATGAAGAGTTGCGTCCGCGCTTTGCCAGCGACGGCGGCCACGTCATTCTGGGATTCCGCGTAAGTCTTCTGTACTGGATTTGGCTTCACGTAGGACACCATTCGCAACCAAATTGGGTTAAAACATGCGACCAACTTAACATTGGTCTTGATATTGGTGTCAACATGGATCAAATTGGTTGCGAAAAAAAGTTTCAAGGGAGGAGGATGATGAGCGTCGTACTGAAGGATTTCATCGAGGCGGAGGGATTGGAGCCAGGCGACCGCTTGCCACCCGAGCGCGATTTGGCGCTAAAGCTTGGCCTGCCTCGCACCGCGTTGCGGAGGATGCTCGCTTCGCTCGAGAACGAGGGGCGCCTGACAAGGCACGTGGGAAGGGGCACTTTCATCGCAGGCAGCGGAGTCACGTCAACGGCACTACGCCGTCCGCCAGGCAGCGCGGGCGACGCGGTCCGCACCTATCCAGCAGAAGTGTTCGAGACGCGTTTGATCATCGAGCCAAAAGTCGCCGGATTGGCCGCGCTCAGAGCGACGCCGCAGGAGATCGATGAACTACAAAAATCGATCGACAAGGGGAGCGCCGCCGAGACGCTTGTCGAGTTCGAAAAGTGGGATGCCGTCTTTCACCGCATCGTCGTTGAGGCGGCAAGAAACGGTCTTCTTTCGTCACTGTACGAAGTAATCCATGAGGTGCGGGCGGGAAACCTTTGGGGTCGGATGAAAGAGCAATCACTCACACCGGACAGAATGAGGGGATACATCACCAAGCATCGAGAAATTCTAGCGGCCATCAGGGACCGGGACAGCGTAGGGGCGGAGCTAAGTATGTACAACCATATTATGGAAGCGAGGGCGAACATCCTTGGTCCGCATGCATGAAACCATGGACCGAACGTATTTTTAAAGTCGAATACATTCACTGGCTTCGACAAGACAGTCTAGGACGACGAGCGCTGAAAATGCGCCTCTCAAAGGCGCCGATGCAACCTCGGTGCCGACCCCGCTATCGCACGCTCGAAGCCGTGGCAAAGATCAAGACGGTCGTGAAATCAGAAACCCAAGGACAATACGATAGCTTCACTCAGTGAGCGTGGTCGCCAAGTCCCTTATCGAGACTGGAATACCGCGAACCAGGAGGCCGCATGAATCAGAGAGAGGAAAGGTTGGACAAACTCCAACGGGACACATTCGAATATTTCCTGAAAGAGAGCAATCGCGCCAATGGAATGGTTCCTGACAACACGCGCACTGGCTCGCATGCGAGCATCGCCCCGATAGGGTTTGCATTGACGGCCTACACCATCGGCGTCGAGCGCGGCTTTATCACACGAGCCGAAGCTATCGAGCGCACACTCACGACACTTCGATTCTTTAGAAACAGTGAGCAGAGCGAGGAGGCGGATGCGACCGGTTACAAAGGCTTCTATTACCACTTTCTTTACATGGACACTGGCCGTCGCGCCTGGGAGTCGGAGTTGTCGACGATTGATTCGACATTTCTGCTCGCTGGCATGTTGGCCGCCGCTGCGTACTTTGATGGGGACGCGCCCGAAGAGCGCGAAATACGTTCGCTCGCTGAAGAGCTCTACGCCCGGGCCGATTGGCAGTGGGCGCTTAACGCCGGAGAAACCGTATCGATGGGTTGGAAGCCGGAGTGCGGGTTTCTGCCGGATCGGTGGGAGGGCTATAACGAAGCCCTGATCCTTTACGTGTTGGCAATGGCTTCGCCGGCCCATCCAATTCCAGCCGAGAGCTACAAGGCCCAAACCGGGACTTACTGCTGGAAGAATCTCTATGGGGTGGAGTTTCTCTATGCCGGCCCATTATTCATTCATCAGCTCTCCCATATGTGGATCGACTTTCGCGGCATTCAGGACGAATTCATGCGCGAAAAGGGGATCGATTATTTCGAGAACAGCCGCCGTGCAACTTACGCACAACAGCAATACGCGATCCGTAATCCATTGGACTACAAAGGGTACAGCGAGCATTGCTGGGGCATTACCGCGAGTGATGGTCCGGGTCCGACCTGTGTGAAGATCGAGGGCGTTGAGCGTCACTTTTTCGACTACACGGCGCGCGGCATCCCATTTGGTCCGGACGATGGCACCATCGCGCCCTGGGCCGCGATTGCATCGCTACCTTTCGCCCCCGAGATCGTCTTGCCAGCGCTGCGGCACTTTAATGAAGTATACCCCGAAGTGACCAGTGAGTACGGCTTCAAGTGCAGCTTTAATCCAACCTTCGAATCAGGGCATCAAAGCAAGCCGGGTTGGATCTCAAAAGGTTATTACGGACTCGATCAAGGGCCGATCGTGTTGATGATCGAGAACCACCGCACGGGATTTCTTTGGGAGTTGATGAAGAAATGCCCGTTCATTGTCGAGGGTCTGCACAAGGCGGGATTCACCGGGGGTTGGCTGCAATTGTCGTAGCCGTTGGCGGAGCGATTGGGACTAACCGGGTCAAGTGACCGCCAACCTAAGTCCCCTTTGTCGCAACCGTATTCGAAGACGGGCCGACTGCAAACCACCTTCACGTTGCCGCCGTGCAGCAGCAATGACTAGTTCGGGTCATGAGCGCTAGGCTGCTTCTGGACTCTTGTTGTCTTTGGTGTGGGCGGTGGTCAGTCTCCCCGCCCTCCGATTGCGTATGTCCTCGATCCAGCGAGCGCGTTTCTTCTCATCCGCAAAATGAGAGGCCAAAGAAACTTTCGCGAATTGGCTTGATTCCGGCGAAGCTCAAGATGCTACGCTCCGCGAACACCGTAGGCGCCGAAGTACCAGCGATAAAGAAACACCGGCATTCCCATGGTGACGACGAGGCGAGCGGAGCGCCCGGCGAGTAGCCGCTTTGGAAAGCCGCCCTCTTTGTATTCCATAGCAAATCCGGGCCTGAAAATATGTTCGAGAAAGTCTTGAACAAAGCTGGCATGGTTCCGTGCCAAAGCGGAAACAGAAACACCCAATGCTCTGCCCAGCGCAGATCCTCCCGGGATTGCTCCAGGGCGGGCGGCAACGCCCCGGTCTCGAAATCCTCGATCGTACGCAGCAGCGGAAAGTCGAGCTTGGCCACTTCGATGCGGCGTACCTGGTGCCCCGCTGCAGTCGCGCCTTCGGCATAAGCGCCGGACATAGCGTGAAGCAGGTGTTGGCCAGCCGGGTCTGGATGGCCCTGGACAATAGCGATGCGCCTGGTCATCTGATGTGTTCCTCCATAGTCCGGGAAGGTCGCGACCGTTTCAAAGCGGGGGCTATGGCCGGGCTGACGCGGCCAACGGCCTCGCGGCGAAGTATGTTTTGCGTGCTCATTGTTAGCTCCTGAGACTTTGTTAGGTCTGATTGCACAGGTTAAAACGTTTTTTCGCGGAAACCGGGTCCCGAGAAAGTTAAGCGAAGCCCTGAATAAAAAAAGGGTGCCTGGCAGGTTCCTGCCAAGCACCATAAGAAAAATAGAAATTTGCGGAAGTATTGATCGCCTTATGTCGTTATCTCCTGCGCTCTCGGCATATCCGTTCGCTTTTCGAGCAATCAGAAAGCAAAAAAATATTCTTGGGTGCAAGGAATAGTTGTCGCTACATGCCGCCAGGCTCCTTGAGCAAGGCGTCCACAGCGGAATGCTTTCTTATATCAGGCCTGCGCCCTGATGGGCGTCACGTTGTCCGCCGCCGTCGGCTTCACCGCGGCGCAGAATTCAGCCCAGTCGGCCATCAGACGGCGTCTCTTTTCGAACATATCCCCACGCCGATAGGCGGCTTCCGTCTTATCGCTGACCGTGTGTGCCAGCGCCATTTCAAGCATTTCGTTCGGGTATGCCGTCTGCTCTGTCGCCCAATCGCGGAACGTACTGCGGAAGCCGTGGACCACGGGCTGGTGCCCCGGCGTGTCAGATGGCAGGTCGAAGCCCTTTAGCAGTTCCGCCATTGCGGCGGTGCTCAGTCCCTTGCCGGGCTTGCCGCCAGTGAACAGGTGCGGGTTGTCCTTCTCGCGTGGCGTCGTGCGCAATATCTCAATCGCCCGGTCGCAGAGCGGAACGCGATGCTCGCGATTGTCGTCATTGAGCTTCGTTCCTTGGCGTGAGCCGGGAACGGTCCAGAGCTTTGCCTCAAAGTCGACCTCCTCCAGCGTCGCGCCAGTGATGGCTTGAGTGCGAGCGGCGGTCAGGATCGTGAACTCCAAAGCCCTGGCCGATATGCTGCTCATGCCGAGAAGCTTCTCCATGAAGCCGGGAAGCGCGGTGTAGGGCAACGCGGGCTGGGGCCTGACCTTCTTCACCTTTGACGGCTTCGGCAGCAGCTTGTCTAGATGGCCCTTCCACCGCGCGGGATTGTCGCTGTGCTTCGGGCGGAAGCCCTTCACGCGCGCCCAATCAAGAATGCTTTCGATCCTACCCCGGAGACGGCTGGCGGTCTCGTTTTTCGTGGCCCAGATAGGGTCAAGTATCTGGCTTATGTGGCCGTCCTCAACTTCCGCAACATGCAGAGCGCCGACGACAGGCCACGCGTAGGTTTCGAGTGTGCTCTTCCACTGGTCGCCGTGCTTGGCATTCTTCCAGCCGGCGGCATGGGCTTTGATGTAGCGCTCCGACGCTTCCTTGAAGGTCAGGACGGTTGCGGATGCCGCCAGCTTCTCCAGCCGTTCGGCCTTGCGTTTCTCTATCGGGTCGTCGGCATCGAGGAGCTTGAGGCGTTGCTCCCCAGCGCGTTCCCGTGCCAGCTTCAGCGGCACCGTATGCACCGAGCCCAAGCCCATCTTGCGGGGCTTGCCGGCCAGCATGTAGCGGAAAATCCAGGACTTCGAACCGCCCTTGGCGACCTGTAGATAAAGGCCGAGCCCATCGGCATAGAGGCCGGGCTTGTTCTGTGCGTTGACGCCGGCGACGGTGAGGCGGTTGATTTGCATTCGAACTCTCCCTGCGAACAAGTTTACGTACAACTTACTCCTGGACTTGGCAAGACCCCCTTGGACGCTATCGGAACTCAACTCCTTGTGGCACAAGGATTTCAGGGGGTAAGTTAGACGCCCTTGGACCCCCTTGGATTAGGCGGAGACGGACATCCTCTCCGCCATCCTGCTTCGCGCTTCGCAGGACTGTGGTGAATGTCCGCGTCCCTCGCAAAAAATTCACTTTGCGGCGAAGCGTTGCTCGGCCATATCAAGAAAGTTGGCGATGGCGCCGGGCAGGCCGCCGGTCTCGAGGAAAGGCGCATGGCCCTGGCCCTCGACCATGATCGTCTCGACACAAGGGTGACGCTTTCGCATCTGTTCGAGCGTCTCAGTGGATAGCAGCTTCGAATTGGCGCCGCGTATGGCGAGCAACGGTACCGCCGCCAGCGCCTCGAACTGCTGCCACAGATCAGGCAGTGGCTGGGTGAGATCGAGACCCGCCAGCGTGCCGATCAGCTTCGGGTCGAAATCCGGCACCAGACCCTCATCCGTCTCTCGGTAGAGGGCCGATACCATCCGCTCCCAATCCGCCTCGGTCAGAGCAGGAAAGTCGCTGCCATGCGCGCCGCGCTGGGCGCCGACCGCCTCGGCATGGGTTTTCGGCTTCGGCGTGCGCTCGAGATAGGAGCGGATATGGGCGAAGCCGCCGGCCTCGACCACCGGGCCGATATCGTTGAGTACGACAGCCCTCAGGACGGCCGGGCGCATCGCGCCGAGCACATGGATGATCAGCCCGCCGCGTGACGTGCCGATGAAGCCCGCCCCCTCGATGCCCAGCGCCGCCAACCCGGCGAGGATGTCACCGGCTTCGACGCCGACATTGTAGTGGCCGATGTCGGGGTCGTAGGCGGATTGCCCGCGCCCGCGATAGTCGAAAGCGACGATTTTTCGTGGACTTGCCGCCCGTCGGGACAGGTGCAGCGCCAGCTCATGAAAATCGCGGCTATTGCGGGTCAGGCCGGGCAGGCAGACGACCGGCCAGTGTCCGGAGTTCGCTTCGCCGTAGATGCGGGCGTGGAGTTCAAGCCCGTCCGGCGAGGCGTAGAAAAAATCGGAAAAACCGCTCGACATTTGGACTCGATTCCTCGCCGTTGCCGGATCGTCGAGACTGCTACAGGCGAGGGCGGGTACGGTCAAATCGGAAGGCAGAGCGGTCCAACGGAATGGGCAAGGGCATTACTAAGTCCAAGCGCTGCGGGCACCGAGATTTTCTCGACACGTCGGCGGGACAGCGCCCCCCTCTGCCCTGCCGGGCATCTCCCCCTCAAGGGGGGAGATTGGCAGTTTCACTGGCCGCGCCTTCTTTACAGCGTTGGAGATTGGCGAAAGCAAACCGGACGGCCGATCTCCCCCCTTGAGGGGGAGATGCCCGGCAGGGCAGAGGGGGGCGCTTCGCCAAGCCAGCGTTCGCCCGAACGCCGACGGATCAACTCCGCCCATTCACCAAATCCCCCACAATGTCGTACTTACCGGAAATGCGCATCTTGTAGACTTCGTAATTCTCCATCACGCGCTGGACGTAACTTCTTGTTTCCGTGTAGGGAATCCGCTCGATCCAGTCGACGACGGCGTCGATGTCCTTGCCGCGCGGGTCGCCATATCTGGCCACCCATTGGGCGGCGCGGCTGGGGCCGGCATTATAGCCGGCGAAGGTCAGCACATAGGAGCCGTCGAAGCGGCCGAGCTGCTCACCGAGGAAGGCGGCGCCCAAGGTCGCGTTGTAGCCGGCGTCGGTGGTCAGCCGCGCCTGCGAGAAGGTCATTCCGGCCTTCTTCGCCAATTGCCTGGCTGTCCCCGGCATCAGCTGCAGCAGCCCGCGTGCGCCGGCGCTGGAGACGGCGCCGATGTTGAACTCGCTTTCCTGGCGGGCGATCGCATAGGCCAGCGCCTTGCCCGAGCCGGAAATATCGGCGGTCTCGGGAATGACGCCGAGCGGATGCGACAGCGCCCCGACATCGATGCCGCGCGCGCCGGCGATCTTGCCGACTTTCAGCGCCAGGAAGTGATTGCCCTGCTTTTCCGCCATCGCGGCCAGCAGTGCCAGCTCTCCGGGGCTGGTCAACTGTCCGGCGAGGTCGCGATAAAGCGTGTCGGCATAACGCTCATAGCCCGCCTCCTGCAGCCGCCTGATGGCGCTGACCGCCTCGCGGTTGGCGAAATTCCGGTGATCGGCGGCGCTCGGCTGCGGATCGGCGATGTTGAGGACCTGCCGGCCGACGCGCTCGCCGGCGAGCTGGCCGTAGAAGGTCGTACCATAGGCGGCGGCACGGGTGAAATGATCCTTTGCATTGCCGGGACCGCCGGCTTCGGCCGCACGGCCGAGCCAGTAATAGGCGCGCGACAGCGATATCGGCCCCTGGGTGAGACCGGCGATCCGCGTAAAATGCCTGGCAGCGGTGTTGGGGGCGTTGAGACCGCGCAGCGCGTACCAGCCGGCATGGAACTCGGCATCCGCCGCGTTGGCAGCACTTTCGGCGGCGTGCACGGCGACTATTCTGTAGGCGGTCTTCATATCGCCCTGGTCGACCAGTTCGCGCGACAGCACCCGGCGCTCGGCCCACCAGGCATCCGGGTCGACAAGCGCGATGCGATCGCTCGGCGCCTTCATCACCATAGCGGCGGCGTCGGAAAACTTCTCCTGCTTGCGCAGATATTGAGCTTGCGCGAAGAGATAGCCGGCCGAACGCTGCGCGGCGGGCACCGCCTTCAGCAGTTTGGCCGCATTCTTGTCGCCCCTGTCCGCTGCCGCCCAGGCGTCGGCCAGTTGCTGGGCGCCGGCAAGGCCGGCAACGCGCAGCGCGGAATTGATCCGATCGGCATAGAACATGCGCTCCATGCGGAAACGATGGTCGGCTGCGGGGATCAGCTTGCCGAATTCCCGGATGATCGCCGCTTCGTCCCTGGCTTCCAGTTTCTCGGTGCGCCAGAATGGCGACAGCACCGAGCGCGCCGCCTCGACGTGGCCCTGCGAGACATAGGAGCGGGCGAGGATGACCACGCCCTCGACTGTCTGCGGCTGGCTGCCGCCAAAAGCCTGCACCACGATCTCCGGCGCGGGGTTTTCGCGGTAGAGCGCGCGCTCGCTGTTCTTGCGCAAGGCGATCATGCCCGGCCAGTTCGGCAGCATCTTCGCAGCATCGGCGATCTCGCCGCTTGGCACCTTGTCGCCGCCATAGAGCGCGATTGACCAGGCAAGGATATGCTGGTCGAGCGAATTGACCGGCAGGGCATCGCGCACTCGACGCGCGCCGGCAATGTCGTTTGCCGCCAGCGCATCGAGGCCGCTCTTCAGCCTGGCGACACTGGCGGGAGGGGATTCCGGACCCTGCGGGCCTGTATCCTGCAGGTTTGGCATCGGAATGGCCGAAGTGACCTGCACATCGACTTTGCCGGCGGCCACAAGGCTCGGCGTCAACAGGAGAATTGCGCCAAGCAGCGCGAAAAAATGAGGCTGCCTGGTCGGCATGGCTTTCATCATTCCTGCCTTGCACATTACCAACAGGCACAGATCAACTGAAGCCTAGTTGGCTGTGATGAAGAGCCCGTAAACAAAGGCTGTCGAGGTCTTTCAAATTGCGCTTGCTGGCACTACCGCCACGCTTGCCGCGCAACAGTGTCGAGACTATGGTGCGCCGCTTCGCTTTCGGCTAGAAGGCGCGCACGACAAAACACCTACATTGCCGCGCGTCTTCTCAGACGCGCAAAGGACGCTGTAGCACTTTAAATTTGGCGCATGATCTTTCCGTAAATCGACACCGATTTTCGGGTCATGCGCTAGTCCCAAGGAGTTGGACGACATGCTGAGAGGCTCGCTTACCGCGCTCGTGACACCGTTCGAAAAGAGCGGCCGTTTCGACGAGAAAGCCTTTCGCGCCTTCATCGCCTGGCAGATCGCTGAAGGCACGACGGGCGTGGTTCCAGTCGGCACCACCGGCGAGTCGCCGACGCTGTCGCATGACGAGCACCGCCAAGTCGTCAAGGTCTGTATCGAGGTAGCCAAGGGCCGCGTTCCGGTCGTCGCCGGCGCCGGCTCCAACAACACCGAAGAGGCGGTCGGCCTGGTGCAGTATGCCGAGAAGGCAGGCGCCGACGCGGCACTCGTCGTCACGCCTTACTACAACAGGCCGACGCAGCGCGGCCTCTACGCGCATTTCGCCGCGGTCGCCAAGGCGACCAGCCTGCCGATCATCATCTACAATATTCCGCCGCGCTCGGTGATCGACATGATGCCCGAGACGATGGGCCAGCTGGTGCACGACTTCAAGAACATCATCGGCGTCAAGGACGCCACCGGCAAGGTCGAGCGGGTTTCCGAGCAGCGTGCCACCTGCGGCAAGGATTTCATCCAGCTTTCCGGCGAGGATGCCTCGGCGCTCGGTTTCAACGCCCATGGCGGCGTCGGCTGCATCTCGGTGACGGCGAATGTCGCGCCGCGGCTGTGCGCCGAATTCCAGGAGGCGACGCTTTCCGGCGAGAACGCCAAGGCGCTGGACTTGCAGGACCGCCTGCTGCCGCTGCACAAGGCGATTTTCCTGGAACCCGGCGTGTCCGGCGCGAAATATGCGCTGTCGAAGCTGGGCAAGGTCGAGAACGTGCTGCGTTCGCCACTGGTCACCGTCGAGCAGTCGACCGCCGAGAAGATCGATGCGGCGATGAAGCACGCCGGCTTGATTAATTAGGGATGAGGCGCCACCTCTCCGCATCATGAATCAAGTCAGAAAAGCCGATCCCAACAACAAGACCGTTGCGGAAAACCGCAAGGCGCGGTTTTCCTATGAGGTGCTCGACACGATCGAGGCCGGCTTGGTGCTGACCGGCACCGAGGTGAAGTCGCTGCGCCAGGGCCAAGCCAACATCCAGGACAGTTACGCCTCGGTCGAGGGCGGCGAAATCTGGCTGATCAACTCCTATCTGCCGGAATATCTGCAAGCCAATCGCTTCAACCATGAGCCGCGCCGGCGCCGCAAACTCCTGCTCAACAAGCGCGAGATGGCCAGGCTGGCGCAGAGCGTCGATCGCGAAGGCATGACGCTGGTGCCGCTAAAGATCTATTTCAACGACCAGGGCCGGGCGAAGCTTTTACTCGCCGTCGGCCGGGGCAAGAAATTGCACGACAAGCGCGAAACCGAAAAGCAGCGCGACTGGTCGCGCGAGAAGGGCCGGCTGCTGAAGGAGCGTGGGTAGACTGGGAGCCGCTCTTTTGAAGAACCGGATCGTCTTTTGGGGTGCGGCCAGCCTGATCCTGGCGTGCCTCGTCGCGGTCGGCGGCTATTTCTATTTCCATCCGTTTTCTCCGGACCGCGGCAAATATCCGGTCAGGGGCATCGACGTTTCCCATCATCAGCGGCAGATCGACTGGCGGCGTGTTGCCGCCGATGACGTCGCCTTCGCCGTCATCAAGGCAACCGAAGGCGGCGACCATGTCGATGATGCATTCGCCGCCAATCTGCGTGAGGCCCGTGCGGCCGGTCTGGCGGTCGGTGCCTATCATTTCTTCACCTTCTGCAGGCCTGGCGCCGATCAGGCGAAGAATTTCATCTCCGTCGTACCGCGCGGTCAACCGCTGCTGCCGCCGGTGGTGGATATTGAATTCGTCGGCAATTGTCCGCGGCGGCCATCGCCCGAAGAATTGAATGTCGAACTCTCGGCTTTCCTCGGCCCTGTCGAGGCAGCCTTCGGCAAGACGGCGATCCTCTATGTGACCGACGACGCGGCGCGGGCCTACGCCGGGCAGATCGTCGGCCGCCCACACTGGGTCCGTTCGCTGGCGCTGCAGCCAGGTCATGACGAGTGGATCTATTGGCAGTACCACGACAAGGGTCGCGTCGACGGCATCAGCGGCGATGTCGATTTGAATGTCCTTCAGGGCAGGCAGGAGAAATTGGCCGAGCTGGTTGCGCCACCGCCCGAATCTATCTCTCGAGAAACGCCGCTATCTCCCTGAACACGTTGACGAACATCGCTTCCGTCAGCACGCCGGTGTTGGTGTTATAGCGCGAGCAGTGATAGCTGGAAAACAGCGTCACGCCATTGGTTTGCTGCTGTCCGCCGTGGCGGAAGGGATAAGCCGCAACACGCTGGCCGAGCGCCCGCACCGTCGACTGGTGCGCGATCGAGCCCAGCGCCAGCACGGCGCGCAGGTTTTTAAACCGCGCGATTGTCGGCACCAGGAATCTCCGGCAGGTGGCAATCTCGGCGCCGACCGGCTTGTTGTCCGGTGGCGCGCAGCGCACCGCATTGGTGATCGCCGTGCCGACAAGCTCCAGCCCGTCATCGGGCCGTGCCTTGAATTGGCCGCGCGCAAAGCCGTGTGCGATCAGTGTGTTGTAGAGCAGGTCGCCGGCATAGTCGCCGGTGAAGGGACGACCCGTCCGGTTCGCCCCACGCAGGCCCGGCGCCAGCCCGACGATCAGCAGCCGCACCGCATCCTCGCCCTCGGGCGGCAGGAAGGTCGGCACCGGCGCATTGAACCAGGACGGCTCGCGCTGCCGCCATTGCGCGATAAAATCATGCAGCCGCGGGCAGAGCGGGCAGTCGCGATCGGGCTCTGGGGACGCGACCGAAGGAGCGGTCAAGACCGCCGCCGTCAATAATCGTCCTCGTCGACTTCGGCCGGCTCGGGCCGGCGCACCGGCCGCTCGGATGGATCGCGGCCGACCTCGCTCTTCAGCGTCATCAGATCGATGAAATGGTCTGCCTGGCGGCGCAGATCGTCGGAAATCATCGGCGGCTGCGAAGCCATGGTGGAGACGATCGAAACCTTGCGCCCGCGCCGCTGCAACGCCTCGACCAGCGTGCGGAAATCGCCATCGCCGGAAAAGATGACATAATGGTCGACGACATCGGCGAGTTCCAGCGCATCGACGGTCAACTCGATGTCCATATTGCCCTTGATCTTGCGGCGGCCGGTCGAGTCGGTGAACTCCTTGGCCGGCTTGGTCACCACCTTGAAGCCGTTATAGTCGAGCCAGTCGATCAGCGGCCGGATCGAGGAGTATTCCTGATCCTCGACGAGCGCGGTGTAGTAGTAAGCACGCAGCAGATAGCCGCGCTTCTGGAAGCTCGACAAAAGCCTGCGATAGTCGATATCGAAGCCGAGCGCGCGCGACGTGGCGTAAAGATTGGCACCGTCGATGAAAAGGGCGATTTTTTCGCGAGGGTCGAACATGGAAAATATTCCTTTTCGAAAAATAAGCGGTCGTCTAAATGCGCGTGACTATCGGTCGGCTTGAAATAACCGGCTGACCTTCGTCATTCGAGATAGCGCCGGTTTTACGGCAATCCAAGGGTATGATGCTGCAAGCAAGCAATTGTGATCGGTGCCGTATCGTCGCAGGCGGCGCGCGCCCAGACGACCTTGGCCCCGGCCCCGGACCTGGCCCCGATCTTGGCATTGCCAAAAAGCTTGTATTTTGGCGGCGTTCGGGTTATGGACCGCGCCTGTTTTCCATCAAATCCAGGCATGAAAGGGGCAGCTCATGGCCCGCGTAACCGTTGAAGATTGCATCGACAAGGTCGACAACCGCTTCGAGCTCGTGCTTCTGGCCGGCCACCGCGCCCGTCAGATCAGCCAAGGCGCGCAGATCACGGTTCCTCGTGACAACGACAAGAATCCGGTCATCGCGCTGCGCGAGATCGCCGAGGAGACATTGTCGCCCGACGACCTCAAGGAAGATCTGATCCACTCGCTGCAGAAGCATGTCGAGGTCGACGAGCCGGAAGCCGATGGCGAGGCGATCGCCGACCAGACCGGCACCGCCGCTGCGGCAACCGATGCCGACGACACCGAGGACAACATCACCTTCGACCGCATGACCGAGGAAGACCTGCTGGCCGGCATCGAAGGTCTGGTACCGCCGGAAAAAAGCGACGATTATTAATCTTCGCAGCGGCCGCCGACACTTTCGCGTCGGCAGTTTCGTGGTTATCTATGACATGCGCCGTACGCCAGTGCGGCGCATGATTCATTTCAGCACTGCGAGATCCCGCCCATGATGCGTCAGTATGAGCTTGTCGAGCGCGTCCAGCGCTACAAGCCTGACGTCAACGAGGCGCTGCTCAACAAGGCCTATGTCTACGCCATGCAGAAGCATGGTCACCAGAAGCGCGCCTCCGGCGATCCCTATTTCTCGCATCCGCTCGAAGTCGCCGCCATCCTCACCGAAATGCACATGGACGAGGCGACCATCGCGGTTGCCCTGCTGCATGACACGATCGAGGACACCACGGCGACCAGGGCCGAGATCGACGAGCTGTTCGGTCCGGAAATGGGCAAGCTGGTCGAAGGCCTGACCAAGCTGAAGAAACTCGACCTCGTCTCCAAGAAGGCCGAGCAGGCTGAAAACCTGCGCAAGCTCTTGCTGGCGATCTCGGAAGATGTTCGCGTGCTGCTGGTCAAACTTGCAGACCGCCTGCACAACATGCGCACGCTCGACCATGTGCCCGAAGCCAAGCGCCTGCGCATCGCCGAGGAGACGATGGATATCTATGCACCGCTGGCCGGGCGCATGGGCATGCAAGGCATGCGCGAGGAGCTTGAGGAGATCGCCTTCCGCTTCATCAATCCGGAAGCCTACCGCGCTGTCACCGCGCGGCTCGCCGAAATTTTCGAGCGCAACAAGGGCGTGCTGTCCGAGATCGAGACGGCGCTGTCCACGCTGTTCGACAAATATGCGATCAAGGCCGAGGTCAAGAGCCGCCAGAAGAAGCCGTGGTCGGTGTTCCGCAAGATGGAGGCCAAGGCGCTGTCCTTCGAGCAGCTGTCCGACATTTTCGGCTTTCGTGTCGTCGTCGATACCGTCGAGGACTGCTACCGGGCGCTCGGCGCCATCCATACGACATGGTCGATGGTGCCGGGCCGCTTCAAGGACTACATCTCGACGCCGAAGCAGAACGACTACCGTTCGATCCACACCACCATCGTCGGACCGTCGCGCCAGCGCGTCGAGCTGCAGATCCGCACCTATCAGATGAACAAGATCGCCGAATATGGCGTTGCCGCGCATTCGATCTACAAGGACAGCGGCGGCAAGGTGAACGGCACTGCCCACGCGATCTCGAAGGAGACCAACGCCTATGCCTGGCTGCGGCGCACCATCGAGCAGCTTGCCGAAGGCGACAATCCCGAGGACTTCCTCGAAAACACCAAGCTGGAGTTGTTCCAGGACCAGGTATTCTGCTTCACGCCCAAGGGCATGCTGATCGCGCTGCCGCGCGGCGCCACGCCGATCGACTTCGCCTACGCCGTGCACACCGATGTCGGCGACACCTGCGTCGGCGCCAAGGTCAACGGTCGCATCATGCCGCTGATGACCGAGCTGAAGAATGGCGACGAGGTCGAGATCATCCGCTCCAAGGCGCAGGTGCCGCCGGCGGCGTGGGAATCGGTCGTCGTCACCGGCAAGGCGCGTTCGGCAATCCGTCGCGCCACCAAGGCCGCCATCCGCAAGCAGTATTCGGGTCTCGGCGTTCGTATTCTGGAGCGTGCGTTCGAGCGGTCCGGCAAGACCTTCACCAAGGAAAGCCTGAAGTCGGTACTGCACCGGCTGGCGCGCAAGGACATCGAGGATGTGCTGGCTTCGGTCGGACGCGGCGAACTTGCCTCCACCGACGTGATGAAGGCGGTGTTTCCCGACTACAAGGATGAACGCGTCACGCTGGTTGCGCCCAAGCAGCGCGAAGAGGGCTGGTCGAAGATCCGCAACGCCGCCGGCATGCTGTTCCAGATTCCGGGCCGGGCGGCGCGCAAGGACAAGGACCAGCCAAAGGACGGCGCCGTGCCGATCCGCGGCGTCCGCGGCGACCTGCCGGTGCGCTTCGCGCCGGAAGGTGCTGTGCCCGGCGACCGAATCGTCGGCATCGTGCAGCCGGGGACCGGCATCACCATCTATCCGATCCAGTCGCCGGCGCTGCAGGCCTTCGATGACCAGCCAGAACGCTGGATCGACGTGCGCTGGGACATAGACGAGCGCACCAAGGAGCGGTTTCCGGCGCGAGTCTCGGTTACCGCCATCAACGCGCCGGGCTCGCTGGCCGACATCGCGCAGGTCGTTGCATCCAACGACGCCAACATCCATACATTGTCGATGGTGCGCACCGCGCCCGATTTCACCGAAATGCTGATCGATCTCGAAGTCTGGGACCTGAAGCACCTGAACCGGCTGCTGTCGCAGCTCAAGGACAATTCGAGCGTCAGCGATGCGCGGCGGGTGAATGGGTGAATAGTGAATAGTGAAAGAAGGGTGCTCTCACTACTCACTACTCACTACTCACCACTCACCACCATTCACCATTCGCCATGGACATGGAGCGAACAATGAACACCGATGAAGTGCTGGGCATTTTCCGTGAAGCCGGGGCCGTTCTCGAAGGGCATTTCATCCTGACATCGGGCTTGCGAAGCCCGGTCTTCCTGCAGAAGGCGCGGGTCTTCATGCATGCCGACAAGACCGAGCGCCTGTGCAAGGCGCTGGCCGAAAAGATCCGTGCCGCTGTGTCCGGCAGGATCGACTATGTCGTCGGCCCGGCGATCGGCGGGCTGATCCCGGCCTACGAGACCTCGCGCCATCTTGGCGCGCCGGCGATCTGGGTCGAGCGGGAAGGGGGCGAATTCAGGCTCCGCCGCTTCGAGATCGCCAAGGGTTCGCGCGTCGTCATCGTCGAGGACATCGTCACCACCGGCCTGTCGATCCGCGAGACCGTCGACTGCCTGCGCGCGCTTGGCGCCGACGTCCTTGCCGCTGCCTGCATCATCGACCGCTCGGCCGGCAAGACCGATGTCGGCGTGCCGCTGATCGCGCTCGCCGAGTATGAGGTTCCAGCCTACCCGGCCGACAGGCTGCCGCCAGAGCTCGCCGCCATACCGGCCATCAAGCCGGGCAGCCGCAACTTCTAATGCATGTCGCCCAAAAGAGCGCAGCGGTTTTGGGACAACGACATGCATAAAACAACGTTAACTGAGGCGCTGCCGTGATTGCAGGCATCGATCATTTCGTGCTGACGGTTCGCTCCGTCGATGACACCTGCGCCTTCTATCAGCGCGTGCTTGGCTTCAAGCGCGTCGACGCACCGAACCTGCCGACGGCCCTGCTTTTCGGAACACAGAAGATCAACGTGCATGAGTCGGGCCACACCTTCGAGCCGAAGGCCAAGGTGCCGACGCCGGGCTCCGCGGATTTCTGCCTGGTCGCCGCCCGTCCGCTCTCGGAGATATGCGCCAGCCTGGCGGCCAACGGCGTTGCCGTCGAAGTCGGGCCGGTCGAGCGGATCGGCGCCCGTGGCCCGATGATGTCGGTCTATTTCCGCGACCCGGACGGCAATCTCGTCGAGGTCAGCGAGTATGGGCCGTAGATAGCTGGAGTTGCTGCCGATCTCTGCGCCGAACTCGCTTCCTCAAATCCGCCGCGATTGTACTATGTCCCAGTAGCCAGACGCCGGGCCTGCAAGGCGACTGCAAGCGGACGGCATTCAGCTCCGGTTGTTGTGCGGCCCGCGTATCGCTATATCAAGGTCGTTGCTGCCTTTCGACGGCCGCAAAGCGCAAGATGTTGGCTGTCGCGCCCGGCCCGGGATGGTCGGAGCGGCAGCGTTGGATATCAGGACAGGAACAGAGTGCTTTTTCGACGCCGCAAGCCTGAAGGTTTTCTCGAGCGGGTGCGTACCTATCTGTGGCCACGCCGCTCTTTCTCGCGCTCGCTGCGGTATTTTTCCAAGCGCATCCTGCGGCTGAAGGCGACACCGCACGCGGTGGCCGCCGGTGTCGCGGCGGGCGTGTTCGCCTCGTTCTTTCCGCTCGGCTCGCATTTCATCATCGCCTTTGTCATCTGCTGGCTTATTGCCGGCAATCTGGTTGCGGCGGCGCTCGGCACCGCGGTGGGCAACCCGCTCACTTTTCCGCTGCTGTGGGGAGCGTCCTGGGAGACCGGCAAGCTGATCCTGCACGAACGCCTGCCTCCTAATGGGCCGCCCGCCCATCTCGGTGACATGCTGCACAACCTTTCCTTTGCGCAATTGTGGGGACCGATACTGGAGCCGATGGTGATCGGGGCCGTGCCGCTTGGTCTGATCTTCGGCGTTTTGTTCTACGGCATCACCCGCTGGGGCATGACCGTATTCCGCGAGCAGCGGCGCAAGCGTCTGGCCGAAAAGGCCGGGCGGGCCGGACGGGAAGTTCCCGCCGAATGATCATCGGTATCGGCAGCGACCTGATCGATATCAGACGCATCGAAAAATCGCTGGAGCGCCATGGCCAGCGCTTCATCCAGCGCATCTACACCGAGGTCGAACAGGCCCGCTCCGAAAACCGCGGCGCCCGCGTCGCTTCCTATGCGACGCGCTTCGCTGCCAAGGAGGCCTGCGCCAAGGCGCTGGGCACCGGTATGGCGCAAGGGGTGTTCTGGCGCGACATGGGCGTCGTCAACCTGGCCAGCGGCCAGCCGACCATGGCGTTGACCGGCGGAGCGGCGGCGCAGCTGGACAAAATCCTGCCTGACGGGCACAGGGCGGCGATCCACCTCACCATCACCGACGATTTTCCGCTTGCTCAAGCCTTTGTGATCATCGAGGCGTTGCCCGTCGAAGAAGCGCCATATTGATTGCATCTGACCACCGGCATGACGTTGCCCAGCGCACGCCGAGACTCTATACCAACCAACGCATAATCGAGGACGACATGAGCGTGGCTGAAAAATCCCAGAAGAAATCCGGCGGGCTTGGCGAAACCGTCAGCGTCATCGTCCAGGCGCTGTTGCTCGCTCTGGTCATCCGCACGCTGCTTTTTCAGCCATTCTCTATCCCGTCCGGGTCGATGCGGCCGACCTTGCTCGAAGGCGACTATCTCTTCGTCACCAAATGGTCGTATGGCTTCTCCCGCTATTCCCTGCCGTTCGGGCCGGACCTCTTTTCGGGCCGCATCTGGGGCGCCGAGCCGAAGCGCGGCGACGTGGCGGTGTTCAAGTTCCCGCCGGACCCCTCCGTCGACTACATCAAGCGCGTCGTCGGCCTGCCGGGCGACAAGATCCAGGTCAAGGACGGCCAGCTCTTCATCAACGGCGTCGGCGTGCCACGCCAGAAGGTCGGGCAGATCGACAATCGCGACATCACCGAGGAGAGCGGGCCGGTCGACGTCTATCGCGAGACATTGCCGAATGGCGTCAGCTATGACACGCTCGACCTGATACCCAACTCGATCGGTGACAACACCAAGGAATTCGACGTGCCGCCCGGGCACTATTTCATGATGGGCGATAACAGAGACAATTCCTCGGACAGCCGCTTCACCGTCGGTTTCGTGCCCGACGACAACCTGGTTGGCCGCGCCAATCTCATCTTCTTCTCGATCGGTGGCAGCGCCAGCCCGCTCGAAATCTGGAAATGGCCGTCGCTGATGCGCGCGTCGCGCCTGCTCCATTTCGTCAATTAGGGTCATGGCGGCAACAAAACGGCTGACCGTCGACGCGCTCGCCGAAGCGCTCATGGAGCGCACCGGCCACGCCTTTGCCGACCGCCAGCGCTTGCAGCGCGCGCTGACCCATGCCAGCGCCCGCAGCAGCCATGCCGGCATCGACTATGAGCGTTTCGAATTCCTGGGCGACCGCGTCCTCGGCCTGGTCGTCGCCGACATGCTGCTGGCGGCGTATCCTGACGCTGCCGAAGGTGAGCTGTCGCTCCGGCTCAACGCGCTGGTCAATGCCGAGGTGCTGGCGGACATCGCCGAGGAGATCGGCCTGCCGGAGTTGATCCGTGCCGGCTCGGACGTACGCGGCCTGGACGGGCGCAAACGCGTCAATCTGCGGGCTGATGCGCTGGAATCGCTGATCGCCGTGCTCTATCTCGACGGCGGGCTGGAGGCGGCCCGCGCGTTCATCCACAAATACTGGCGGCCGCGCTCGCAGGCCATCGGTGCCGCCCGCCGCGATGCCAAGACCGAACTGCAGGAATGGGCGCATCAGGCGGCAGGCGCCGTCCCGGTCTACATAATTGACAGCCGCGAGGGACCGGACCACGATCCGCTATTCACCGTCAGCGTCAAGGTCGGCGCCTATCCGCCGGCGACCGGCAGCGGGCGCTCCAAGCGCGAGGCCGAGCAAGCCGCCGCTACTGCACTGCTGTTGCGCGAAGGCGTCTGGCTAAATAAGGGGAGCGCGGCATGACCGCCACCGAAGACGTCCCGCCGGCAACAGAAGCCGCCACCACGCATTCTGGCTTCGTTGCGCTGATCGGCGCGCCCAATGCGGGGAAATCGACGCTGGTAAACCAACTGGTCGGCGCCAAGGTGTCGATCGTCACCCACAAGGTGCAGACGACGCGCGCCATCGTGCGCGGCATCGCCATCCACAATAACGCACAGATCGTCTTCGTCGACACGCCGGGCATCTTCAAGCCGAAGCGGCGGTTGGACACGGCGATGGTGACGACTGCCTGGGGCGGCGCCAAGGATGCCGACATCGTGCTGTTGCTGATCGACGCCGAGCGCGGCATCAGGGGCGACGCTGACGCGATCCTCGAACGGCTGAAGGATGTCCGCCAGCCGATGGTGCTGATCCTCAACAAGGTCGACCGGGTCAAGCCCGAGGCGCTGCTGGCGCTGTCCGCGGCAGCGAATGAAAGGGTGCCCTTCAAGCGCACCTTCATGGTCTCGGCGCTAACCGGGTCGGGTTGCAAGGACCTGCTCGACTATCTGGCCGAAACCCTGCCTGCCGGCCCCTGGTATTACCCGGAGGACCAGATCTCCGACCTGCCGATGCGTCAGCTGGCGGCGGAGATCACTCGCGAAAAGCTCTATCTCAGGCTGCATCAGGAACTGCCCTATTCCTCCCATATCGAGACGGAGAAATGGGAAGAGAAGAAGGACGGCTCGGTGCGCATCGACCAGACCATCTATGTCCAGCGCGACAGCCAGAAGAAGATCGTGCTCGGCCACAAGGGCGAGACGATCCGTGCCATAGGCCAGGCGGCACGCATGGAGATATCAGGTATCCTCGAACAGAAAGTGCATCTTTTCCTGTTCGTCAAGGTGCGCGAGAACTGGGGCGACGACCCCGAGCGCTATCGCGAGATGGGGCTGGAGTTTCCGCATTAGAGCATGTTCCCGAAAAGTGGGAGCCGGTTTTCGGCAAAGATCATGCTCAAACACGAAGTTACTATCGACACAGCCCTCGTGAGCCGGTTGGTCGCCACGCAATTTCCCCGATGGAAGGATCTTGCTGTCCGGCCGGTTTCATCAGGCGGATGGGACAACAGGACCTTTCATCTCGGAGACCATATGCTGGTGAGGCTGCCGAGTGCGGCGGCCTATGCCTTGCAAGTGGAAAAGGAACATCGCTGGCTGCCAAGGCTTGCGCCTCTGCTGCCGCTGCCTGTCCCGGTCCCGCTGGCGATGGGAGCCCCGGCCGACGGCTATCCCTGGCATTGGTCCGTCTACCGCTGGATCGAAGGCGAGACGGCGACGCTGGAGCGTATTGCCAGCCTGCCGCAATTCGCGGCCGGCCTGGCCCAATTCCTGGTCGCCTTGCAACGGATCGATCCCGCCGGTGGACCGGCGCCAGGGCAGCACAATTTTTTTCGCGGCGGACCACTGAGCGTCTATGACGGCGAGACCCGGCAGGCAATTGCGGCCCTCGACGGCAAGATCGACACTGGCGCCGCGAGCGCGGTGTGGGAAGCAGCGCTTGCCGCGACATGGCATGGTGCGCCCGTCTGGTTCCACGGTGACGTCAGTTGGGGAAACCTGTTGGTCAGGCAAGGCGCTTTGAGCGCCGTGATCGACTTCGGGACTTCCGGCGTGGGCGATCCCTCGTGCGACTTGGCGATTGCGTGGACGCTCCTCGAAGGGAAAAGCCGAGAGGTGTTTCGCGCGGTTCTTCATGCCGATGAGGCAACTGGGCACGGGGCCGTGGTTGGACGCTATGGAAAGCGCTGATCACGATCGCCGGCCATATAGACATCAATCCAGTCGAAGTTGAAAAGTCGCGACGCGTGATCAATGAAGTGCTTGCCGATCACCTCCGCGCGGACCGCCGCGGAGGGCGCCCACAGAGCGCCTGAAAAACTTGATTTCGCCACCGAAGCGGTGACAAGCTCCGTTCATGGAATGGCGCGACGAGGGAATTATTCTCGGCACCCGCAAGCATGGCGAAACCAGCGCCATTCTTGAGGTCATGACGCGTGCGCATGGCCGCCACCTCGGCCTTGTGCGCGGCGGCCGCTCGCGCAAGCAGCAGCCGGTTCTGCAGCCCGGCAACCGCGTCGACTTGCTGTGGCGGGCGCGGCTCGACGAACATCTTGGCACCTTTCAGGCCGAG
Organism: Mesorhizobium sp. WSM4849; assembly: GCF_055811385.1. Taxonomy (NCBI): domain Bacteria; kingdom Pseudomonadati; phylum Pseudomonadota; class Alphaproteobacteria; order Hyphomicrobiales; family Phyllobacteriaceae; genus Mesorhizobium; species Mesorhizobium sp. WSM4849. The sequence continues at coordinate 28,147 of NZ_JBVVPW010000023.1, forward strand.
GCGATCGAGATGAACGCCGCCCGGCTCATGGACAGCGCCGTCGCCATCTATGGGCTGCAGACCATGGCTGCGCATCTGCGCCTGCTGCCCGAGCGCGACGCCCATGACGGCCTCTACGAGACGCTGGCCGTGATGATCGCCCATCTAGACGATGCGGACGCCGCCGGCGAGCTGGTGGCGCGCTTCGAATTGCTGATTCTCGACGAACTCGGCTTCGGCCTCGATCTCAGCCAGTGTGCTGCGACCGGCGCCAGGCAAGACCTTGCCTATGTCTCGCCGAAGTCCGGGCGCGCCGTGTCGCGCCAGGCCGGCGCGCCATGGCGCGACAAGATGCTGGTGCTCCCCGCTTTCCTGCAGCGCGGCTCCAGCCTGCGCGCCGATCCGGCGGCGATCGAGGACGCCTTCCGGCTGACCGGCTTCTTTTTTACCCGCCATGTCTACGAGCCGCGCGGCATTGAGGCGCCCGGTGCCCGAGCCGGCTTCCTCGCCGCCTTGCGCAAGCACCACGCGGCGGGCAAAGAGATTGGCGCCGAGACCGCCGCCGGAGAAATCACCAGATGAGCGAAGTGGAACTCTATCCCGGCCGGGTCTCGCCGCTCGGCCTCGGCACCATTCCGCACGGCGACATCCATAGATATACCGGCCTGGAATTGCTCCAGCGCATCATCGACAACAAATATCCGGCGCCGCCGATTTCCTTCCAGCTCAGCTTCGACCTTACCGAAGTGTCCGAAGGTCGTGCGGTGTTTCGCGGCCTGCCGAACGAGCGCTATCTCAATCCGCTGGGTGGGGTGCATGGCGGCTGGGCCGCGACGCTGCTGGATTCGGCTCTTGCCTGCGCGGTGCAAACGCTGCTCGACAAGGGCGAGGCCTATACGACGGCGGAGTTCAAGGTGAACCTGACACGGCCGATCACGCCGAAGACCGGCGAGGTGGTGTGCGAGGGCAGGGTGGTGCACAAGGGCCGCACATTGGCGGTTTCGGAAGCGACGCTGAAGGATGCCAACGGCAAGCTGCTGGCTTTCGGCACCGAAACGTGCTCGATCTTTCCGGCCGCCAATCTGGCGGCGCGCTGACTCGGCTGGCCGTCTGGCCGCCGTATTTGTCAGTAACTACTGGCTTGGTTTGGGGGAACCGCCATGTTCGAAAGCCTGATCGGCCTAGTCGCGATCATCGCGCTGTTCGTCATTATCTCGCGCCAGCAGAGCCGCATCGGCCTGATCGAGCGCGAACTTGGTGCGCTGCGCAGCCTCGTGCTTTCGGGCGCGCATGTGGCCCCGCCGCAGGCCAAGCCGGCAGAACAGGCCGCAAACGACAGCATGTCAACAGACGCGGCAGTTGCGGCCGTGACCGAAATTGTCCCGTCATCGGCGGGCGAGGCTGAGGAAAAGCCGTCCACAGAGGTTGAAGCCGGGGAGATTGCATCCGGACCGTGGGCTGCGGGCGAAGCGGCGCCGGCTGGATCTGCACCTGCGCAACCGGCCGCCGCGACGGCGAAAGCGACGCAAAAGCCTGACATTGAAACGGCGCTCGGTACCCGATGGGCGGTCTGGGTCGGCGGCATCGCGCTGGCGCTGGGCGGCCTGTTCCTGATCCGTTACACCATCGAGGCCGGCATTTTCGGTCCCGGCGTGCGGCTGAGCATGGCAGCAATGCTCGGGCTGGTGCTGGTCGCCGTCGGCGAGTTCATCCGCCGCACCGGCTTCAGGGTGCCGGTGCAGGGCGTCGCCGGCGCCTATATTCCGGCGATCCTGACGGCGGCCGGTGCTTTCATCCTGTTCGGCACGGTTTATGCCGCGCATGGCGTTTACGGCTTCATCGGGCCGGCGCTCGCCTTCACGCTGCTCGGCGCCATCGGTGTGGCGACCATCGCGGCCGCCCTCGTCCACGGCCAGGCGCTGGCCGGCATCGGCCTGCTCGGCGCGGTGGTGACGCCGATGCTGGTCGCCTCGCAGGCACCGAATCCTTGGGCGCTGTTCGGCTATTTGGCGATCGTGCTCGCCGCCACCGGCGTCATCGCCCGCCTGCGCGACTGGAAATTGCTGATGGCGGCAGCGTTTGTGGGCACCGGCCTCTGGACCATTCTTTACATGACTGATGCGCCGGGCACCGACCTGCCTGTCATCCTCTTCATCAATGCGGTGACCCTGGCCGTGCTTGCCTTCGTCTGGCTCGGCCGTCGCGGTGGCGAAGCAGAGCCCGCCAGGGGTTTCGACTGGCCGTCGATCGCACCTGGCTTCTTCGTCGGCCTTTCGGCGATGGCGCTGTTCGTCGACCCGGCATACGCTGCCGGCGATGCTCTGCCGGGAGCAGCCCTTATCGCAGCCCTGGTCGCGGTAGCGCTCTACCGGCCGCTGGCACTGGCGCTTCTGCATGCCGCAGGGCTGGCGACGGTGCTGGTCTATCTCGGCATTATTCCGCCAACCTCCGTCGCTGCAGAGTTTTCAGGTGGCGTTCTCGACGTCGAAGGTCTGCCGGCGGGAGTTGCCGATACGCTGATGCTCAGGATCGGTATCTTTCTTGGACTTATGTTCATCGGCGCCGGATTCTGGGCTGCGCGCAAATTTGCCGCGTCGGCACAAATCCGCGCCGCCTCATGGGCGGCATGGGGCGCTGTCGCGCCGCTGGTCATTCTGTTGGCGCTCTGGTTCACCTTCGGCAATCTCGACCGTGATCTTGTCTACGCGGCGGTTGCAGCCCTTCTGGTCGTGGTCTTCGCCGCCGGCGGCGAGTGGATCGCGCGCGGTGAAGAGCCGCCGCTACAGGGCGGTGCTGCCGTCTCCTTCGCGCTTGGCGGGACAGCAGTCGCCGCCTTGCTGATGATCTACATGGCTTTCGGGTCCGGCTGGACCACCATCCTCCTGGGTGCCGCGGCCATCGTGCCGGCGCTGGTCACCCGCTGGCGCGCCTATCCGGTGCTCGGCTGGATTTCGGTCGGTACGGTCATCGCGGTGCTCGGCCGCGTCGCCTTCGATCCGACAATCGTCGGCGCCGAATTCCTGTCGACGACGCCGGTATTCAACTGGCTGCTGCCGGGCTACGGCGTGCCGGCGCTTGCCTTCGGCTTTGCCGCCTGGCAGCTTGCCCGCACCACAAATGGCCGGCCACGCCTCGCCATGGAAGCTGGCGCAGCACTCTTTGCGCTGCTCACGGTTGCGATATTGGTGCGCCACGCCATGCATGGCGGCGTCATCGACACGGGTGCCATCACGCTCGCCGAGCAGGCAATCTATACGCTGATCGCCATCGGCGCCGGCGCCATCCTGGTCGCCATCGACATGCGCTCGCCAAGCTCGGTGCTGCGCTATGGTTCGCTTGCCGCGGGCGTGGTCTCGGTCGCCTTCATCGTCATCCAGCATTTTGTGGCGCTGAACCCGCTGTTTACTGACGAATCGACCGGGCGAATCCTGGTGTTCAACCTGCTGTTCCTCGCCTATCTCTTGCCGGCCGTCGCTGCCGGCGGGCTCGCGCTCTATACCAGAGACAAGCGGCCGAAATGGCACGCCGCGATGCTGGCGCTGGCGGCGGCACTGCTTGCCTTCGCCTATGCGACGCTGTCGGTGAGGCGGCTGTTCAAGGGCGAGTTCATTGGCCTCTGGAGCGGCCTCGGCCAGCTCGAGACCTACACCTATTCCGCGCTGTGGCTGATCATCGGCGTGGCGCTGCTCACCGCCGGCGTCTGGCTGAAGTCGCAGGCGCTGCGCATCGCGTCGGCCGCGCTGATCTCGGTCGCCGTGTTGAAGGTCTTCCTCTTCGACATGTCGGAACTGGAAGGCGTGCTGAGGGCGCTGTCCTTCATCGGCCTCGGCGCGGTGCTGATCGGCATCGGCCTGTTCTATCAGCGTCTGCTGACAAGAACGGTCAAATCCGATGCCGGATAGTATTCAGACCAGATCGGTCTGCAAGAAATCATTGCCCTTGTAGAGCAGGGGTACCCGGTAGGCCTTGGCGCATGCATAGCTGAAGCAGTCGCCGAAATTCAGCTTGGCGGGATGGCCGACGTATCGACCGTAGTCGCGCGCGGCTTTGACTGCGAGTTCGCGAATGGCAGCATCCAGTGGAACTTCCACGGCCATGAGTTCGGCCAAGAAGCCGATGACGATCGTTTGGCATTGATCGATCAGAGCAGGCGGTGTCGGAGCTTGATCGCCGCTTTTAGCCACAGATTTCCTGCGGGCGATTCCGAGGATAGCTTCAAAAGCGGAACTCGGCGAGAAATAGAGCGTCTCGGCAGCTTCAATCCTTCTCAGCAGACGAGCCGCATCTGCCTCTCTCAAAATCAGCGCAATAATGGCGGACGCATCAAGAAACATCGGGTTCCCCCCAGGCCTCGTCCATGAATTTCTTCATATCGAAGGTGGGGTCATCGGGACCAAGTGCGCTCGCGGCATCCTGATACTTTTTGATACGCTCGCTCAGCGGAAGGACAGAGTTCGCTCGTTCAAGCTCGCGCTTGAGAGCGATTCGCACTGCTTCAGTCTTCGTGGGCGCCTTGATGGCGGACTGCAACTGACGAGCCAGCGCGTCGACCTCGTTATCGCGGATGTACAGAGACATATCGATTTCTCCAAACGTATATTCCAAGTCGAATATACAAAATATATGACTTCGAATATACGCCTTCAGGGCGCGCTTTCAACCTCACACCTCTCATTCATGGCGTGCGGGCCTTGACAGGTGGCCCTCCAGCGCCGGCCGGGAATAAAACGCCCGCCGGCCGCGTTATCTTGTTGCTTGGGTGGCCGGGGCGGCGGACCGCTTCGCGCTGGCCGCTTGCGCCGCGCCGTGAAGGCGCGTTCAATCGGATGAACAAGGGCGACCTCAGAACCAGCGGTCATGGACGAAAAGAAGGCAGCAATCCTGGGCGAAATACCACGCCTGCGCCGTTATGCGCGCTCGCTGCTGCGCGACCGCGATGCCGCCGACGATCTCGTTCAGGACTGTCTCGAACGGGCGCTTGTGCGGCTCGACAATTGGCAGACTGGAGAAAGCCCCAGGAGGTGGCTGTTTACGATCATGCATCATTTGTTCATCGATCAGATGCGCAAGGTGAACCGGCGCGGCGAAGCCGCGATGCTGCCGCTGGAAGCGAGCGAGGCGCAGGCAGCACCAGCCGAGCAGGTGGAGAGCATCGCCTCGCGCGAAATTATCGACGCGTTGCAGGCGATAAGCCCCGATCGGCGCGCAGCACTGGTCATGGTCGCCATCGAAGGCTTTTCCTATGCCGAAGCCGCCAACATCCTCGGCGTGCCGGCCGGCACGCTGATGTCGCGCATCGCGCGCGGGCGTGATGAGTTGCGCGGGCTGCTGGATGACGCCGCGCGTCGCCGGGCGATAAGGATCGTTGAGAAATGACCCGGCGCGATTTTTCCGAACGCGACATCCACATGGCCCTCGATGGCGAGTTGCCGATTGACGAGCGCGTGGCTTATGACGCCTGGCTCGACGCCAATCCTGAAATGAAGGCGAGGAGCGCCCGCTATGTCGCCGACCGCGCAGCGCTTCGTGCCGCCTTTGCCGGCGTGCTCGACGAGCCGGTGCCGGCGCGGTTGCAGAAGATCGTGTTCGGCGAGGCGCCGGTCAAGACGGTGCCATTGGGCTCGCGCTGGTGGCTCCCGGCTGCCGCAGCGGCGATGCTGGCCATTGGCGGTGTTGGCGGTTATTTCGCCGGCATCGACCATCTCGGCCTGGAAGACCCCGCCGAGGACCAACTCGCCGAGCAGGCGATCGCAGCCCATGTCATCTATGCCGCCGAGCAGCGACATGCGGTGGAAGTGCCCGCCAGCGACAAGGATCATCTGCAGACCTGGCTGTCCAATCGGGTCGGCCTGAAGCTGGTCGCACCGGATCTGGCGGCGCAAGGATTCCAGCTCGTCGGCGGCCGGCTGCTGCCCGCTGGCGAGAGCAAGGCCGCGATGCTGCTTTATGAGGACGACAAAGGCGAGCGCATCTCGCTGTTCGTCACGGCCGAATCGGCCGAGAAGGCCAAGGGCACCTATGGGTCGGAAGAGAACGGCCCCGAGGCCGTCTACTGGCTGGATAAGGGCTATGGCTGCGCCGTCGTCGGCTCGCTGCCGCGCGCGCAGCTGACTGCGGTGGCGAAGAGCGCCTACAGCCAGCTTCTTGCCGGGCTGGCCAGCTGAGCTGCGCCTGTTTTTCAAAGGTTGCGTCTACAGCGCCGCGCGTCCTTTGGACGCGCAAAGGACGCTGTAGCACTTTAATTTTTGCGCATGATCCTTTCCGAAAATCGATTTCGATTTTCGGGCCGTGCACCCGGCGAAACTGTCACAATTGAGCCCGAATCGAGGTGCGATAGCGCTTGACGGATGCTGGCGCTTCGGCTGTGTTGTCGACACTTCTGACCAGGGCCTTTTCCACAACGCAATCGAGGTTTTCCGAGCCCGCATGCCTGCCGAGATTCGCACGGCCCGCGCGTCCGACGTCGATGACCTCGCCGTCATCGAGAAGGCTGTTTTCTCGAGCGATCGCATTTCCCGCCGCTCCTTTCGCCAGTTGATCGAACGCGAAAGTGCCGAGCTGCTGGTTGCCGAAAGCGACGGCCGCGTCGCCGGCTATGCGGTCGTGCTGTTTCGCAAAGGCAGCGGCGTCGCGCGGCTCTATTCCATCGCCATCGGTCCCTTTTTCGGCGGGCTCGGCATTGGCCGCATGCTGCTGGCATCGGCGGAGGAGACCGCCTTCGAACACAACCGCATGATGCTGCGCCTCGAGGTGCGCGAGGACAACAGCCGAGCCATTCGCATCTACGAGCAGAGCGGCTACCGCAAGATCGGCCGCGAACCGGGCTATTACGAGGACGGCGCCTCGGCGCTGCGCTACGAAAAGACCTTGCGGGGCGACATTCCGGTCGCCACCAGGGTGCCGTTCTACCAGCAGACCTGCGAATTCACCTGCGGCCCGTGCTGCCTGATGATGGCAATGGCCAATTTCGAGCCCGGCTTCGTGCCCGACCCGGTCATGGAAATCCGTTTGTGGCGCGAGGCGACCACCGTTTTCATGATGTCGGGGCCTGGCGGCTGCGAGCCGTTCGGCCTCGCCGTTGCCGGCCATGAAAGCGGGCTCTCTGCCGAGATATATGTCTCCTTCCATGGCGCGCTGTTCCTGCAGTCGGTGCGCAGCCAAGACAAGCGCCGGGTGATGGAACTGGCGCAGGTCGACTTTCGCCGGCGCGCGGAACTTTACGGCATCCCGGTGAATTACCGTCCATTCGCCATCGACGATATCCGCACCGCGATCGCCGAGGGGAAACTGGTATTGGTCCTGATCAGCGGCTTCCTGATGTTCGGCAAGAAGGTCCCGCACTGGGTGCTGGCCATCGGCGACGACGGCGACCATATCCTGATCCACGATCCCTGGGTCGAAGACGAGAGACAGGAGACCATTCTTGATGCCGCCAACATTCCCGTGCCTTACGGCATCTTCATGAACATGGCGCAGTTCGGCCGCGACGGATTGCGTGCCGCCATTACCCTCGGAAAGCGCGACAGACAATGACCTGGGTCATCCTTACCGGCCGGCAGAACGATCTCGATCAGGTGGCGACACCGCACAAGATCATCACCAATCGCGACTACCTTGCCCATCCGGCGCTGTTTCGCGGCCAGCGGCCGAAGGTCATCAACCTGTCGAACAATTACGGCTACCAAAGCCGCGGCTACTATGCCTCGCTGCTGGCCGGTTCGCGCGGCCACAAGGTCATCCCGACGGTCGAGACGATGATCGACCTGTCTGAGCGCAAGCTCTACGATCACGCGCTGCCGGAGCTGGAACTCGCGCTCAACAAATGCCGCAAGGATCTGGGCGGCGCCTTTCCGCAAAAAGTCTGCATCTTCTTCGGCATCGGCCCGTCGAGGATATGGGATCGCTTCGCCAAGCTTTTGTTCGACTGGTTTCGAGCGCCGACGCTGGAAGTCCGCATCACCGACGGCGCCGAATGGGCGTCGATCCGCAAGATCGGCTTCCATCCGCTGGCCAGGATGACCGAGGAGGAAGAAAAGCGCTTCCTTCAGTGCCTCGAGACCTATACCAACCGCGAATGGCGTGACACCAAGGGCCGCACGCCGGCGCGCTACACCTTCGCCACATTGGTCGATCCGCATGAGGAGTTGCCGCCGTCGGAGATTTCGTCGCTGCGCTACTGGGCCAAGATCGCCGAAAAGATGGGCGTCGAAATCGAGCCGATCACCAAAAAGGATCTGGCCAAGCTCGCCAATTACGACGCGCTGTTCATCCGCGAGACCACTTCGATCTCCAACCACACTTACCGCTTCGCGCGCCGCGCCCAGCAGGAAGGCATGCCGGTCATCGATGATCCGCTGTCGATGATCCGCTGCACCAACAAGGTCTATCTCAACGAGCTGATGACCTACAACAAGGTGCCGGTGCCACCGACGGTGATGATCGCCGGCACCTCGGATCTCGAAGTTGCGGCGCGGGCGCTGGGCTTTCCGCTGGTGCTGAAGATCCCGGACTCGTCGTTTTCGCGCGGCGTCAAGAAATGCGCCACCTTCGAGGAGCTGAAGACGCTTGCCACCGAATGGCTGGAGGATTCCGATCTCTTGATCGCGCAGAAATTCATTCCGACCGAATATGACTGGCGCGTCGGCGTGCTCGGCGGTCAACCTCTGTTTGCCGTGCACTATCTGATGGCCAAGAAGCACTGGCAGATCGTCAACCACAAGGCCAACGGCAAGCCGGACCAGGGCGGCATCAAGACCTTTACCTTGAAGGAGGCGCCGGCCCATGTCGTCGAGACGGCGGTGAGGGCGGCGCGCTGCATCGGCGATGGCCTCTACGGCGTCGACCTCAAGGAGACCAAGGACGGTGTCTTCGTCATCGAGGTCAACGACAATCCCAATCTCGACCATGGCTGGGAGGACTCCGGCGAAAAAGACGAGGTCTGGGTGCGGCTGACGCAGTGGTTCCTGGAACGGCTCGACCGACAGGGGCGGTAGACCTACCGCTTGCGCCTTTCACGGGAGCAAATGAGGGGGACGGTTTGTTCAGATATATCTACCTGATAGTTTGGTCGACTATCCTGTTGCTATATGTAAGGGTAGTGATTTCAGATGTTATTTTTTTATTCGCGCACAGGTTGGGATTTCGCCCGGGATAACCCGCTTAAGGAAAGTAACGAATTTTATTGGGGAGAAGGAAAAGATCCCCTTAACAGAATTAGAAATAAAACCAGGGTTTTGGTATTTCACCCGTTAATAATTGCGTTCCTTTCGACTTTGCTCTACGCTATAATTTTTCTATTTTAGATTACGATTTATGTCTGGCCTGTCGCATTCAGCCTGATTGCCTGATCGCCGCGCGCGACTCCAGCAAGCGAGCAATATCCGCCGCATTCGACGGCATGCCGATCAGGTAACCTTGGGCCTCGACACAGCCTTCCCTGCGCAGGAATTCAAGTTGCGCTCCGGTTTCGACGCCTTCGGCTGTGACGGTCGTTCCAAGCTGCGCACCGAGCCCGATAACCGTGCGCACGATCGCGGCCGTGTCGCGGTTGTCGATGTCGCGGATGAAGGAGCGGTCGATCTTGATCTTGTCGACCGGGAAGCGGCGGAGATAGCCGAGCGACGAGTAACCGATGCCGAAATCGTCCAGCGCGATACGGACGCCGAGGTCGCGCAACTGCCTGAGCGTCTTGAGCACGGTATCGCTCTCGTCCATTAGCACTGTTTCGGTGATTTCCAGTTCAAGCCGATCGGCCGGCACGCCGGAAAATGCCAGCGCGGAGATCACGCTGCGGGCAAAGGTGCCACTTTTGATCTGCACGGCCGAGACATTGACCGCGATACGCAACCCATGCGGCCAGCCCGCCGCAACCGTGCAGGCTTTCCTCAGCGCCCACTCGCCGAGCGGCACGATCAGCCCGGTTTCTTCGGCGACCGGGATGAAGTCGTCTGGCGGCACCAAGCCGCGTGCCGGCGAGTGCCACCGCATCAGCGCTTCGGCGCCGACGATTTCGCTCGAGGCGATGTTCATGATGGGTTGGAAATCGAGCTCGAATTCCCGCCGCCGCAGCGCTGCCTGCAGGTCGGTTTCGAGTGCGCGTCGTGCCCGTACCATCGCATCCATGCCTGGCTCGAAGAAGCGATAGACGTTGCGTCCTTCGCTTTTCGCCCTGTAGAGGGCCATGTCGGCGTTTTTCAGCAGCGTGTCGGCATCCCTGCCGTCATTGGGGAAAAGGGCGATGCCAAGGCTGATGCCGACATGCATGTCGCGGCTTTTGTCGCGAAATGGCTTTCCGATGATGTCGACAATGCGTTTTGCCAGTTTTTCCGCATCGCCGGCACCTTTTGGGCCGGCACCTTTTGTATTGAACTGGATGATGACGAACTCATCGCCGCCGAAACGAGCGACCACGTCCGTTTCGTTGCGAAGGCAATTTTGCAGCCGCTCGGCCACGCATTTCAGCAGCCAGTCGCCCGCCGGGTGCCCCCAGGTGTCGTTGACGGACTTGAAGCGGTCGAGGTCGAGCGAGAATATCGCCAGGTCCGTGGCCTCGCCCAAGGCCTGGTCGAGCCGTTCGCGGAACATCGAGCGATTGGGCAGATTGGTCAGCGTGTCGTGATGTGCAAGGTGGGTCATGCGCTCTTCGACGCGCCTGCGCTCGGTGACGTCGTCGAAAGTTGCGACCCAGCCACCTCCACTCATCGGCCGCCGCACGACCAAAAGCGTTCTGCCATCGGCAAGATGGCGATAGGTTGACCGCATTTCCCCGGCTTGAAGGCAGGCTGCGGTTTTCGAGATCTCGCTGTCGATGTCGATCTCTGCATAGATACCCAGGCGCACGAGCTGCTCAAGCGCGTCGCCGTGGCTCATGCCAAGCGGAAAATCGGCCGGCGTCACGTGGTAGAGTTCCAAGAAACGTTCGTTGCGCACGATCAGCCTGCTGTCTGCGTCATACATCAAAAGGCCTTGCGACATGTTGGCGAGTGCCGCGTCGAAGCGTCGATGCTGCTCCTTCAGCTCCTGCTCGGCGCGCCGTTGTTCGGTGATATCCTCGTAGATCGACACCCAGCCGCCTGAAGCCAGCGGCCGGTGCGAGATGTTGATGATGCGGCCATCCGACAGCGTTTCCTCGTAGGTCGAGGGTTTCGCCCGGTCGATATACGGCTTGCGGATGGCGTAGAGTTCTTCGGCGCTGTGCGAGGCGACACCGATGTCGACGCTGTGCTGGAGGATGTCGAAAAACCGGATGCCGGGCTGCACGATCTCGGGGTCGAGGCAAAAGATGCTGGTATAATTGCCGTTGCAGATGATCATACGCTCGTCGGCATCGAACATGGCCAAGCCATGCGACATGTTCTCGACGGCGGCCGAAAAACGATCATCCTGTTTTCGCAGTTCGTCCTCTATCCGTCGCGGCAGGCCTATACCTTCGGCCCTCCGTCCGCGGACGGGCGAACCAGCCTTGGCATGAGTGACGGACATGAGGCGTGCCTGCAGACCGTGATCGAACACGGCACTGTTGTCCTTTTCGGTTAATTTACCGTTTTTCAGTCGGCTGGCTGCAGCGTTTGACGCCGCGATTTCTCGATTGCCGCATACCGTTTGAGGAACGCGTTTTGCGCCCAGGTCACCGAACGCGGGGTGAAATCGAAGCGTTCGGCATTGAAGCCGCGCGGCCGGCCGAAGAATTCGGTCGCCTCGGCGGTCGAAAAGCCGGCAAGCAGCGTCGCCTCGAAATAGGCGGCGATCTGGTCGGCGCGCTTGATTTCCTTGCGCAGGCCCGCACTAGGTTCGACCGGTAGCGAAAAGCGCAGATGGATGGCGCGCTGCAGCCTCAGCTCGCACTCCTTGTAGCTGCCGCCCATCACCGATTTGAACGGTGAGATCATGTCACCGATGACATATTCCGGCGCGTCGTGCAGCAAAGCCGCCAGCCGCGCGTCGGCCGGGGCGTCCGGCGCCAGCTCGCCGAAAAGCGCCTCGACCAGCAGCGAATGCTGGGCGACGGAAAAGGCGTGATCGCCGCTGGTCTGGCCGTTCCAGCGGGCGACGCGGGCAAGCCCGTGGGCGATGTCCGAAATCTCGATATCAAACGGCGAAGGGTCAAGCAGATCCAGCCTCCGGCCCGACAGCATGCGCTGCCAGGCGCGCGGCGGCGCGCCGGCACGGTCGGCCGCCATCAGGCCTCCTCCGCGCCGACGGATTCCTGCGGGCCAACGGTTTCCAGCGGAAAAGTGAACTTCGCCCAGGCAGGGATGGTGAGCGACACAGTGACGTCATCCGCCATGATCGGCTGGCCGACGTCGAGCGCTGCCTTGACTCGGTCGATACGGGCTATGGCGAGGCCTGCCGTGCCGGCGGCAGTACCAAGCGTGCCGACCGGTCGCCCGGCAACTGTCAGTTCGGCACCAGGAGCCGGCAGGGGCCGCTCGGCCGAAACGATCAGTACCCGCCGTCTGGCGGTGCCGCGATGCTGCATGCGCGAGACCACCTCCTGGCCGACATAGCAGCCCTTCCTGAAGCCGACACCGCCGGTTTCGTCGAGCAGCACATCATGCGGGAAGGCGTCGCCGAGCTGATAGTCGCTACCGCTTTCGGCAATCCCATGAGCGATGCGCAGCGCTTGCCATGCGGCCGGATCGCCGCCGGCGGCCGTGCCGCCATAAAAGCGCGTTACGGACGCGTCGCGGAACCGTGCATCTGCAACCGGCGTTGAATCAAACTGCGAAGCGGTTGAGTCATCCCCCCACGCAACAGCGACAAGTCCCTGATCTGCCTTGGCGATCTCGACCTTGGCGCGCAATTTGTAGAGCATCAGCCGCCGGATGAAATCATCTGATACATCGGCTCGGCATTCGAGGCGGAAGGAATTCTCGCCAGCGCGGGAGATCAGGAAGTCGAACAGGATCTTGCCTTGCGGCGTCAGCAAGGCGCCAGGCTTTGCTTCGCCGGCAGCCAGTGCGTCGAGGTCGGTGGTCAGGATGTTCTGCAAAAAGTTCTCGGCATCCGGGCCTGACACGGAAACGAGTGCGCGATCTTTCAGTAGGGCAAAGGGCATGGGCGGAAAAAGAACCTGATCTTGCAAAACAGTCGGCCATTACGTAAGCCGCTCACACTCCCCCCGCAAGAGACCGGATCAGCATGGCCACGACCTACGACCTCATCCTGACAGGCGGCACGGTGGTCAACCACGATGGCGAGGGCCGGCGCGACGTCGGCATCAACGGCGGGCGCATCGCCGCCATCGGCGATCTCGGCCAGGCTTCAGCCGGCGAGACGGTCGACTGTCGTGGCCTGCACGTCCTGCCCGGCGTCGTCGACAGCCAGGTGCATTTCCGCGAGCCGGGGCTGGAGCACAAGGAAGATTTGGAGACCGGCTCGCGGGCAGCTGTGCTGGGCGGCGTCACCACCGTCTTCGAGATGCCCAACACCAACCCGCTGACCACCAGCGAGGCAGCCCTTGCCGACAAGGTGCGGCGCGCCTCCGGCCGCATGCATTGCGACTTTGCCTTCTGGGTCGGCGGCACCCGCGACAATGCCGGGGATGCCGGCGAACTGGAGCGGCTACCCGGTGCTGCCGGCATAAAAGTATTCATGGGCTCGTCCACCGGTGACCTTTTGGTCGAGGACGATGAGGGCGTCGCCTCGATCCTGAGGAATACCCGCCGCCGTGCGGCCTTCCATTCCGAGGACGAATTCCGGCTGCGCGAGCGGCTCGGCGAACGCATCGAGGGCGACCCGGCCTCGCATCCGGTTTGGCGCGACGAGATCGCCGCCTTCCGCTGCACCGAGCGCCTTGTGCGCATTGCTCGCAAAGCCCGCGCGCGTATCCATGTGCTGCACATCTCGACCGCCGAGGAGATCGCCCTCCTCGAACGGCACAAGGACGTCGCGACCTGCGAGGCGACACCGCATCATCTGACGCTGAGCGCTGACGACTATGCACGCCTCGGCACGCTGATCCAGATGAACCCGCCTGTGCGTGCAGCACGCCACCGCGACGGCATCTGGCACGGCATTGCGCAAGGCATCGTCGATGTGCTGGGTTCCGACCACGCCCCGCACACGCTGGCCGAAAAGGCAAAGCCCTATCCGGCCTCGCCGTCGGGCATGACCGGCGTGCAGACGCTGGTGCCGATCATGCTCGACCACGTCAATGCCGGCCGGCTGACGTTGCAACGTTTCGTCGACCTGTCCAGCCACGGCCCGCAGCGTATCTTCGGCATGGCCAGCAAAGGCCGCATCGCCGCCGGCTACGACGCGGATTTCACGATCGTCGATTTGAAACGTCGCGAGACCATCACCAATGCGCAGGCAGGCTCGAAGGCTGGCTGGACGCCCTATGACGGCAGAGAAGTGACCGGGTGGCCGGTCGGAACAGTCGTGCGCGGCCGCCGCGTGATGTGGGAAGGCGAGATCGTCACGCCAGGGCAGGGCCGGGCGGTGGAGTTTTCCGAGGCGCTGGCGGTCTAGAGCGTCGGACTTTCAAGCCGCTCAATCCCCGGCGACGAAGAACGTCCACTGTCCGTCCGGCGTGATGCCGACGCGGTAGAAGATGTAGGCGCCGAACTGCTTCATGCTGTCATAGTCGCCGGCGGTGACGATCTTGAATAGCTCGACCCGCTGCCTGGCGTCGAGCTTGTCCAGCGGCAGCGCGAAGAAATATGGCCAGACATAGAGCTCCTGCGGCGTGCCGACATCGACATGGACATAGCCGGCACTGAGTACCTCTTCCAGGATGGCGAGGATTTCCTGGCCTTCCGTGTCGCCCGAAAGACCTTTCAGGAAGGTGATCGGGTCGCCTTCGATCTCGCTCAGCGACAATTGGGTCATCGTATCGCCCTGGCCGATCAGCGGCCGGAGCTTTTCGATGTCGCCGCTCTTGCAGGCCCCGATAATCAGATCGTGCATGCGCCTGACCGGCTCCGGCAGCTTGCTGAGATCGTAGACGACCTCGGGCAAGGGTTCATCCGGGTCGACTTGCGGATTGGCTATGCCACCATCGTCTGTTGGCCTCTCCGGTTCGATCTGTTCCCGCTCGTCGGGGGGCGTTGGCTGGCTGGCCGCAGGCGGCGTCGTGGCGAGCGGGTCGGGCATCGGCACCGCAGTTCCCGGCGGCGGCATGTCGTCGTCGGCGGGCGGCGCGACCGGCGAAGGAAGGTCCTCGCGCTTGATTTCACTCAGCGCATATCCGGGGCTGCTTGCGAGGCAAAGCGCGAGCGGAACCGCGGCGCAAAAAGCGGCGAGCCGGATGCTGAGGGCCAAGCCACGCGGCTGGCCTGACGTCGAAAAGTTCACCGCCTGCCTCTCCATGATTCCGTCCAGATGCCCAGGCCCTTACAGATGCCCAGGCCCTTACAGGTGCCCAGGCCCGCCCAGGTGCCCAGGGCATGACCGCCCAAGCGGCACGCCGTGGTCAAAGAGCCTGATGCCGGTTCAGTGCCGCAGCCGTCCTGGTTCGAAGGCCCCGGCTATCACCTTTTCACGCATGCGGTCGAGCAGGGCAAGGGCCGAGGTCTCGCCATTGGCGCGCAGCATTTCGCCGAACGCGGTTTCAAGGGCCGCCTCGGCGATGATTTCCGGCTCGATTCCGGCCGAAAGCCCTTCCGCCCAGGCCTCGCTGTGGCTTTCCACGGCAGTCAGGCGCTTTTCTTCCCTGACCAGCGCGTCGATGTCGTTGACGCCATGTTCCATTGCGATGTCCACCCTTTTCAAGCGGCGATCCGGCAGATGCGGATCAGGCTTGGGCTGTCCCTTTTACACGCAGGTTAAGTAAGTACTTGTAAATACGACATTTCTAGGGTCGTTTCGACAAGGGCTCGTCACGTTTTGCAAACCTGCGTTCGATCCGATTCAAACTTAGCCGATTAGGCCGGCGAGCGGGATGAAAACCTTCAGTTTGAGTTAATTCCACATCCGCGCGGTAACGTTTCGTTAATGCCGTTGCAGAAGTGCAACACAAGGATTGCACTAAGACGCCACCGGACACAAGCAGGGGGTGCCAAGGTCAGTTGCCGTAGCGCGAGGCGATGTCGCGCGACAGCGTCTCGCCTTCCTTCATGTAGCGGCTGATGGCTTCGGTCGCCGAGGCGGTACACTGCGTGTAGGTGCCGCCGAAGGAGCGGTAGCCGCGATTGAAGCTGGCGATGAAGCGGGCGCGCCGCTCCGGGTCCGGATTTTCCGAAGCGATCAGCTTCTCCATCTCGACCCGCCAGCGGTCTCCCTTCTCGCCGCACAGATTACGCAGGAAATGCAGCGACCCAAGCACCTCCGCCAGCCGCATCAGCCCCGGCTCGAACGGCGACTCGGCGGCCAGCGCCGGCCGCGCGCTGATTGCCGTACTGGCGGCGAGGCAAGCTGCAAGGAAAAGCGATGCGCGGATCATAAGTCTATGTGGCCAAACAATTTGTCGGCTGCAAGGCGATTTTGGAGGTTACGCCCCTGCATTCCTGAGCAATTCTTCGGCAACGGCAAACACCGAAGCGGCAAGCGGCAGCGCCGTCATTTCGCCGAGCGTATAGAAGGCGGCGGTCTCGGCGTCGTCGCTGGCTACGGGCTCGCCGCCGACATAGGTGGCGCCGAACACCGTCAGCAGATAGTCGACCGGGTGCCCGTCGCTGCCGCCGTCGATGTGGATTTCCCGAAGTGGGCGGTAGTTGTGAGCCTGCAACCCGGTTTCTTCCAGCAATTCGCGCTGCGCGGCTTGTTGCAGCGTCTCGCCGGCCTCGACCTTGCCGCCTGGAAACGCGTAGAATCCTTGCGAAGGCTGCCGCGCCCGCTTGACCAGCAGCACCGTGTTGCCGCGGACAATGGCGACCGAGACAGCCGGGAGTATCTCGCGCATCTCGTCCATGGATCTCCGATCGTCATTTGCTGCAGCCCGTTGTGGACCGGTCGGCTTGAAGAAGCATTAGCGATTGCGCAACGCCGGTTCCATTGCCACCTTCGCATCCGACCAATTCAACGAGTTTTTAGCTTATGTGCGGACGCTTCGCCTTGACCGCCACGCCGGACCAGACTGCCGCCTTTCTCGGTCTGACGGAGCTGGAGGATTTTCCGGCCCGCTACAACATCGCGCCGACGCAGCCGGTCCTGATGGCGATTGCAGGCTTGCCGCAGGCGTCAGGCTCGAATCTGCCTGACCGGCAGCCGATGCTGGTGCGCTGGGGACTGATTCCAGCCTGGGTGAAGGACACGCGTGAGTTTCCGCTGCTGTTCAACGCCCGCTCGGAGGGAGCAACGGAAAAGGTCTCGTTTCGCACCGCCATGCGCCATCGCCGCGCTTTGGTCCCGGCTTCCGGCTTCTACGAATGGCGTCAATCGGGCGGCAAGAGGGGGCAGCCCTATTGGGTGCGGCCTAAGCATGGCGGGCTTGTCGCCTTCGCCGGGCTGATCGAGACCTATGCCGAGCCGGGCGGTTCGGAGATGGACACCGGCGCCATCCTGACCGTTAACGCCAATGCCGACATCGCCCATATCCATGACCGGATGCCGGTGGTGATGGATCCGCAGGATTTCGCCCGCTGGCTGGATTGCCGCACGCTGGAGCCGCGCGACGTGGCCGACCTGCTCAGACCGGCACTGCTCGATTTCTTCGAGGCTGTTCCGGTTTCCGACCTCGTCAACAAGGTCGCCAACACCGGGCCGGAGATTCAGGGGGGCGTCGTGGGGCCGGAGCCCGGGAAGGCCAGGCGCCAGAAGCCCGGCGCGGACGACAATCAGATGACCTTGTTTTAGCAGTAGCTGCTATTTCCTGGGGCGCTTCAGCGCCTTCATTGCCGGCACCCCATTTACTGGCGACCGGCCGGCCGCACGTCACATCAGGCAGCGCGCGGCGATATGATCTTCTGCACCGGCTTCTTCTTCTTCGCTGTGTGGAGAAGGGCGGCGACGATCGCGGCCGGGCCGATCGCCCGGTATTGGCTGGCGAGCGCCGGTTGCTTGGCACTGCTGGAGTCCTGCTTGGTTCGGGGCATTTTTCTCTTCCCTGGTAACGTCTTCGTGTCCGCGTTTGCTGGTCGAATCCGACCAAATCGTGACATCTGGTGATCTAGCCGGTGAATGTTTCATGACTGTGCCGAGATGTTTAATAAAATGTTTCACCGCGTCATTACCTGTGATCCAGCGACTCTTTTGCCGAAAGTTGCGACTTGACGGCAACACTGGGTGAGGCGATAAAGCCGCTCATGAGAACGTCTTTCGCCATTTGTGGCATTTGCATTATTGGCTAGCTTCGCGCTGGTCCGGACGTTTTCGCCTATCTTCCTTCTAGAGTGGACAAACGCCCCGGCCAGCAGGCTGGTGCCTGATTTGCGTCTCGGCGCAAGTGGGCCCGGCCAAAAAGTAACGCACCGGGAAGGCACGAATGTCTGACGCATCGCAGGGCCTGCGCCTTTACAACACGCTGACGCGGACCAAGGGGGATTTCTTCCCGATCGATCCGCGCAATGTGCGCATGTATGTCTGCGGCCCGACGGTCTACGACTTTGCCCATATCGGCAACGCGCGGCCGGTGATCGTCTTCGACGTGCTGTTCCGTCTGCTGCGCCATCTCTACGGGCAAGCGCACGTCACCTATGTACGCAACATCACGGATGTCGACGACAAGATCAATGACCGCGCACTGCGCGATTTCGGCGGCGAGATTGCCTCGGGAAAGCTGTCGCTGAACGAGGCGATCCGGCGGGTCACCGAAAAAACCGCCGACCAGTTCCACAAGGATGTGGCATCGCTCGGCTGCCTGGAACCGACGGTCGAGCCGCGCGCCACCGAATTCGTCGAGCCGCGCGCCGATGGCAAAGTCGACATGATCTCCTTGATTCAACGGTTGATCGAACGCGGCCATGCCTATGTTGCGGCAGGCGAAGTTCTGTTCGACACGGCCTCGATGCCGGACTACGGCCAATTGTCGAAGCGCAATCTCGACGAACAGCAGGCCGGCGCTCGCGTCGCCGTCGATCCACACAAGAAGAACCCTGGCGATTTCGTGCTGTGGAAGCTGTCCTCGCCGGAAGAGCCGGGCTGGGACAGCCCGTGGGGCAGGGGCCGGCCGGGCTGGCACATCGAGTGCTCGGCGATGTCGGCC
This sequence comes from Mesorhizobium sp. WSM4849, assembly GCF_055811385.1. Lineage (NCBI taxonomy): Bacteria > Pseudomonadati > Pseudomonadota > Alphaproteobacteria > Hyphomicrobiales > Phyllobacteriaceae > Mesorhizobium > Mesorhizobium sp. WSM4849. The sequence continues at coordinate 47,210 of NZ_JBVVPW010000023.1, forward strand.
GCCTATCTCGGCGAGGTCTTCGACATCCATGGCGGCGGGCTCGACCTGATCTTCCCGCACCACGAGAACGAGATCGCCCAGTCGCGCTGCGCCCACGGCACCGATGTGATGGCAAAAGTGTGGATGCACAACGGCTTCCTGCAGGTCGAGGGGCAGAAGATGTCCAAGAGCTTGGGCAACTTCTACTCGATCAACGAGTTGCTGGAGACCGAGACCTTTGGTGGCCGCAAATGGCCGGGCGAGGTGCTGCGGCTGGCGATGCTGATGACGCATTATCGCGAGCCGATCGACTTTTCCGTGCGCAAGCTGGAAGAGGCGGAAAATACGCTGCGTAAATGGAAGCGGGCGGCGGATATCGCACCGGCGGCGGCAATGCAATTGCCGGTGGAAGTGGTGGAAGCCCTGTCGGACGATCTCGCAACCTATTCTGCGTTCCAGGTGCTGACGCAGTTGGCCGGCGAGGCTGTGGATTTCAATGCTGCCGGTGGCGGTAACGCTGCCGCAGCGGGCAACGATGCTGCCGCTTCGCTGAAGGCGGCGTTGCTGTTCCTTGGCTTCGACGTTACGCCGGCCAAAGTCGATGAAGACGCCATCGCCAGGGCGATCGCCAAACGCCTGACCCTCATCTCTGCTGGAAATTGGGCCGAGGCCGACCGCATCCGCGCCGAATTGCTGGCGCAAGGTATCCAGTTGAAGGACGGCAAGGACCCCGTCACCAGCGCCCGCATCACCACCTGGGAGGTAAAAAGATGATCGATCATCTTGGCATCACCGTTTCCGATTTCGACGCGTCGAAGGCGTTCTATGATAAGGCGATGGCGCCGCTCGGTGCCTCGCTGCTCTACATGGTGCCGCAGGAATATACCGGCGGTGCGAAGGTCGGCGGCTATGGCCGTGACCGGCCGGTGTTCTGGCTGCATCAAGGCAAGGACAAGCCGAAGGACCGCCAGCACGTCGCCTTCACCGCGCGCAGCCGCGCCGAGGTCGATGCCTTCCACGCCGCCGCCATCGCTGCCGGCGGCAAGGACAATGGCGGGCCGGGCCTGCGTCCGCACTATCATGCGAACTACTATGGCGCCTTTGTCTTCGACCCCGACGGCAACAATGTCGAAGCCGTCTGCCATACCCCGGAGTGAAGCAATGAGCCTAGACAACAGACCAGTCTACACAGGCGGTTGCCAGTGCGGCGCCGTGCGCTTCCGTGTCGAAGGCGCGCTGGGTGACGCCTCCGTCTGCCATTGCCGCATGTGCCAGAAGGCAAGCGGCAATTTCTACCTGCCGCTGGTGTCCGTGCGTGGCGCAAAACTCGACTGGACGCGCGGCGAGCCCAAACGCTTCCGCTCCTCCAACGCCGCATGGCGCGGTTTTTGCGCCGATTGCGGCACGCCGCTGACCTTCGAGGCGCCCGACGGCATCGCACTCGCCATCGCCGCCTTCGACGATCCGGAGGAGATCGCGCCGACCATCCAGTGGGGCATCGAAGCAAAACTCCCCTATGTCGATCACATCCACGAATTGCCCGGCGAGGACACGATGGCCGATTTTTCGTCGTCCTCGTATCTCGCCGACCTCGTCTCTTACCAGCACCCCGACCACGACACCGAACAATGGCCGCCGGAGGAAAGATCATGACCGAAACCGTTCGAACCGGCGGCTGCCAGTGCGGCGCCGTGCGTTTCCGCATTCGTGGGGCGCTTGGACGCCCGTCCATCTGCCATTGCCGCATGTGCCAGAAACAGTTCGGTTCCTTCTTCGGCGCGCTGGTGACGGTGCCGAAGGACGGCGTCGAATGGGTGCGCGAGGAGCCGAGCTATTTCCAGTCGTCGGTCAACATCGATCGCGGCTTCTGCGCCCGCTGCGGCACGCCGTTGGCCTACAGGCAGCCCGGCGGGCTTGAGATCGCCATCGGCGCTTTTGACGATCGCTCCGACCTCGCACCGCAGATCCAGGTCAACTACGCCGCCCGGCTGCCCTGGGTGGAGAAGATCTTCGACGCGCCGGTCCATGACGATCCCGACTACTACACCCGGCAGGAATCGATCATCTCCTTCCAGCATCCGGATCACGAGACGGCCAACTGGCCGCAGCAGGGCCTGAAATTATGAGCAGTGAACTGCGCACCCTCTATCCGGAGATAGAGGCTTACGAGTCCGGCATGCTGGATGTCAGCGACGGCCATCAGGTCTACTGGGAGCGTTCCGGCACCAGGGGTGCCAAGCCGGCCGTATTCCTGCATGGCGGACCGGGCGGCACCATTTCCCCGAAGCACCGGCGGCTGTTCGATCCGAAGCTTTACGATGTCATCCTGTTCGACCAGCGCGGCTGCGGGAAGTCGACGCCAAACGCCTCGCTCGAGGCCAACACCACCTGGCATCTGGTCGCCGATATCGAGCGCCTGCGCGACATGTGCGGCTTCGACAAATGGCTGGTGTTCGGCGGCTCGTGGGGCTCGACACTGGCGCTGGCCTATGCCGAGACGCACCCCGAGCAGGTCAGCGAACTGGTCGTGCGCGGCATCTACACGCTGACGCGCGCGGAGCTCGAATGGTATTACCAGTTCGGCGTCTCGGAAATGTTCCCCGACAAATGGGAGCGCTTCCTGGCGCCGATCCCCGAGGCCGAGCGCGGCGACATGATGGCCGCCTATCGCAAGCGGCTGGTCGGCAGCGACCGCAAGGCGCAGGTCGAGGCCGCCCGCGCCTGGAGCCTGTGGGAGGGCGAGACGATCACGCTGTTGCCCGATCCGGAAACCAGCAGCCGGTTTGGCGAAGACGACTACGCCGTCGCCTTCGCCCGAATCGAGAACCATTATTTCGTCCATGCCGGCTGGCTGGAGGAAGGGCAATTGCTGCGTGATGCCTTCAAGTTGAAGGATATCCCCGGCACCATCATTCATGGCCGCTACGACATGCCGTGCCCGGCGCGCTATGTCTGGGCGCTGCACAAGGCGTGGCCGAAGGCGGATTTCCACCTGATCGAGGGTGCCGGCCATGCCTATTCGGAGCCGGGCATCCTCGACCGGCTGATCCGGGCGACGGATCGGTTTGCGGGGAAATGAGCATGGGCCGCGAGCGCCTCTATCTCTTCGACACGACACTGCGTGATGGCCAGCAGACGCCGGGCATCGACTTTTCGGTCGAGGACAAGATTGCCATCGCCGGGCTGCTCGACGGGTTCGGCGTCGACTATGTCGAGGGCGGCTATCCTGGCGCCAATCCGACCGACACCGCTTTCTTCGCCGAGCACCGCACGGCCAGTGCCAAATTCGTCGCCTTCGGCATGACCAAGCGGGCAGGCGTGTCGATCTCGAACGATCCAGGCCTTGCCGCACTGGTCCAGTCGAAGTCGGACGCCATCTGCTTTGTCGCCAAGAGCTGGGACTACCATGTCCGCGTCGCGCTGGGCTGCACCAACGAAGAAAACCTCGAGGCGATCAAGGCCTCGGTCGAGGCGGCGGTTGCTGCCGGGAAGGAAGCACTGGTCGACTGCGAGCATTTCTTCGACGGCTTCAAGGCCAATCCCGATTATGCGCTCGCTTGCGCCAGGACCGCCTACGACGCCGGCGCGCGCTGGGTGGTGCTGTGCGACACCAATGGCGGCACGCAGCCGTCGGAAGTGCGTGCCATCGTCGAGAAGGTCATCGTCTCAGGCATTCCCGGAGACCATCTCGGCATCCATGCCCATGACGACACCGGCCAGGCGGTGGCGAATTCGCTGGCCGCCGTCGAGGCCGGCGTGCGCCAGATCCAGGGCACGCTGAACGGCATCGGCGAGCGCTGCGGCAACGCCAATCTGATCTCGATCGTGCCGACGCTGGCGCTGAAGCCGGCCTTTTCCAACCGTTTTATGACAGGCATCTCGGCCGAAGCATTGGCCGGCATATCGCGCCTTTCCCGCGCCTTCGACGAATTGTTGAACCGTGCGCCGGAAGCGCAGGCGCCCTATGTCGGTGCTTCCGCCTTCGCCACCAAGGCCGGCATCCATGCCTCGGCGCTGGCCAAGGAGCCGGCCACCTACGAGCATGTGCCGCCGGAAGCGGTCGGCAACCGCCGCCGCGTCATGGTCTCGGACCAGGGCGGCAAGGCCAATTTCCTCGCCGAGTTGAAACGGCGCGGCATCGAAATGCCGAAGGACGACCACCGGCTCGATGCGCTAATATCAGTGGTCAAGGAGCGCGAGGCCGAGGGCTATGCCTATGAAGGCGCCGACGCCAGCTTCGAGCTGCTGGCGCGCAAGATGCTGCACGGCCTGCCGGAATTCTTTAGCGTCACCTCGTTCCGCTGCATGGTCGAGCGCCGCTTCGACGCCAACGGCCAGCTGAAGACGGTCTCCGAGGCGATCGTCAAAGTGCTGGTCGACGGCGAGGAGAAGATGTCGGTGGCGGAGGGGCACGGTCCGGTCAACGCGCTCGACATCGCGCTGCGCAAGGATCTCGGAAAATTCCAGAACGAGATCGCCGACCTCGAGCTTGCCGACTTCAAGGTGCGTATCCTCAATGGCGGCACCGAGGCGATCACCCGCGTGCTGATTGAATCGCATGACAGCACCGGCGCCCGCTGGTGGACGGTCGGCGTCTCAGAAAACATCATCGACGCTTCGTTTCAGGCGCTGATGGATTCGATCGTCTACAAGCTGATGAAGAACCGCGAGTTGGCTGGGCTGGTCGCGGCAGAGTGAAGAGATGGGCTTTTCAATAAGTTGGGTTGCATTTCACGATCTCCCGCTTGCAAAGGCGGCATTGGTCTTTGGTCTGGCCCAGACCGGAGAGACGGACGAGGTTTTTGATTTTGCCTATAATGGCGCCGTGGTCGGCAAAAATTGGTCAGTCGTCATTTTTGACGATGTGAACATGGATCTGGTGGACGGGAAGCCTATGGCCAGCCTTTCGACTGGCAGGGATGTGGTCGTCGTTCACAGTATCGATACGGTCATGCTGCAATGGGCCGAGCAGTGGCGTGATGGGCACGAAGTCTGGAGTATACGACACACCAGCGCGGATGGCGCACGCAATCTTGAAGTGACGGGGAACCTTCCGTCCTGTTTCGACGAGATCCGACGCGCGCGTTTCGCCGACCAGGATCGTGAGGACGCAGGTGCTGCCGAGATAGACTTTATCGCAGACATTCCGCTCCAGGTGGCAGAATGCGTGACAGGCTTTCGTCACGACACCACTGAAGCGGAATTCATGGAGCTGGTGCCAGCACCCGACGAAGCCAAGTGACGCGCGAGCTTCGCGTTTTCAAATGAATATGGTGGAAAGGCTGGGCCAGCCACTTGAACCCATCAGCGAAAGTCCATTGATCCATCAGAACTTTGCGATGGTCTTGGCACGGCGGCTGGCGCATAGCGTTGGGCCATGACCACGCAAGCAATTCAGCTCGAAGCAGACTCAAAGGCCAGGCGTGGCTTTCTGCTGGCACTGGGCGCCTATCTCCTGTGGGGGTTGCTGCCCTTCTACATTAAGGCGGTCGCCCATCTGCCGCTGGCCGAAGTCATCGCGCACCGCATCGTCTGGTCGGTGCCGATCGCGGCGGCCGTTCTGGTCTGGGCCGGCCGCACGGCGGATTTCAAAGCGGCGTTGCGTTCGCCGCGCATCATTTCGATGGCGGCGCTGACGGCGGCGCTGATTTCGGTCAACTGGGGCATCTATGTCTGGGCCATCGCGGTCGACCGTACCATCGAGACCGCGCTTGGCTACTACATCAACCCGCTTGTCAGCGTCGTTGTCGGCGCGCTGCTGCTCGGCGAACGGCTCGACAGGCTGCAGATCGCGGCGGTGGTGATGGCGGCCATCGCGGTCGCGGTGCTGACGATCGACGCCGGCAAGCTGCCCTGGGTGTCGCTGGTGCTGGCGTTTTCCTTTGCCGCCTACGCCTTCTTCCGCAAGACGCTGCCGATCGGTCCGAGCCAGGGTTTTCTGCTTGAAGTGCTTTTGCTGTCGGTGCCGGCGCTCGGCTACATCATCTTCCTCATCGTCACCGGGCAGGACCATTTCGTCTCCAGTTCCCTGAACGATACCGCGCTGCTGATCGGCTGCGGCCCGGTCACCGCCGTACCGCTGCTGCTGTTTGGCTTCGGGGCCAAGCTGTTGCGCCTCTCCACCATCGGCATCATGCAGTATATCGCGCCGACCATTGTGTTCCTGATCGCCGTGCTGATCTTCGGCGAACCCTTCGGCAGCACCCAGGCCGTCGCCTTCGGCCTGATCTGGACGGCGCTGGCGATCTACTCCTGGTCGATGTTCCGCGGCCGCGAGATCCGGCCGGCAGTGCGTTAGGACGAGGGATTTTCGATGTACGTGCTACACATAGCAAACAAGAATTATTCCTCGTGGTCGCTGCGGCCCTGGGTGCTGATGCGGACATTGGACGTCCCATTCGAGGAGCGGCTGACACCGTTTCCGACCGGATCGAGCTGGAGCCTCTACCGGCCGTTCTCGCCCAGCGGCCGCGTACCTTGCCTGATTGACGACGGCTGGGCGGTTTGGGATTCGCTCGCCATTGCCGAATATCTGGCCGAGCGCCACGCCGGCGTCTGGCCTGCCGACGCGAAGGCGCGAGCGTGGGCGCGGTCGGCTGCGGCCGAAATGCATTCGAGCTTCACCGCTTTGCGCGGCTCCTGTCCGATGAATTGCGGTGTCCGCGTCGCGCCGGTGCCGATGTCCGATGCGCTGAAGCACGACCTCTTCCGTCTCGGCGATCTCTGGGGCGATGGGCTGCTCCGCTTCGGCGGACCGTTCCTGGCTGGCGATCGCTTCACCGCCGTTGACGCCTTCTTTGCCCCGGTGGCGTTTAGGGTTCAGTCCTACGGACTGTCTTTCGAGGGCGCAGCTGCCACCTATCCGGCGCGATTGCTGGCTCTGCCGGCGATGCGCGAATGGTACGCGGCAGCCCTTGCCGAAACGTGGCGCGAGCCGGACCACGAAGCGGAGGTGCGCGCCGCCGGCACTGTCATCGAGGATCTTCGCGCAACCTTGTAACGGTTGCCGCTACATCCCGCGCCCCAGCCGCCTGACGAACAGATAGACGACCGCGGCGACAACCAGCGATATCGCCGACGCCACCCGGAAGCCAATGGCGACGGCATTGCGGATGTGCGCAGGACGTTCGCAGAAGGCCTCAATTCACCCTTCGGTATGACGCTGTCCAAAGGCAGGCTCTATGTAGCGAATGCCGACGCGCTCGTCGCTTTCCCCTACTCCAATGGCCAGACCCGAGCCACAACGCCGCCGGAAAAGATCGTCGACTTACCGGCCGGAGATCTCAACCATCATTGGACCAAGGATGTGATCGCAAGTCCGGATGGACGCAAGCTCTATGTCACCGTCGGCTCCAACAGTAACGTTGGAGAAAACGGCATGGCCGCGGAGAAGAACCGCGCCGCCGTCCTTGAAGTGGACCGGTCGAGCCGCCGTACCCGGGTCTTCGCGTCAGGGCTGCGCAACCCTAACGGGCTCTCCTGGAACCCTGAAACTGGCGAGCTTTGGGTCGCCGTGAACGAGCGTGACGAGATCGGCGACGATCTCGTGCCGGACTATATGACCTCGATTCGTGACGGCGCTTTTTATGGCTGGCCCTACAGCTACTTCGGACAGAACGTCGACGAACGCGTCAAGCCGCAGCGCCCCGATCTCGTGGCGAGGGCGGTCAAGACCGATTATGCGCTGGGTTCCCATACCGCCTCGCTGGGACTGAACTTTTCCAAAGGCGCGTCGCTCGGTCCGGCCTACGGCAACGGCGCCTTCGTCGGAATAGGGGAATAGGGGAGTTCATGAGCGGCATTCACTACCTACTCCCTACTCCCCTATTGCCTTAAAGCTTGTCGATTACCGACTGCACACCTTCGGTCGGTGCGTCGACCGATGATCCGGCGACCATGATGGCGGCGACGATCGCTTCCGGATCGTCGACCACCAGCGGCCTGACCCGCTGCGCGGTATGGATGAAGCCTTCGGCCATCATATGGTCGAGCAGCGCCAGCATCGGATCCCAGAATCCCCCAACGTTGCCGAAGACGATCGGCTTGCGATGATGGCCGAGCTGGCCCCAAGTCATGATCTCGATGATTTCCTCGACCGTGCCGATGCCGCCCGGCAGCGCCACAAAGGCGTCGGATTTCTCGAACATCGTATGCTTGCGCTCGTGCATGTTGTCGGTGATCACGAGCTCGTCGAGCCGGTTAAGCGCGGTTTCGGTGGCCTCCCTGTTGATCAGGAAGCGCGGAATGATGCCCGTCACCTTGCCGCCAGCCCGCAACGCGCCTTCGGCAACGGCTCCCATGATGCCCCTGGTGCCGCCGCCATAGATCAGACGCAGGCCGGACTTGGCGATCGAACGCCCAAGCAGGTGTCCGGCCTTGGCATAGGTTTCATCGCGGCCTGGAGACGAGCCGCAATAGACGCAGATAGATCGAATCGTGTTCATGAGATGATTGGTGATTGGGTCTTTATTCGCGGTCAAGCCCGGGCGGGCTTTTTCTTGCTGGCCCCTTTTTCTTGTCAGTCCCCTTTTTCTTGTCGGTTTGGGCAAAACAGGCTAGACCGGCATTAGGTGGCTAAGGGCAGGGAAATATGACGATTAATCCAATGAAGGCGCTTTTGTTCGCCGTCGGCGGCTCCGTCGCCGCGGCGGGGACCGCCTATGTATCGGGCGCGCTCGACCCGTATCTCAATCGCGCGCCACCGGCGGAAGTGGCATCACTGACGCCGCCGGTGAAGAAGCCGGCCGAGCCGGGGACCGATGGACCGCCTCCGCCCGCGCCGGCCTCAGATGCGATGGCACCGGCAGCGCCGGCCGCGGCCGATGCGATCGCGCCGACCTTCGATATCGTTCGGGTCGAAATCAAGGGCTCTATCGTCGTCGCCGGCAATGCCGCACCCAACGCCAAGGTCGAGATTCTCAACGGTTCGACGGTTCTCGGCTCGACGGTCGCCGGTGCCGATGGCGCTTTTGCCATCGTTCTCGACGATCCGCTGAAACCCGGCGATTACACGATCGCGCTGCGTTCGATGACCGGCAATGTCGTGACCCCCTCTGCGCAGACAGCCGTCGTCTCGATTCCCCAGAGTCCTGCTGGCCAGGTGCTGGCGATGATCGAGGAGCCGGGCAAGCCCTCCGAATTGCTCACCGTTCCTACACCCGGGAAGAAGCCTGAAGGCCCTGCCGGCGACAAGGCGGCCGCTCCGGCTGCCGGGGACCCCGCTGCCGCAGCACCAGCCCCAGGCGCACCGGCTGCCACGGCGCCGGCCACTGTCGAAGCCGTCCCCGTGCCGGCTCCGGACGTGCCGGTCGCACCGGCAACACCAGCTGCAGGGCCAAAGATCATCGTCGAAGCGATCGAGATCGACGGCAACAAGATCTTCGTCGCCGGGCTCGCCGATCCAGGCCGCAAGGTGCGCGCCTATGCCAACGACATCTTGCTCGGCGACGCGAAAACTTCGCCCGACGGCCACTTCCTGGTCGAGGCGACGCGCAACATTCCGGTCGGCACCTACACCATCCATGTCGACGCACTCGATGCCGACGGGGTCAAGGTGGTGGCCCGTGCCGCCGTGCCGTTCGAGCGCGAGCCGGGCGAGTCGGTCGCCGCCGTGGCGCCCGCCGAGCAGAAGCCTGCCAAGCCGCCCGCCGCCGCGGACACGACCGCGCCTGCTCCACCTGCCACATCGGCTGAAATTCCCGAGACCGCGGCACCGAAGCTCGAACACGCCGACGGCGCCGTCATCATCCGCCGCCACGACACGCTGTGGCAGATCTCGCGGCGCGTCTATGGCCAAGGCGTGCGCTACTCGACCATCTACCTCGCCAATCAGGATCAGATCAGGAATCCAGACCGCATCTGGCCGGGGCAGGTGTTCAAGGTCCCGGAAAAATCGCAGGAAGGCGAAGCCGCCAACCTCAAGGCGATGGGCGACCAGATGACGACCGCCCCTGCCAAGTCCAACTAGAGGTCCAGCAGAAATCTTTTTTCTTCGTTAGGCTCTCTTGCGGAAAGTTCGTTCATCGTCTATCGCCGATAGACGATGAACGCTCCCTTGACCGAGAAGACCTGTGGCTTCGCCGACAGCCAGTCCGTCGCCGCGAAGCTCGCCGCGCTTTCGCATCCGGCCCGGATCGAGATCCTCCGGCATCTGTCGGCCAGCCGCTCCTGCTGCTGCCGCGAGGTCGTCGACCATCTCGACCTGGCGCAGTCCACCGTTTCGCAGCACCTGAAGATATTGGTCGAGGCCGGGCTGGTCCGCTACGAGCCGGACCGGCAACGCTCGCGCTATGAAGTCGACGGCGATGCGCTCGCCGATGTTTCCGCATCGCTGGCCGCGCTCGTCAATTCGTGCTGCACCGGCCGCTAATCATGATCCCGAATCGAAGGACCGCGTCAGCGAAAAGTGGAAGCCGGTTTCGGAAAAGGTGACGGTCAAGCAGTGAGATATAAGAAAAAGGCGATAAAAATGGCCGAAAAAACCGTTTCCGCTGAATCCGGTTCGACCGTCAAGACATTGCGCAATCTTTGGCCCTATATGTGGCCGGCCGACCGGGCCGACCTCCGGGCGCGGGTGGTGTGGGCGACCGTGCTTCTGGTGGTCGCCAAGCTGACACTGGTTGCCGGCCCCTATTTCTTCAAATGGGCGACCGATGCGCTAGCCGGGGATGCCAAGTCGGTGCCGCCGCTGCCGGCCTTCCTGCTGGCGCCGGTCATGCTGGTCATCGCATACAATGTCGTGCGGCTGGTGCAGCTCGGTTTCAACCAGCTGCGCGACGCGCTGTTTGCCCGCGTCGGACAATATGCGGTGCGCCAGCTCGCCTTCCGCACCTTCATCCACATGCATCAACTGTCGCTGCGCTTCCATCTCGAGCGCCGCACCGGCGGCCTGTCGCGCATCATCGAGCGCGGCACCAAGGGTATCGAGACGATCGTCCGCTTCACCGTGCTCAACACCTTGCCGACCATCCTCGAATTCGCGCTGACGGCCGCCATCTTCGCCGTCACCTATGGCTGGAAATACGTGGCCGTGGTGGCGGTGACGGTCTGGCTCTACATCTGGTTCACCATCAGGGCGAGCGACTGGCGCATCGTCATTCGCCGCGACATGAACGACAGCGACACCGACGCCAGCACCAAGGCGATCGATTCGCTGCTCAATTTCGAGACGGTCAAATATTTCAACAACGAGAGCATGGAAGCCGAGCGCTTCGACCGTTCGATGGCGCGCTACGAGACCGCCGCCACCAGGATATGGACCTCGCTCGGCTGGCTGAACTTCGGCCAGGGCGTCATCTTCGGTCTCGGCACGGTTATCGTGATGTGCCTTTCGGCGCTGGAGGTGCAGGCTGGTACGCAGACGGTTGGCGACTTCGTCTTCATCAACGCCATGCTAATCCAGCTTTCGGTGCCACTCAACTTCATCGGCTTCATCTATCGCGAAATCCGCCAGGGTCTGACCGACATCGAGCAGATGTTCGATCTGCTCGATGTGCCGCAGGAGATCGTCGACAAGCCGGGTGCCAGGCCGCTGGTCGTCGGCGCCGGCAAGGTCGAGTTCCGCGACGTGCAGTTTTCCTACGATCCCAACCGCAAGATCCTGAAAGGCATCAGCTTCGAAGTGCCGGCCGGCAAGACGGTTGCCATTGTCGGGCCGTCGGGCGCCGGCAAGTCGACCATTTCGCGGCTCCTGTTCCGCTTTTACGACATCCAGGGCGGCAAGATACTGATCGACGGCCAGGACATTCGCGACGTGACGCAGGAGAGCCTGCGCGCGGCGATCGGCATGGTGCCGCAGGACACCGTGCTGTTCAACGACACCATCGCCTACAACATCCGCTACGGCCGCGTCGATGCCAGCGAGGAGGATGTGCACAAGGCGGCAGAACTCGCTCAGATCGGGCCATTCATCGAGCGGCTGCCCGACGGCTACCGTTCGATGGTCGGCGAGCGCGGGCTGAAACTGTCGGGCGGTGAGAAGCAGCGCGTGGCGATCGCCCGCACCATTTTGAAGGCGCCGCCGATCCTGATGCTCGACGAGGCGACCTCGGCTCTCGACAGCCATACCGAACAGGAGATCCAGGCGGCGCTCGACCTCGTCAGTAAGGGCCGCACGACCATCGTCATCGCCCACCGGCTGTCGACGGTGATTTCGGCCGACGAGATCATCGTGCTGCAGGACGGCCAGATCGCCGAGCGTGGCACGCATGCCGCCTTGATGCGCAAGGCCGGTCTGTACGCGTCGATGTGGGACCGCCAGCGTGAGGCAACCGAGGCCGAGGAGCGGCTGCGCATTGCTCGCGAGCGCGACGAGTTCGGCGTCGTCGTCCGCCGCCGCCCCTCGGAAGTGTCGTAGCCCTTATGGCCAGCCGGCGCCCGGTGCGGAAGCCTCGATGCTGAGCACCTGGCCGGTGCGGGCATCGCTGATCATGTGTTCAAAGCCGCGCCATTCGGCGGCGACGATGAACAGTGTCTTGCCGTCGGCGCCGCCGAGCATGCAGGCAAAGCAGCCGCGATCGGCATCGACACTCTCGAGCATTGCGCCGCCTTCGCGCACGCGCACGCAGTGCCGGTTGGGCACGTCGGCATACCAGACAGCGCCTTCGGCATCGAGACAGATGCCGTCTGGAAAGCCGTTGCCGAGGTCGGCCCATCGCCGCCGGTTGGCGAGGCTGCCATCGGCGGCGATGTCGAAGGCGGTTAGCCTGTTGGCGTGGGATTCAGCGACGATCAACGTTTTGTTGTCAGGCGTCACCGCCATCCCGTTGGCGAAGGCGATCTTGTCCGCCACCTGCCGCACCGACCCGTCCGGCGCAATCAGCACGATGGTGCCGGGGCCGAAATGCTGGCCGGGAGCCGGCGCCGGCCCACCGCCATTGATGTAGATGTTGCCGCGCCCGTCGACGACGATCTCATTCCAAGGGCTCGTTGAAAAACCCCGCAGATCGGCGTGGGTGGCCAGCGTACCGTCTGCTTCTTGCCGCAGCACCAACCCCTCACGCCCGCAGACGACGACCAGGCGACCGTCCGGCAGCCAGTCGATCGAATAGGGCAGGGTGGCCGGCACAGTGAGCATGACCTCACTGTTGCCGTCGGCATCGACGGCGATGATCTGGCCGGTTCCCCAGTTGCAGAACCAAAGCCTGCCATCATGCCAGCGCGGCGACTCGCCGAACGCCAGACCGTTCATCACGACATTTGCTTCTTTGGCTGCTAATTTCTGCGACGGCATTGCGGGCTCCCAGGTTTCGTGCCGTAGGCGCCCCACTCGGCCGATATAAAGCGCCTCTCACCAAGGACGGGCGAGGATGCCGCGCGCCGACAACTGCGACGGTTTTTCGCAAAGGCCGGATCGGTTCCAATATGCGTGAACCGGATACGTGCCCCAACGCAACCGCCGCCGAACCGGCTTTCGCTCATTGTTGCGTTGCGGCCACAGGGTGTTTCCGCTATTGAGGCCGGACCTGAAACTAGGCTGTTTCCATTCCATGGACCTCGTCGACACGATCAAGAAAACGTTCGTTCCGATCCATCGCGAAGGCTATCCGTTTATCGCCGCCTTCGCAGCGGTGACGCTTTTCCTCGGCTATTTCTCTTCGATCCTGTTTTGGGTCTGCCTGATCCTGACGGCCTGGTGCGTCTATTTCTTCCGCGACCCCGAGCGCGTCACGCCTGTCGATGACCGGCTGGTGGTGAGCCCGGCCGACGGCATCATCACGGCGGTCGGTCCGGCCGTGCCGCCGCGCGAACTTGGCCTCGGCGGCGGCGAGATGACCCGCATCTCGGTGTTCATGGACGTCTTTTCCTGCCACGTGAACCGGGCGCCGGTGCGCGGCCGCATCACAAGGATCGAGCATCGGCCGGGCCAGTTCCTCAACGCCGCACTCGACAAGGCGAGCGCCGACAACGAGCGCAACGGCCTGGTCATCGACAGCCCCAACGGCACGGTGGCCGCGGTGCAGATCGCCGGCCTGGTGGCGCGGCGCATCGTCTGCTGGGCCGAGACCGGCGGCACGATCGGCATCGGCGAGCGCTTTGGGCTGATCCGCTTCGGCTCGCGCGTCGACGTATTCCTGCCGTCGGCCGCAACGCCGCGTGTCGCCGTCGGCCAGACCGCGGTCGGTGGTGAAACCATACTGGCCGAATTCGGCGGCATTGCCGCAACGCCGCTCGTGCGGGTGTCCTGAGCCGTGGGCGCGCCGTTCAAGAAATTCGAGGCGCATGGCAGCGGCGGTCCGCGAATCCATGAAATCCCGATGCGCATGGTGCTGCCCAATCTCGTCACCGTGCTCGCCATCTGCGCCGGCCTGTCCGGCATCCGCTTCGGCTTCGAAGGCCGTTTCGAGCCGGCAGTGGTGATGGTGCTGCTCGCCGCCTTCCTCGACGGCATCGATGGCCGCCTGGCGCGGATGCTGAAGGCGACGTCCAAATTCGGCGCGCAGATGGATTCGCTGGCCGACATCGTCAATTTCGGCGTAGCACCCGCGCTGGTACTCTATGCCTTCCTGCTCGACCAGGCCGGCTCGCCTGGCTGGATTGCCGCGCTCCTGTTCACCATCGCCTGCGGGCTGAGACTCGCTCGCTTCAACGTGCTCGACGAAGAAACAGATCGCCCGCAGTGGCAAACCGAGTATTTCGTCGGCGTGCCGGCGCCGGCGGGTGCAGTGCTGGTGATGCTGCCGCTTTATCTGTACTTCCTGCGGCTTGGCGTGGAGCCGTCCCGCCCTGCCGCCTTCGTCGCCGCCGGCTTCACCGTTCTGGTCGCCTTCCTGCTGGTCAGCCGGCTGCCGGTCTATTCCGGCAAGAGCCTGAAAGTCCCGGGCGACAAGGTGCTGCCGATCATCCTCGGCGTCGTCCTCCATATCCTGCTTTTGATGACCTACCCCTGGTACACGCTGACAGCGTCGGTCGCCGGCTATCTGCTGTTCCTGCCGTTCAGCGTGCGCGCCTATTCCAGGCGCGCCAAGCGCGAAGGCGAGAAGGTGCCGCCTTCAGACATCGGCTGACAGGCTTGTCGCCAATTCGCTCCGACGGTCACCTCAAGCATTTGCAGCCAAGTGGAACCACTTGGCGTCGCAGAAATGCGGCTAAAACAAATAGATAGAGCGGGATGCCCAGTTCAATTCGGACGCATCCCGCTCTAGCGGGAACCTGCCGGGCATCTTGACCGTTTTGTTTCAGCGAGGCGAGCGACCTCGCGAAGCGCCTTGCTACCAATCTCTCAAGTTGCTGTGCCAGGCGCAGGAGTTGAAGAAGAGTGAGGAGAAATGGCTGTCGTCCTCATTGGTGCGTTGCTCATTGTCGCTGGCGTTGTGTACATGGCTGGCGCAGCCCTATGGCGCGGGCGGCTCAGCGAACCGGCACCTGTTCGCACGGCGGCGGATAGCTCGACGCCAAATCTCGCAACGCCAGGCCCGACACTTGAGCCGCGGCGGCGCGGCCTCGGTTTCCTCGGCCTGTCGCAGAACTGGCCGGGCCTGCTGATGATGGCGGTCGGGTTCATCCTGCTGTTGTCAGTGGTGGTCCTCTAAGCGCTAAGCTGCCGCGCTGAGCCCCAGCCGGTCAATCGCCAGCTTGCGGGTCGAGACATAGTCGGTCTTGCCTGAACCCAGCACCGGGATTTCCTCCACCTTGACGATGTCGTTCGGCACCATCAAATCGGCGGCACCGGCTTGTCTGCCAAATTTGCGCAATTCATCGGGGTCGGCGTCATCAGCGGTGGTGACCAGCACGATGCGCTCGCCGCGGCGCCTGTCCGGCACCGCCACCACAGCGTGGTGCTCTTCCGGCCATAGCGACTGCACCAGCATCTCGACTGCGCCCAGCGACACCATCTCGCCGGCGATCTTGGCGAAGCGCTTGGCCCGGCCGCGAATGGTGATGAAGCCTTCGCGGTCGACCGAAACGATGTCGCCGCTATCGTGCCAGCCGTCGAGCGGCTGCAATTCGCCGGGCCTATCTGATGTCATGTAGCCCATCATCAAATTCGGCCCGTCGAGCCACAACCGTCCGGCGCCGCTAATGCCCTCGACCGGCTCGAGCTTCATGCGCATGGCCGGCAACAGCCGCCCGACCGTGCCGTCGCGGCCGTGGATGGCGGTATTGACGGCAACGACTGGTGACGCCTCGGTCAGGCCGAAACCCTCAATGATCTCGGCCTGAAAACGCTCTCGGTAGACGCGGCGTGTCTCCGGTTTCACAGCCTCGGCTCCGGCGACGATGAAGCGCAGGCTGGAAAAGTCGCCGTCCTTGGCGGTGCGCGCATAGTTGGCGAGGAACGTGTCGGTGCCGAACATGACGGTCGGCCTTGCCTTGCGTGCGACCTCGGGGATCAGCTTGTAGTGGAGCGGCGAGGGATAGAGAAATAGTTTCACTCCGGTGACCAGCGGCAGGATGGTGCCGCCGGTGAGTCCGAACGAGTGGAACACCGGCAGCACGTTGAGCAGGATATCGGCCGGTGAGATGGTGATGCGGGCTTCGGCCTGCATGGCGTTGACGAGAAGGTTCCTGTGCGACAGCACCACCGCCTTGGGCGTGCCTTCCGAGCCTGAAGTGAACAGGATCACCCCTGGCTTGGCGGCATTCTGCCGCTGTAGCGGCCAGCGCCACAGCAAGGCGGCAGCGAGCTTGTCCAGTACGGTTACGCTGGCCCGCACATCCTCCAGCCACAACAGCTTGGCGCCGCCTTCTTCTACCGCCGCGACGATGTCAGCGAGGCTGGCCTTGTCGACAAAGGCGCGCGACGAGACCACGGTGCGGATCTCCGCCGTGCGCACGGCGGCGGTCACGCTGGCCGGGCCTGCGGTGTAGTTGATCATCGCCGCCACCCGGCTCGCCGACAACAGGCCAATGAGCGACAGCACGACGCCATTGGCGTTGGGCAGCAGCAGTCCAACCGCTTCGCCCGGCGCCGTCACCGCCTCGAAGCGGCGGCCCAGCACCCGCGCGCCGATGAACAGCTTTCTGTAGTTCAGCGTGCCGCTGACCACGTCTTCGACGATCGGATGCGAGGCGCCGACACGGTCGGCGGCGTCGCGAATGGCGAGGAACAGGCCGCGATTAAGATCGCTGCCGAAAAGCCGGGCTTCGGCGACACGGTCGAACAGCGCATTGGTGTTCGAGGACTGATCAGGATTTCGTGCCACCAGCTCGGCGATGGTCATTGGCTCCAGCACGCTGATCGACAGGCGGGGAAACCAGCGCCGCGGCGCCTTGTCCGCCGGCGTCAGCGATACCGGCAGAGTGCGTGCGCCGGCTACGAAGATCGGCACGATGCGGGCGTCGGCCTGCATGGCGATGCGGGTGACGGCGCGAAACAGGCGAAATGTCTTGATATCAGGCTCGACCGCGTCCGGCAGATAGACGGCAAGGCGGCCCTTGCCCTTCAGCACCCGCACCAGCCGGCGGCTGACGAAGACATGCTCGGCGTTGAAAGCGATGGTGCGGCCAAGCTCGCGCCATGGTTCGAGCCAGGGCGATCGCGCCGAGACCTCGTCGAGTATGTGCAGCGTGTCTTCCGGCAGCAGTGACAGCATCAGCGCCGGTTCGAGACGCGACTGGTGCGAAATGACGTAAATGACCGGGGCGGCTGTTCTGCGGGCGATCTTGATACGATCATCGGCGACCCGGTAGGTGAGCTTGAACGGCACGTAGAGCAGCGCCTGGGTGAAGCGCAGGCCGAGGCGGAATTTTTCCACCACGGCGATCAGCAGCCAGGCCGCGACGAGGCCCGCAAGCAGCGCCAGTGTCAGGGTCATGCCGCGTCTCTCCCAACGGATTCTCACGTCGCGGCTCTTTCCTGGCCGCTTCAATGAGAACCTAGACGAAGTGGGCTCAACGTCAATGCTGCTCGACCAGGGCTGGCTGCAGGCCTGTTACGCTTCACCGTCGCTAATATGACTTGCGGGAGGAGCGTGGAACTGAACGGCTCCCTTCAAGCCGCTTTCAACCTCCCGCTGATGAAACGGAATTCCTGTGTCTTGCCGCCATAGCCATAGGCGGCGGCCGGCACTTCGTGCACGAAGGCGTAGCTTTCTTCGTGCATCTCACCAAGCATGCGGCCAAAGGCGGCGAAGATCGCCTTGAGATAGGCTTCCAGTTCGAGTTTGGTGTTGGTGCCGTCGACCACCTTGATGTCGAGCCAGAAGGTCTTGGCGCCGTGCTCGGCTAGCGACTTGCCGCCGGCGAACCAATGCTGCGGGTCGAGATAGGATATGGCGACCGCGGTGATGGTCGGATCCTTGCGCAGATGCATTGCGGTCAGTTCGGTCACCTCCCTGGCTATGGTGGCGGACAGAGCGGCATCGGGCCTGCCGGTGACGCTGACATTGATGATCGGCATTTCTCTTCTCCTGGTCTTTTCTCCTGAGGGGGGCGTCTCGCGCTGCTGGGAAAACCATGTCATGGCTTTAGCGTCAAAAAAATCGAATTGTTTTAGATGAACACTTCGATATAACTGAATTATGCAGACGCTCGACCCCGATCTCCTCAAAACCTTTCTCGCCTTCGTCGACAGCGGCTCGCTGGCGCAGGCAGCATCGATCGTCGGCCGCTCGCCTTCGGCGGTGACGGCGCAGATGCAGCGGCTGGAGGATATTGTCGGCGAACTCCTTTTGGTGCCGCAGGGGCGGGCCCGCGTCCTGACGCCGGCCGGGGAGGATCTGGTCGGCCACGCACGGCGTATACTGGCAGTGCATCGCGAGGCGTGGCTGGCCCTCAGGGGCGTGCGAGCCGATGGGCGCGTGGCCATAGGCACGACACAAGATTTCGCCGACAGCGGCCTGCCGGATTTGCTCAGGGCCTTCGCCGTGACTCATCCACGCGTCAGGATCGAATTGCGCGTCGGCCGCTCCGCCGAATTGGCGCAGGCGCTGCAATCCGGCACCCTCGATCTGGCGATCGCCATGCGCCAGGCGCCGGCGCCGGACGAAGTCGGCGTGCTCCGCGAGCCGATGATGTGGCTCTGTTCGCAAAAGGGGCTGGTCTCGCGCCAGGACGAGTTGCCGCTGGCGCTGCTCGATCCGCATTGCGGCTTTCGTGAGGCAGCGATCGCGGCACTCGACACGACCGGCCGCCGCTACCGCATCGCCGCCGGCAGTGCCAGCCTGGCAGGACTGCGCACAGCGGTGAATGCCGGCATCGCGCTGACGCTGCGGACGGCGCGCTTTGCCCATTCCGGCATCGTCGAGGCACCGCGCGACCTTGGGCTGCCGCCGGTTCCCATCGCCGAGTTCGCCATCCGGCTGCGCCAGGATGCCGAGCCCCCGGCACAGCATCTGGCTGCGCTGTTCAGCGGCAATCTTGCCTTGGCAGGCGCACCAAGCTGATTTCGTAAAAAGAAAAAGCCGACCTTGCGGTCGGCTCTAGGTTAGACGGGCCGAGGGGTTTGGGGGGACTTGGGGTGACCCGTCGAACCCAACAATGCCTGAACCCGATGATGGTTCCATGACTTTACAAATTTATTTCAGGGGCAGTTTTTCTCAGGCAGAGCGCTGCCTCGCCACGTGCCAGTCACGCCCGGCATGGGCGAACACCGCGCAGAGCACGATGGCGCCGCCGATCATACTGGCGGCCGGCGGGACCTCGGCCAGGAACACGAAGGCGAACAGGATCGCGAACGGCACTTCAGCCGAGCCTAGCAGGCCGGATTCGGCTGCCGGGATGAGCCGTGCGCCCTCCGTCCACAGGATCGAGGCCAGCGCGAAGGACATGCCGAAGGTGACGAGCAGCACTGCGTCTCTGGCCGAAACCGCCAGTGGATCGGTGACGAACCAGCCGAGCACGAACAAAAGGAACGCCGACATCGCTCCGGCCCACACCACAGGCGTGTCGCGGAAAGCGCGCACCATGATCATGTAGAGCGCGCTGCCGATTGTCATCAGCAGCGCCAGCCCGTCGCCGAACAGATGCCCGGTACCGAAGCCGGACCAGACCATGATCGCCACACCGCTGAGCGACACGGCGGCGGCGGCAAGCGTCTGCAGTCGGAAGCGCTCACGGACCAGCATGAAGGCAAGCAGCGCGGTGACGAAGGGCGCGGTGGCGTAGATGATCGCGACGTTGGCGACGAAGGTGAATTTGAACGCTGAGATGAAGGCGATGCTGGCCAGCGCGCCCTCGATCGCCAGCAGCCAGCCGCGCCACCCGAGACGCAGGCTTTCACGCCTGCCGGAGCGGCGGCGGCGCCAAAGCACATAGAGGGTGATCAGGATCGAGCCGACGAAGCCGCGCCAGCAGGTGATGGTGAGCGGGTCGGCATGGATCGACTTGGTCAATACGCCGGTGAGGCCGAACACCGCCGCCGACGCCGAAACCAGGATGATGCCAAGGGTGCGCTCGGCGGCGGTGTCAGGCATGCTTAGGGATCCCGTCATGTCACCAGACTATGCTGCCTTGTCCTGACATCGTACTGTCAGCAGCGGTTGGCGCATCCTACAGCTGCTTGTGGAAATGTTCGTTGCCGATGATCAGCAGGCCGGCCCCAAAGATCAGCGCCGCGCCAAGAAACACTTCGCGGCGCGGTGGCCCTGCTGGTCGACCGTTTTTTCTGCTAATGACGCAGCAATGTCTGGACAGCTTGTCACTACGGTCCAAACGTCGTGAAATCGAAGTTTTTAGGCCGTATCGGTTCTATTCGAGTATCCTGACGAGCGATAAAGCCGACTGCCGAAAAGGGTTGGACATGGACGCCACCGGACTGAAGGCCATGCAGGCGCCGCTCAAGGAGGCCTATCGCGAAGACGCGTCGAGCGCGCTGGTCACGCTGAGGGCCAGGGGCTCGATCGACGACCAGTCGATCGCCTGCAAGGTCGAGACCGGCAGGGCGCTCGCCGTTGCCGGTCTGCATCCGGCTACCGGCGGCTCGGGGCTCGAACTGTGCTCGGGCGATATGCTGCTGGAGGCGCTGGTCGCTTGCGCCGGCGTAACGCTGAAGGCAGTGGCGACGGCGCTGGAGTTCAAGCTCGGCGCCGCCACGGTGGAGGCCGAAGGCGATCTCGACTTTCGCGGCACCTTGGGTGTGGCAAGAGATGCGCCGGTCGGCTTCCGCGCCATCCGGCTGACATTCGGCCTCGACAGCGACGAGTCACAGGAGCGCGTCGACGCGCTGCTCAAACTGACCGAACGCTACTGCGTGGTGTTCCAGACCATCAATACCAGGCCGGAACTGACGGTCAGCGCTCAGCGCTGAACGCGCGCCGGCTACTCACTTTCGCCCTCGTCGGCGAAGGGCGAGGCGCTCGGCACGCACTGCACCGACCAGCCGGCCGGCGTTGGCTGCTTCTGATATTCGGTGACGGCGGAGGTGCACTGTTCGCGGGTGTCGAACGTGCTGGGCAGCACCACCATGCCGCCTTGCGGGCCGGCAATCACCAGATACCAGACCAACGCTACGCTCGGAGCCGCCATGGGATTTCCTCTTTTGTTGTGGGAGTCGGGCGATCCTATCAACTCTGGGCAATCGACGAAAGCGCGGCCGGGCGCGGTGGTTCGCCACGGCAGCCCGCGTGAATGTCCTACGTCCGTTGGAACGGCTCAATTCACGGCAAAGCAGTAGAACAGGCCGTCGCCACCGGTGCTCCTCAGCGCCTCCTGACTGCAGCCGCCGCGTGAAGCGTGCGAGGAATTCCACGATTTGGCGGCGGCCGAATCGTCGAGACCGGTGCGGTCGTGATGGCCCGTCATTGCCGCACCTTCTGCTCCGCTGAGCGTCCAGTCGCCGCAGGTCTGGTCGGCGATTTTCGTGCCGTCGGGCTTGGAGCCGGTGAGCACGTCGTGCCGGTTGGGCTTGTCGCTGCGGCCGTTGATCATTTCGCCCTTTTCGTCGAGCGCCGTCTGCTTGGTGATGGCGTTGGCATCGCTATGCAGCGAAGCGACATCGTCGGCGATCTTGACGCCCTTGGCGTTGAACCACGGTCCCTTGCCGATGCGATCGCGTGCGTCGGTGTCGCTGGTCGAGAGATAGGCGCGCCATGTCTTGCCCGTGATGCCGGCTGCTTCAGCCAGCGAGCCGCAATGCGCATCGGCGCCCGCGA
Organism: Mesorhizobium sp. WSM4849; assembly: GCF_055811385.1. NCBI lineage: Bacteria > Pseudomonadati > Pseudomonadota > Alphaproteobacteria > Hyphomicrobiales > Phyllobacteriaceae > Mesorhizobium > Mesorhizobium sp. WSM4849. Next base: position 69,220 of record NZ_JBVVPW010000023.1, read on the forward strand.
GGCCGCCGAGATCGGCGCCCTTGCCCAAGCCAACACTGGTGACGAAGAAGCTCATCGTCGCATCCTGTGAGGATGCGACGCCGACAGCTGTTAGCGATGCAGCGGCGGTGACGAGAAGCAGTCTGCGCATGGTGGTCCTCCGTTTGCGAACATTTGGCATTCCGACAACGTCGGTTGCGGCGCTATTCCTCCGCCAAAAAATGCGCGATGCGTCTACTCCGGCTGCCGGTAGGCAACAAAGCGATTATGCTTGGCCTGGAAGATCAGCCCGGTTTCCCTGAGCGCAGGGCTGGCCAGCGGCACGATGCGCTTGGCGATCTCCTGGGGATGCGGCAGCGTCTCCGGATCCTCGCCGGGCACCGCCTGCGCCCGCATGGCGGTACGGGTGGCGCCGGGGTCGGCGGCATTGACCCTGAGGGCCAAGTTTTCCGTCTCATGCGCCCAGGAACGCATCATCGTCTCGACCGCCGCCTTCGACGCCGCATAGGGCGCCCAGAAGGCCCGCGCCGAATGGGCGGCGTTGGAGGAAAGCACGATGGCGCGGCCGGCATCGGAGAGCCTGAGCAACGGATCGACCGAGCGAATCAGCCGCCATGTCGAGGTGACGTTAATGGTCATCACCTTCTCGAAGGTCTTGGCCTCGACATGGCCGATCGGCGAGATGACGCCGAGCACCGCCGCATTGGCGACCAGGATGTCGAGCTTGCCCCAGCGCTCGTGGATGGCGCCGCCCAGCCGGTCGATGCCGGCCATGTCGGCGAGGTCGAGCGGCACAAGTGTGGCTTGTCCGCCCGCCGCCTTGATCTGGTCGTCGAGTTCTTCCAGCCCGCCGACGGTGCGGGCAACCGCGATGACATGCGCTCCGGCAGCGGCAAGTTCCAGGGCGATGAAGTAGCCGATGCCGCGCGAGGCACCGGTGACGACCGCGACGCGGCCGGAAAGGTCGAGGGCAGGGGTCACCGGGCAGCTCCGAAGGTTAGCGCTCTATGATGTCCGGCAGGACAGAGGGGGCGCGACACAGCAATCGCGACGAAATTTGCAAACCGGCGAAATTCGCGGGTTGCAGCAAGACCTACGAACCTCCTGCCGCCAAGAGCGACAGCGTGCGCACATTGTCCGAACCTTCGAAGTCGGCAAGCCGGGTCGGATATTGCCCCGTGAAGCAGGCGTCGCAGAATTGCGGCTGCTCATTGTCGCGGCCGGCCTCACCGACGGCGCGGTAGAGCCCGTCGATCGACAGGAAACCGAGTGAATCGACGCGGATGAACTCGGCCATCTCTTCCACCGACATGCGCGACGCAAGCAGCTTCGACTTCTCCGGCGTGTCGACGCCATAGAAGCACGAAGCGCGCGTCGGCGGCGAGGCGATGCGCATGTGCACTTCCTTGGCGCCGGCATCGCGCACCATCTGCACGATCTTCTGGCTGGTGGTGCCGCGCACGATCGAATCGTCGACCAGCACCACGCGCTTGCCTTCGATCATGCGGCGGTTGGCATTGTGCTTGAGCTTGACACCCATGTGGCGGATCGAATCGCCAGGCTGGATGAAGGTACGGCCGACATAGTGATTGCGGATGATGCCGAGCTCGAACGGGATGCCCGCGGCTTGCGAAAAGCCGATCGCCGCCGGAGTGCCGCTGTCCGGCACCGGCACGACGATGTCGGCCTCGACCGGGCTTTCGAGCGCCAGCTCGGCGCCGATGCGCTTGCGAACTTCGTAGACGTTGCGGCCTTCGACCGACGAATCCGGACGCGCGAAATAAACATATTCGAAGATGCAGAAGCGGGTCTTCTGCGGCTCGAACGGAAACAGGCTCTCGATACCCTTGGCTGTGACGACGACCATCTCGCCGGGCTTCAGGTCGCGCACGAAACGCGCGCCGATGATGTCGAGCGCGCAGGTTTCGGAAGCCAGGATCCAGGCGCCGTCGAGATCGCCGAGCACCAGCGGCCGGATGCCGAGCGGATCGCGGCAGCCGATCATCTTCTTTGAAGTCATCGCCACCAGCGAGAAGGCGCCTTCGACCTGGCGCACCGCATCGATGAAGCGCGAGTTGAGATCGCGTTCCCTGCTGGTAGCGACCAGATGCAGCAGCGTCTCGGTGTCGGAGGTCGATGAGAAGATCGCGCCCTGTTTCTGAAGCGCGCGCTGCACGGTCATGGCGTTGGTGAGGTTGCCGTTGTGGGCGACGGCGAAGCCGCCATCGGCGAGCTCGGCGAAAAACGGCTGGATGTTGCGCTGGCCGGCGCCGCCTGTGGTGGCGTAGCGCGTGTGGCCGATGGCGCGGTTGCCTTGCAGGCTGTCGATGACGCGCTGCTTGGTGAACGTATCGCCGATCAGGCCGACGTGATGTTCGACATGGAACTGGGTGCCGTCATAGGAAACGATACCCGCTGCTTCCTGGCCGCGATGCTGCAATGCATGCAGGCCGAGCGTGACGATAGCCGCGGCGTCCTGCCGGCCAAAAATACCGAACACACCGCATTCGTCATGGAAATGATCGTCAGCTTCGGCGGAAAGCAAGTCGTCTGCGTCTGCCATCTTCAGCTCCGCTAAAGTCGCTATATAGTGTGATGACTGCTCGAGAGCAACGTAGAGTTTGCGGCTTTCACATGATCGTCAGTTTGCCGGCGCCGGATTGGCCGGTGCATTGTCGGCTGGTGGCGCGTTGGTCTCGCTGCCGTCGAGCGCCGGAGCATCGTCGCCGGTTGCCGGTGCGTCCGCCGCGGGTGCGTCCGCCGCCGGAGGTGTCTCGGCTCCGGTCTCGGGTGCCGGCTGATTCGGATTGAGCCTGTTGAGGATCGCGTTTTCCGGATCCTCGGGCAGCAGGCTTTCGAGCTTGGCGCCGATCGATTCGAGCAGCGGCCGCGACTTGGCGTTGGCGACCCAGCCCGGAGTCTTGGGGCCGGCCAGCCAGTTGAAGAACAGTAGGGCCACCGCGACGACCAGGATGCCGCGCGCCGCGCCATAGAGGAAACCGAGCGTGCGGTCGAGCGCGCCGACCCTGGAATCGATGATCCAGTCGGCGAGTCTCATGGTGATGACGGAGACGACGATCAGCGCGACGATGAAGACGATGCCGGCGGCCACCACCATGGCAATCTTCTCATTGTCGACATAGGGCTGAACGTAAGGTAGGACCGGTTGGTAGAAGAAGAACGCCGCAGCCGCCGCCGCTATCCAGGAGACGACGGAGAGGATCTCGCGCGAAAAGCCGCGAACCATGGCGAGCATCGCCGAGACCAAGGTGAAGCCGACGAGAATTCCGTCAAGCAGCGTAATCGGCATGTTTTTTGCCCCACTTCATGAGCCGCGTCACTCTTGCTCGTCGGCGCGGCTGCGCCGTGAGCCGGCTATGCGCGCCACGAGATCGGCAAGCTCGGTGGGCTGGAAAGCGCCGGCCCCTATCCCGCCGGCAAGTTCCTCGCTGCCCAAGGGCAGAACCGCGCTTCCAAAACCCAGCTTTTCGGCTTCCTTCAGGCGCTGCTGCGCATGCGCAACCGGCCTCACGGCGCCCGAAAGGCTGATTTCGCCGAAATAGACGCAATCGGCCGGAAGGGCAAGACCGGTGAGCGAGGAAACCAGTGCGGCCGCTACCGCCAGATCGGCAGCCGGCTCCGAGATACGGTAGCCGCCGGCGACGTTGAGATAGACGTCATGCGTGCCGAAGCGGACGCCGCAATGGGCTTCGAGAACGGCGAGGATCATCGACAGCCGGGCGCCGTCCCAACCGACGACGGCGCGGCGCGGCGTGCCCAGCGACGACGGCGCCACCAGCGCCTGGATCTCGACCAGCACCGGGCGGGTGCCTTCCATGCCGGCGAAAACCGCGGCGCCCGGCGCCTTCGCATGGCGTTCGCCGAGAAAAAGCTCGGACGGATTTGCGACCTCGCGCAGGCCCATATCAGACATTTCGAAGACGCCGATCTCGTCGGTCGGTCCGAAGCGGTTCTTGACCGTGCGCAGGATGCGGTAATGGTGGCCGCCTTCGCCCTCGAAATAGAGCACCGCGTCGACCATATGCTCGACGACGCGCGGCCCGGCGATCTGGCCTTCCTTGGTGACGTGGCCGACGAGCACGATCGCCGCCCCTGTGGATTTCGCATAGCGGATCATCGCCTGGGCGGCGGCGCGCACCTGGGTGACGGTGCCGGGAGCCGAATCGGCCATGTCGGTCCACAAGGTCTGGATCGAATCGAGGATCACCAGGTCCGGCCGCTTGCCGTCGGCGATGGTGGCGAGGATGTCCTCGACATTGGTTTCGGCGGCAAGCTCAACCGGGGTCGAGGCGACGCCGAGCCGCTGCGCACGCAGCCTGATCTGGGCAACCGCCTCTTCGCCCGAGACGTAGACGATGCGGTAGCCCTTGGACGCCAGTGCTGCGGCAGCCTGGGTCAACAGCGTCGACTTGCCGATGCCGGGATCTCCGCCGACCAGAAGGGCCGAGCCGCGCACGAAACCGCCGCCGGTGGCGCGGTCGAGTTCGCCGATGCCGGAGACGATACGCGGCGCATCCTCGATATCGCCGGACAAAGTCGTCAGCACCACGGCGCGGCCCTTGCGGGCATTGCGGGTGTTGGCCGGACCCGAGCCGATGCCGCCGGACGTGCCTTCTTCGACCAGCGTATTCCACTCGCCGCAGGCATCGCATTTGCCGGCCCAGCGCTGATGCACCGAACCGCAATTCTGGCAGATGAACTGGATGCGGGATTTAGCCATGGAGCCGCACCCAGTTTTGAATGGTGGCTGACTGGAACTGTCCACGTATCCGAGCGTGGTTTGGAGAGTGTGGATGCAATTCAGTGCTTCTTGGCGTGAGCGCGGACTTCGGCAAGCGCCTCGTCGAGCAACTCAGGATTGGGCGGTAACATCTGCGTGTCGTAGATGGAGATCATACCTTGTGTCTGGCCGGCAAGTTCAGGCAGGCCTTTCCGCGCCTTCTCATCAAATCCGTCAACATAAAACAGGAAATGCTGGCCGGTTAGGACGGGTACACCACATCCTCCCATGATCAGCGTGGTCGTAGAGATCGTACCACTCGCTTCCGGCTTGCCCTTGAACACCTCGATTGTCTCGTAGCGTACGTTAACCAGTATCCGGCCATCGCCCGCGTCGGCTGGGACATCCCCAAGCTTTGTTGAACTAAGCTCCGTGGCTGTCACCCGGCCATGGAACACCAAGGCCGCCTCTGCAAATGCTCGCTGCGGCGTCCAGCCGGCAGGCATGGAACAAGCGGAAGCGATCCCGGGCAAGACAGCCGCGCCTAGGAGCGCGTGAGCAAGAGAGGCCGGAAACCCGAAACGGTTACCCATGTCTACTCAAACCTCTCCGCAATATGATGCTCTTCGGCGAGGTCGGAGAAGCGGGTGAACTCGCCCTGGAAGGCGAGGCTGACCGAGCCGGTCGGTCCGTGGCGCTGCTTGGCGACGATGACCTCGGCCTTGCCGCGCATCTCGTTCATCTCGTGTTCCCATTTGATGTATTCGTCGGTGCCCGGCTTCGGCTCGCGGTTCTTCAGATAATATTCCTCGCGATAGACGAACATCACCACGTCGGCGTCCTGCTCGATCGAGCCCGATTCACGCAGATCCGAAAGCTGCGGGCGTTTGTCGTCACGGCTTTCGACCTGGCGCGACAGCTGCGACAGCGCGATGATCGGCACGGCAAGCTCCTTGGCCAGCGCCTTCAGGCCGGTGGTGATTTCGGTGATCTCCTGCACGCGGTTCTGCGAGGATTTGGCGCTCGAACCCTGCATCAGCTGGATATAGTCGATGACGATGACGTCGAGGCCGCGCTGGCGCTTTAAACGACGCGCGCGGGCAGACAACTGAGCAATAGAAATGCCGCCGGTCTGGTCGATGAACAGTGGGATCTTCTGCATGGTCTGCGAACAGGCGACTAGCTTTTCGAAGTCCATCTCGCTGATCTCGCCGCGACGGATTTTTGACGACGGGATTTCGGTCTGCTCGGAAATGATGCGGGTGGCGAGCTGTTCCGATGACATTTCGAGCGAGAAGAAGCCGACGACGCCGCCATTGGCCGCCTTGAACGAGCCGTCGGCCTGTTGCGCCGGCACATAGGCCTCGGCGATGTTGAAGGCCATGTTGGTGGCAAGCGATGTCTTGCCCATGCCGGGGCGGCCGGCGATGATGATCAGATCGGATGGCTGCAGGCCGCCCATGCGGCGGTCGAGATCGCGCAGGCCAGTGGCGACGCCCGACAGGTGCCCGTCGCGCATATAGGCGGCGTTGGCCATGTCGACGGCGGTTTTGACCGCGTCGGTGAAGCTCTCGAAGCCGCCATCATAGCGGCCGGTTTCGGCCAGTTCGAACAGGCGCCGCTCGGCATCCTCGATCTGCTCGGACGGCGACATGTCGACCGGCGCATCATAGGCGATGTTGACCATGTCTTCGCCGACGGTGATCAGCGCGCGTCGTGTGGCAAGATCATAGATGGCGCGGCCGTAGTCGGCGGCGTTGACGACGGTGACCGCCTCAACGGCCAGCCGCACGACATATTGCGCGACCGTCATGTCGCCGACCTTCTCGTCGGCCGGCAGGAAGGTCTTCAGCGTGATCGGCGTCGCTATCTTGCCCATACGGATGAGCTCGGCGGCTACTTCAAAGATCTTGCGATGCAGTGGCTCGTAGAAATGGCCGGATTTCAGGAAGTCCGAGACGCGGTAGAAGGCGTCGTTGTTGACGAGGATGGCGCCGAGCAGCGCCTGCTCGGCCTCTATGTTGTTCGGCGCCTCCCGATAGAGTGGTGTTTCCGCCACGCCGAATTTTCGCGCTGCCTCTGCCATGATGTCCCCGATTTCGATCCCGGTCTTTCGATATCAGAATGGGATAAGTCGGTGATGACATATCTGCATCAGTCCCCGTCCAATCAGCTTTGGTGCCCGCGATTCACAGCCGAGGTTTTTCGGTGGAAAGAATCTTGATTGACTCGAATCAAGACGGCGAGCCTAGCCGTTCTCGGGCGAGAACAAAACAGGAAAATAGGCTGCCAATCACTCCGGCAGCGCGTCGCCCCAGCCCAGCCGCCGGGCGGCCTTGAACACATCGCCGTCGCGCTTGGTGAACAGTTTCTCATCGGCACTGCCGTCCTTTTCGCAAAGTTTCAGCAGGACCTTGCCGGAGCCCGATTTCGGCGGTGCGATCACACGTGCCTGCGGTGGGGCAACAGCTTGGCGGGAGGCAGCGACGTAGATGAATTTCTCGTCCTCCCATGGCACGTCGGCGTCTTTGGCCAGCCGGTGCAGGCGCGAACGCGCGACGCGCTGCGAAAAATGGCACCAGTCGGGCGGCACGAGCGGGCAGGGCGCCTCATGCGGGCAAGGCGCAAGCACATGCGCTCCCGCCTCGATCAGTTGCCGGCGCACGGCAAGAATGCGCTGCCATCCGGCCGGCGTGCCCGGCTCGACGACCAGCAGCGTGTCGTCGGTCAGGTGCCAGAGCCGGTCGATGAGTTTTGGCAGCGACGCCGGTCCGATCTCGTCCAGCACATAGGCGCAGGTGACCAGCTCGGCCGGCTTGAGATCGGCAAGGTCGATGGTGACATCGCCGGCCAGCCAGGCGATCCTGGCCGTCATCGCCTCAGTGGCAAGCGCCTCGCCGACCCGGCGCACCGCGGCGCTCGCCTCGATCAGCACCGCCTGCTCGAGGTCGGGCCAGAGATCGAGCGCAGCCCAAAGCACGGTACCAGGGCCGGCGCCGACATCGAGCAGGCTTTTGGGCGCATAATCGGGCCTTGGCTCGCTGACCGCATCGAGGCTGGCATGGACGGCGGCATAGGTTGCCGGCAGCCGCGTCGCCAGATAGGCCTTGACCGCCATCTCCTCGGCCATGTGCAGGCGCCCGTCGCGCAGTTCGGCGCGGTAGCGGTCCGACAGCGTTTTTGCCGCTTGCTTCAGCGTCGGCAGCGGCACTTTTTCGAGGAGGCGCTCGACGCCCTGTCGAAGCGGGATAGGCAGTTCCATAGCTCAGGCACCCCGAGGTGCGAGCAGGATGACCGAAGCGCCAACGATGCAGAGCGCGGAACCGGCGAGGTCCCAACGGTCGGGGCGAACGCCTTCCACCAGCCACAGCCATCCGAGCGAGGCGGCGATGTAAATGCCGCCATAGGCAGCATAGGCGCGGCCCGCCGCGCTGATGTCTACCAGCGCCAGCAGGAAGCCGAACAAAGCGAGCGAGACCAGGCCCGGCGCCAGCCACAACGGTGACTTTTCCAGCCGCCACCACGCCCAGATCGAAAAGCAGCCGGCGATCTCGGCAAGGGCAGCAACGATGTAGATGAGATAGGTCATGAAAAAAGGTCTCGCGGCGGCGACGAGACCTTTTTTCAGCGTGCGGGCCGGCAATGGCAAGCGGCAATGGCGTGATCGTCGACAGTCTATTCCGTATCAGCCACCTTGCGGCGCCGCGCGGGCTTGGCGGCAGGGGCTTTTGGGCGATGTCCCATGTCGCGCATCTCCAGCGCCTTCTCGCATTTAGCCATATAGTCGCGAGACATCGGCAGCGTGTCGTTCTTCTTGGCAATCTGGATCTGGAAGATCACCAGATCCTGCCAGCGGAAGGCTGCTTCCGAGGCCCCCAGGTAGAACTCCCACATGCGGCAGAAACGCTCGTCATAGATCGCCTTGGCCCTGTCGCGATTGGCGGCGAAGCGCTCGCTCCAATGCCTCAGCGTCTCGGCATAATGTAGCCGCAGGATTTCGATGTCGGTGACGATGAGGCCCGACTTTTCGATCGCAGGCATTACTTCAGAGAGCGAGGGTATGTAGCCGCCGGGAAAGATGTATTTGCGGATGAAGGCGCTGGTTGCCCACGGCGCGCCGGAGCGGCCGATCGTGTGCAGCAGCATGACGCCGTCCGGCTTCAAAAGCGTCGCCGATTTGTCGAAGAAGGTGCGGTAGTGGTTGACGCCGACATGCTCGAACATGCCGACCGAGACGATGCGGTCGAAGCGCTCGTTGAGCTCGCGATAATCCCTCACTTCGAAATGCACGCGGTTTTCCAGCCCCTGCGCATGGGCGCGGTCGGTGGCGACGCCATGCTGTTCGGTCGACAACGTCACACCTTGCACGTCGACGTCGAAGGACTTGGCGAGATAGATGCCGAGCCCGCCCCAGCCGGAGCCGATGTCGAGCACCGTCTGGCCGGCCTTCAGCCTGAGCTTGGCGGCGATGTGGCGCTTCTTGGCGGCCTGGGCCTCATCGAGCGTCATGTCCGGTTGCTCGAAATAGGCGCAGGAATACTGCATGTCCTCGTCGAGGAAGAGCCGGTAGAGGTCGCCCGACAAATCATAGTGGCGCTGCACGTTACGGCGCGCGCGCGCCGCCGTGTTGATCTGCTGCAGGCGGCGGAAGGCGTGGCGCAGGCCCTCGATCGCCTTCGACCAGGTGGCGTCGATGCCGCCGCTACCCATGTTCTGGAAGGCGATGCGCATCACCCCCAGCACGCCGCCCTCGAGTATGTCGAGTTCACCGTCCATATAGGCTTCCGGCACCGCCAGCATCGGATCGAAGGTGATGGCGCGCTCGGCATGCGCGGTCTTGATGTGCATGTGCACCAGATCGCCGCTGCCGTCGCCGAAGATCACCGAGAGGCCTTTCGGTCCGGTGACTTTGAGATTGCCGGTGCGCACCAGGCGGTCGAGAATGCGTTTCAGCAGAATATTCATGACCAATGTCCCCTCTCGGTCAGACACGCTGTCTTGGCGCATGACCCCGAAAATCGAAATCGATTTTCGGAAAGGATCATGCGCCAAACCAAAGTTCTACAGAATCCTTTCCGCGTCCAAAGGACGCGCGGCGCTTTAGTCTGCCTCAACATATAGGGGTTCGAAAAGTTCCTTTTGGCACAAAAATGCCCAGGCGAGGGGCCCGGGCATTGGTCCAGAAATGACTGGAAGCCGACGAAACGTTTTAAAGCGCCGCTCTGACGCTTGTGACGTGCAATCAGCCGTTGTCTTCGCCGCCTTCGAACTCGGCATTGGGGTCGAAGAAGTTGTCCGGGCGGGCATTGTCGTTGATGTCTTCGCCATAGATGGCTTCGGCGGTGGTCAGCGTCTCGCCCTTGGCCTGGCGCTCGGCTTCGTCGGCCGTGCGGGCGATGTTTAGCGTGATGGTGACCTCGACTTCCGGATGCAGCGCGATCGCCACATTGGTAAGGCCGATGGTCTTGATCGGCTGGTTGAGCAGGATCTGGTTGCGGTTGACCGAGAAACCTTCAGCCGTCAGCAACTCGGCGATGTCGCGGGTCGACACCGAGCCGTAGAGCTGGCCGGTTTCGCCGGCCGAACGCACCGCGATGAAGCTCTTGCCGTCGAGCTTTTCCGAAATCTGCATGGCCTCGGACTTGCGCTCGAGGTTGCGGGCTTCGAGCTGGGCGCGCTGGCCTTCGAATTTCTTCTTGTTGGCTTCGTTGGCGCGCAGCGCCTTGCCCTGCGGCAGCAGGAAGTTGCGGGCGAATCCATCCTTGACCTTGACGGTATCGCCCATCTGACCGAGGCGGGAAACGCGCTCGAGAAGAATGACGTCCATGGTTTTGTTCCTTCGTTTGGGCGCCAAATCGCTGGCATCGACGCCGAATTGTTTGGAACAGGTCAGGAAGCTGAGGGCGTCGCCGCCTGTGTCGCTGTCCTGCCTGTCGCGGCAGTTAGAGGTCTTCACCTCAACCCGGGATTTGATGGCAACCCCGCGGCGCCCGTCGCCGTGGGAAAAGCGGGCGGCGAACCGCCCGCTGAAAGAGTGCTAGCGAACCACGTAGGGCAGCAGGCCGAGGAAGCGGGCGCGTTTGATCGCCTTGGCGAGCTCGCGCTGCTTCTTCTGGCTGACGGCGGTGATGCGCGACGGCACGATCTTACCGCGCTCGGAAATGTAGCGCTGCAGCAGACGTACGTCCTTGTAGTCGATCTTGGGCGCGTTGGCGCCGGAGAACGGGCAGGTCTTGCGGCGGCGGTGGAACGGGCGCCGGGTCGGGATCTGGTTGATGTCGACCATTATTCTGCACCCCCTTCAACACCTTCGCGCGGACGGCGCGGACCACGTTCTGCACCGGCGTCGCCACCGAAGCTGCGCGGCGGGCGATCGCCACGGTCGCCGCGATCGCGGTCGCCGAACGAGCGCGGGCCGCGGTCACGGTCGCCGAAGCCGCCGCGTTCCGAGCGCTCCTCGCGCTTCTGCATCATCGCCGACGGGCCTTCCTCATGCGCATCGACCTTGATGGTGAGGAAGCGCAGCACATCCTCGGACAGGCCCATCTGACGCTCCATCTCGTTGAGTGCGGCCGGCGGGCAGGTGATGTCCATCAGCGTGTAGTATGCCTTCCGGTTCTTGTTGACCCGGTAGGTGAGGGACTTCAGTCCCCAGTTCTCGACCCGGCCGACGGACCCGCCATTCGCGGAGATGACGCCCTTGTACTGTTCGACAAGCGCATCGACCTGCTGCTGCGAGAGGTCCTGCCGGGCAAGAAACACATGTTCGTAAAGAGCCATATTGTTCTATTGCCTTTCTTCGTTTCTCTCCCGGTTCCCGGCGGCAAAAGCCTCTGCAACTTCTCTGACCCGCCGATCCCTAAGGGGCGGGGAAGAAAGGAGCATGACGAGACGGTCGAGAGCGGAGACACGGGAGGCGGAAGCGCTTCTGGCTCCACACGAAGGTTTCGAAAAAACCTCCGGCCCTCCGTTCAGCCCCCAGCAAGGACCGGCAGATTGCGGGCGTCTATACAGGAATTTGGCCGCAAGGCAAGGGCGAGCCGAAAATCCGCCGCCGCGAGGGCGACATGTCGCGGCATCTTCAGCTTGTATGCGGAACGAGCTTCTTCACCGTTTCCGGGAAGAAATCGGGCGCTGCGCGGCGCTTGCCGAACATCATGTCGTATTGCAGCAGACGGAAATCGCGAATGGCCGGGTCGATTTTCTTCTTGCGCGCCCAGTCCGGCGTGGCCTCGCCCGCCGGCGTCATCAACAAATTGCGGTCGACGACGCTGTAGCGCTCGCGCATCTGGCCGAGGAAGCCGGTGTAATAGGGGTGGCTGATCCCGGCCGTGGTCAGGACATGGTAGGGCAGAAAGACTGGACTGACAGTGGCCATGTCCGCGACCGGACCGGTGCGGTTGGACCATACGATCAGCGGTGTTCGGTGATGCAGCAGCATCTGGTCGGGCGGCTCCTTGCGTGGCGCGACGTTATCCTTGAGGAAGCCGGTCTCGACATAGACAGGACCGAGCGGCGGCAGATGGTCGCCGAAGAAGGCGATAACCGTCGGTCGCCGCCGGTTCTTCGCCCATTCGACAAGGCGCTCGAGGCTCTTGTCGGCGTCGGATGCGCCTTCCGTGAAGCTCAGCAGCGAATCCTTTGCCCACTGGCTGGTCGGAGCCTGCACCTTGTGGGTCGGATTGTAGTAGCGATTCGGTTCGTAGGGTCCGTGGTTTTGCAGGCTGACGGCGAAGTAGAAGAACGGATTGTCCGTGGCGTCGGCTTCGCGGATGATCTCGTCGGTCATTGCCGCGTCCGACGCTAGCGGCCCGCGCTTTTCGAGATACGGCATGTTTTCTTCGGACTTGAAGTCATCGAAGCCGAACTCCGCATAGACCGGCGTTCGGTTCCAGAACCAGCTTGTGCCCGGATGGATGGCGCGCGTCTCATAGCCCTGGCTCTTCAGGAACGTTGCCATCGACGGCACCGGCGCGCGGACATATTGCTGGTAGGGGATGCTGCCGGCCGGCAGGAAGGCGTTGGAAAGGCCGGTCAGCGCCTCGAACTCGACATTGGCGGTCATGCCGCCGAATTCGGGCGAGAATACGTGGCCAGAGCGCAGCGCCCGCACGTTGGGAATCGGATCGGGCGTGATGGTGACGCCGGGCAGTTCGGTCGGATCCCAGAAGGATTCGCTCATGACGATGATGATATCTGGCTTCTCGGTCGGTACCGATGCCTTCACATCAGGCCTTTCGATCGCCGCGATCGCTTTGTCGGAGTAGCCGGCAGGCGCGGGGACATGGGCCATCGGCACGTTGAGCGCGAAGGCCAGTGCGAAGCCGTTGGAGGCGTAATTTTCCTTCTGGTCCCACATGATCGGGATGATTTGCAGCCGGTCGCGGGTCCACGAGAACGTCGCGTAATCCATGATCGACACGAAGAAGGCGAGCAGCGGCACGGTCAGCGTCAGCCTGGCCAGCCGCCCCTTGCGACCGAGCGCCGGTACCCGGCGGCGCCACAGCCGCCAGCCATAAACGAGCAGCGAGAGGCTGCCAACGATGCCGACCGCCAGAGCGATGGCGGTTCCCGGACGTTCGCGCACCAGAAGCGGCATCAGCGCTACGATCTGGCGTGAATAGAGGAAATCGGTCGGATAGAGCGGATCGCCGAGATAAAGCGATTTCTGATGGCCGACGAAGGCCAGCGCCAGGGTCAGCGGCGCGACGATAATCAGGCTCTGGTGGCTGCGGCCGAGCACTGCGTCGAGGCCGATCAGAATCAGCGCGAAGATGATGATGGTGGTCCAGCCCGGCTTGAAGGGCTGCAGGAAGAATGCGACGGTACCGGCAAAGTCGCCGCGCACGATCAGTTCGATCGCAAAAACCAGGATGGTGGCGGCGAGAAGGCTGACGAGGCCATAACGGATAACAGGCCATTTCCGGCCCGGCAGATAGCCGGTGGCCGGATCGCCTTCCAGAAACTGTGGCGCGGCTTTGCCAGCGCCCTTCCTAGTCCTTGCCACCTTACAATTCCCCCGACCATACACAAAAGCGTCATTGAGCTGTCATCGATATGTCACGAAAAGCTAGCGCCTGTGGCTGAAATAAGAAGAGCCAGCAAACGAATCGTGAGCGATTTTCATCATGAGTGATCGATAAAAAGCCTTTTGGAACAGGTACTCGGCCAGCAATACCGAGCCGGAGTGGCCCGGGTCGGGCCGATACCGGACTTGACTTGCCCGCCCGCCTTGCGTCACAGGCAGGAAAAAATCAGCCGGTTGGGAGCCACACATGGCCGTTGCATTCACCTTTCCGGGACAGGGCAGCCAAGCTGTCGGCATGGGCAAGGACCTCGCCGACGCCTTTCCGGAATCGCGGAAGATCTTCGAAGAGGTCGACGACGCGCTCGGCGAAAACCTGTCGAAGCTGATCTGGGAAGGGCCGGAAGAGACGCTGACGCTGACCGCCAATGCCCAGCCGGCGCTGATGGCTGTGTCACTTGCCGCGATCCGGGCGCTGGAATCGCGCGGCTTCTCGCTGAAGGACAAGGTCGCCTATGTCGCCGGCCATTCGCTCGGCGAATATTCGGCGCTTGCCGCCGCCGGTTTCGTTTCGGTCGCCGATGCCGCCCGGCTCTTGCGTATCCGCGGCAATGCCATGCAGGCGGCAGTGCCGGCCGGCGAGGGCGCCATGGCGGCGATCATCGGGCTGGAACAGGCCGATGTCGAAGACGCCTGCGCTGAAGCGGCCAAAGGTTCAGCCAAAGATTCAGTTTGCCAGATTGCCAACGACAATGGCGGTGGCCAACTGGTGATCTCCGGCGCCAGGGCGGCGGTCGAACTGGCGGCGAGGCTGTGCACGGATAAAGGCGCCAAGCGGGCGCTGATGCTGCAGGTCTCGGCACCTTTCCATTCGGCGCTTATGGCACCGGCGGCCAAGGTCATGCGCAATGCGCTGGCCGAGGTCACGAAGAACGCGCCGTTGGTGGCCGTAGTCTCTAACGTGTCGGTCACCCCGTCCAGCGATCCGGACGCAATCGCCCGCCGCCTGGTCGAACAGGTGACCGGCCGCGTGCGCTGGCGCGAAACGGTGGAGTGGTTCGGCGCAAATGGCATTGCGACACTTTACGAGGTGGGCGCCGGCAAGGTGCTGTCGGGACTGGCGCGGCGCATCAACCGCGATATCGCCACCGGCGCTGTCGGCACGGCGGCGGATGTCGAGGCGGCGCTGGCGGCGCTCGCATAACCGCCGAGATTTGACCCCACCCGTGTAGGGTGTTCTCTTAGATCAGGAGACAAGACATGTTCGAATTGACCGGCCGCAAGGCGCTCGTCACAGGCGCATCGGGAGGCATCGGCGAGGCTATCGCCAGGGTGCTGCATGCGCAGGGCGCCGTTGTCGGCCTGCACGGCACCCGCGTCGAAAAGCTGGAGACGCTGGCGGCCGAGCTCGGCGAGCGGGTCAAGCTGTTCCCGGCGAACCTTTCCAATCGCGACGAGGTCAAGGCGCTCGGCCAGCAGGTCGAGGCCGATCTCGAAGGCGTCGACATTCTCGTCAACAATGCCGGCATCACCAAGGACGGTCTGTTCGTACGCATGGCGGACGCCGACTGGGATACGGTGCTCGAAGTCAATCTGACCGCCGTGTTCCGGCTGACCCGCGAACTGACCCATCCGATGATGCGGCGCCGGCATGGCCGCATCATCAACATCACCTCTGTGGTTGGCGTCACCGGCAATCCCGGCCAGACCAATTACTGCGCCTCCAAGGCCGGCATGATCGGCTTTTCCAAGTCGCTGGCGCAGGAGATCGCCACCCGCAACATCACCGTCAACTGCGTCGCTCCGGGCTTCATCGAATCGGCGATGACCGACAAGCTCAACGACAAGCAGAAAGAGGCGATCATGGCAGCGATCCCGACACGGCGCATGGGCACCAGCGCCGAAGTCGCTTCCGCCGTCGCCTACCTCGCTTCCAACGAAGCTGCCTATGTCACCGGCCAGACCATTCACGTGAATGGCGGCATGGCGATGATTTGACAGTTGCGGGAAAACACCCCTTTTCGCCTTGGACCCAGGCCGATTTTCGTGTAATGCGGCCCGCAACCCGGCGGTTCGGGCAAAAACCGGCCCGGTGGTGTTGCGTTTCCGGCCGGACCATCTTTCAGCTTGATTAGCGGCATTCTGCCCGCTAACGAAGACAGACAAACAAAAGACGAGGATGCCCAAATGAGTGACACCGCAGAGCGCGTCAAGAAGATCGTTATCGAGCACCTTGGCGTCGATGCCGACAAGGTGACGGAGCAGGCGAGCTTCATCGATGATCTGGGCGCGGACAGTCTCGACACGGTCGAACTCGTCATGGCGTTCGAAGAAGAATTCGGCGTCGAGATCCCGGACGATGCGGCCGAAACCATCCTGACTGTTGGCGATGCGGTGAAGTACATCGATAAGGCTTCTGCCTGACGCTATTTGCAGTCATCACCGAGGAGGACCTGCGATGAGGCGTGTCGTCGTCACGGGCCTTGGGCTGCTTTCGCCCTTCGGCGTAGGCTTCGAGCATGGCTGGAAGGAGCTTCTTACCGGCCGCAGCGCAGCCAAGCGCATCACCGAGTTCGAGGTGGAGGATCTTGCCTGTAAGGTCGCCCACGTCATTCCGCGCGGTAATGGTGAGGACGCCACCTTCAATCCCGAGGCCGTTCTCGAGCCGAAGGAACTGCGCAAGATCGGCGACTTCATCCTCTACGGGCTCGCGGCCGCCGACGAGGCGCTGAAGGATTCGGGGTGGGCACCGAAGACGCATGAGGGACAGTGCGCCACCGGCGTGCTGATCGGCTCCGGCATCGGCGGCATCGAAGGCATCGCCGAGAACGCGTTGATCCTGAAGGAGCGCGGACCGCGCCGCATCAGCCCGTTCTTCATCCCCGGCCAGATCATCAATCTCGTCTCCGGCCAGGTTTCGATCCGGCATGGGCTGAAAGGCCCCAACCACGCCGTCGTCACCGCTTGCTCCACCGGCGCGCATGCCATCGGCGACGCCGCTCGGCTGATCATGTGGGGCGATGCCGACGTGATGGTCGCGGGCGGCACCGAGGCGCCGGTGACGCGGCTGTCGATCGCCGGTTTCGCAGCCTGCCGTGCGCTGTCCACCGACCGCAACGACGCTCCGGAAACGGCCTCGCGTCCCTATGACCGCGACCGCGACGGCTTCGTCATGGGCGAAGGCGCCGGCGTCGTCATTTTGGAGGAACTGGAACACGCCAAGGCACGCGGCGCCAAGATCTATGCCGAGGTCACCGGTTACGGCCTGACCGGCGATGCCTATCACATCACCGCGCCGGCCGAAGATGGCGACGGCGCCTTCCGCTGCATGGTTGCGGCGCTGAACCGGGCCAAGCTGACGCCCGCAGACGTCGACTACATCAACGCGCACGGCACCTCGACCATGGCCGACACGATCGAGCTCGGCGCCGTCGAGCGGCTGGTAGGCAATGCCGCGTC
Source organism: Mesorhizobium sp. WSM4849 (assembly GCF_055811385.1). NCBI lineage: Bacteria > Pseudomonadati > Pseudomonadota > Alphaproteobacteria > Hyphomicrobiales > Phyllobacteriaceae > Mesorhizobium > Mesorhizobium sp. WSM4849. The sequence continues at coordinate 86,424 of NZ_JBVVPW010000023.1, forward strand.
GAAAATATCGATGTCGTCGACCAAGTCGTCGATAGGCCATCTCCTGGGTGCGGCGGGCGCCGCCGAGGCGATCTTTTCGATCCTCGCCATTCGCGACAACATCGCGCCGGCCACCATCAATCTCGACAACCCGGAGCGCGAAACGGCGATCGACCTGGTGCCGCACAAGCCGCGCGCCCGCCAGGTCGACGTGGCGCTGTCCAATTCCTTCGGCTTCGGCGGCACCAACGCCTCGCTGGTCTTCCAGCGCTACAATGGCTGACCGGTCCGCCGACCGGCACGGTCTATGCGTGCCGTCAATTTTGCCATATTCGCCCCTACTGTGCCCAAGGGGATTCGTTGCACGATCAAACGGTAGGGCGCCATGAGCACAAATTCGGCGGACAATGGGGAATTCGGGCAACGGTCCGCACCGTCGGGTCCGATCATGCCGAAGACGGCCAGCGAAGCATTGCGGCCTGAAGCCGGCACGCCGCCGCCCAAGCGCTCGCGCGCCTCGCGCAGCCAGTTCGTCGTGTTTATGAACTTCGTCATCTCCTTGGTGATGCTGTTGGTTCTGGCGGCCGGTTTTGCATTGTATTTCGGCAAGCAGGAATTCAACGAGCCCGGCCCGTCGGCCAATGCCGACACCTTCCTGGTCAAGCCGAACACCGGCGTCCAGGAAATTGCAGAGCAGCTCGAGCGGCGCGGACTGATCAGCGACGCGCGCATCTTCCGCCTTGGCGTGCGTGCCTTTGGCAATGATTCGGAACTGAAGGCCGGCGAATACGAGATCAAGCCGCAGGCCTCCATGCGCGACATCATGGAGTTGCTGAAGAGCGGCAAGTCGGTGATGTATTCGCTGACCGTCCCCGAGGGACTGACGGTCGAGCAGGCGCTGCAGCGCATCGCCGATCAGGCAGCGCTCGACGGCGATATGCCGGCGACCATTCCACCCGAGGGCAGCCTTGCCACCGACACGCTGCGTTTCACCCGCGGCGCGACACGCCAGCAGATGGTCGAGAAGCTTTTGGCGGATCAGAAGAAGCTGGTCGAGGATGTCTGGCAGCGGCGCGCCCCCGATCTGCCTCTGGCCAATGTCGACGACTTCGTCATCCTGGCTTCGATCGTCGAGAAGGAGACGGGCAAGGGCGACGAACGCTCACGGGTCGCCGCCGTCTTCCTCAACCGGCTGGCCAAGGGCATGCGGCTGCAGTCCGATCCGACCATTATCTACGGTCTGTTCGGCGGCAAGGGCAAACCCGCCGACCGCCCGATCTACCAGTCGGACATCAAGAAGCCGACGCCCTACAACACCTATCTGATCAATGGCCTGCCGCCGACGCCGATCGCCAATCCCGGCCGTGCGGCGCTGGAGGCGGTAGCCAACCCGTCGAAGACCGACGACCTCTATTTCGTCGCCGACGGCACCGGCGGTCACGTCTTTGCCGCGACGCTCGCCGAGCACAATGAGAACGTCGCCCGTTACCGGGCGCTGCAGAAGAAGCTGGCCGACGAATCCGCCAAGGCCGGTGCTGCCAAGGCCGACGCCGCCAAGGTGGAAGGTCAGACCGATGCGCCGGTTGACGGCGGCGATGGCGATGCGGGAGCGGCGCCGCAGTAGCGCCGGACGGTTCTGGGATCGTCCCTCCGATTCGTTGACGGCAGCGGACGTGCTGATTTTGAGATCAGGAGCGTCTGCGTCCGATCCGGCGCGAAGAGGCGCTCCGGCATTTTGAAGCCGCGCATGATCTGGCCCGGAACCGCTTCCGGGATCATGCGCCAGGGGGAAGCAAGGGCATTATGAATTTGCAGAGCATGACCGGTTTTGCGCGGGCCGTCGCCGAACATGACGGCACGTCGATCGCCTGGGAGGTCAAGTCGGTCAACGGCAAGAGCGTCGAGGTCAGGCTGCGGCTGCCGCAGGGCCTCGAGCGACTGGAGCCGGCCGTCAGGCAGACGGTGCAAAAGCGCTTTGCGCGCGGCAATTTCCAGGCAACGCTGACCGTCGGCCGCGCCGCCGGCCAGCAGGCGCAGCCAGTGGTCAACGAGGTCTTCCTTAGGGATCTGGCACGGCTGGCCAAGCGGCTGCAGGAGCAGTTCGGCGCAGCGCCTGCGACAGCCGACGGGCTGCTTTCGCTACGCGGCGTGCTCGACATCCCCGAAACCACCGAAACCGAAGAGGCGCGGGCGGTGCTCGACAGCGCAATTCTCTCGGCGCTCGAAGTGGCGCTGGGCGGGCTGGAGCAGGCACGCCAGGGCGAGGGCGCCGCCCTGCGCTCGCTACTGTCCGGCCATATCGACGCTATCGAGGCGCTGACGCTGCGCGCCGAGGCCGATCCGTCGCGCGAGCCGGCGGTGATCCGCGAACGGATTGCCGAGCAGGTTCGGCTGCTGATGGATGCCTCCGCCAATCTCGACGCCAGCCGGTTGCATATGGAAGCGGCGTTCCTGGCCACCAAGGCCGACATCCGCGAGGAGATCGATCGGCTGAAGACGCATGTGGCGTCCGGCCGGGTGCTGCTGGCAGGCGGCGGCGCCATCGGCCGCAAGCTCGATTTTCTGGCGCAGGAATTCAACCGCGAATCGAATACGCTGTGTTCGAAGTCGAACGCCGCTGGTGTCACCGCCATAGGGCTGGAGCTGAAGGCGGTGGTCGACCAGTTTCGCGAACAGGTCCAGAATCTGGAGTAACCCTGATGGTTGCCAAGGAGCCTATGGTTGCCAGGGATTTGGGTTCCCGCATTCGCCGCCGGGGTCTGATGCTCGTGCTGTCGTCGCCGTCCGGCGCCGGCAAGTCGACGATCGCGCGCAATCTTCTGGAGAGCGATTCCAGTCTCGAACTGTCGGTCTCCGTCACCACGCGGCCACGCCGCGGCAGCGAGATCGAGGGCGTCCACTATCATTTCCGCACCATGCGCGAGTTCGAGCGGCTGCGCGATTCAGACGAACTGCTCGAATGGGCCGAAGTGCATGGCAATTGCTATGCGACGCCGCGTGAACCGGCCGAACTGGCGCTGGCACAGGGCCGCGACATGCTGTTCGACATCGACTGGCAGGGCGCCCAGCAGCTCAAGGAGAAGATGCGCGCCGACATCGTCTCGATTTTCATCCTGCCGCCCTCGATGAAAGAATTGAAGGCGCGGCTGAAGCGCCGCGCCGAGGACCAGGAATCGGTGATCGAGACGCGTCTGAAGAACGCCCGCAACGAGATCGAGCACTGGAAGGAATATGATTTCGTCATCATCAACGACGATCTCGACCGTGCCTTCGCCGAAGTGCGCGGCATCGTCACCGCCGAGCGGCTCAGACGCGATCGCCGGCCCGGCCTGTTCGATTTCGTCTCGGCGTTGCTCGACGAGAAGACGGACTAGGGGCCGGCGCAATCACACCGCGTTGGTCAGTCGCACGAATTCCTCGACGCTCAAGGTTTCCGCCCGCCGCGTCGGATCGATGCCGGCGCGGCTGAGCAGGGCTTCGCCGCCGAGGCTCTTGACGCTCTGCCGCAGCATTTTGCGGCGCTGGCCGAAGGCCGCTTCGGTGACGCGGCTGAGCTTCTTGACCTCGGCGGGCAGGGGACTCGCCCGCGGCACCAGATGCACCACCGACGACACAACCTTGGGCGGCGGCGTGAACGCTTGCGGCGGCACGTCGAAAGCGATTTTTGCCTCCGTCCGCCAGCCTGCCAGCACGCCCAGCCGGCCATAGGCATCGCTGCCGGGGCGGGCGACGATGCGCTCGGCCACCTCGCGCTGGAACATCAGCGTCATCGATGCGTAGAAGGGCGGCCACTCGGCGACGGTCAGCCAGCGTATCAAAAGTTCGGTGCCGATATTGTAGGGCAGGTTGGCGACGATCCTCACAGATCCATTGCCCCCATGTGCCCCTTTGGCAAGCGCTGCAAAATCCGTCTTCAGCGCATCGCCGGCAATGATCTCCAAACGGCCCGGATAGTGATCTGACACCTCCGCGAGCGCTGCCAGGCAGCGCTCGTCGCGCTCGATGGCGATGACCCGACCGGCGCCGTGGGAAAGCAGCGCCCGGGTCAGGCCGCCGGGACCCGGACCGACCTCGATCACCGTGGCGTCCTTCAGGTCGCCGGCGGCGCGCGCGATCTTGCCGGTCAGGTTGAGGTCGAGCAGGAAATTCTGGCCGAGCGCCTTTTTCGCCTGCAGCCCATGGCGTTCGATCACCGTGCGCAACGGCGGCAGCCCGTCGATGCTCATGCGACCGCTCTCGTGCACAGGCTCATGCGGCGGCAGCCCTCGTCCCGGTGTCGGCAAGCCTGCGGGCGAGCCTTAGCGCCGCGATCAGGCTGTCGGCCCGGGCTATGCCCTTGCCGGCGATATCGAAGGCGGTGCCGTGATCCGGTGAGGTGCGGATGAAGGGTAGGCCGAGCGTGACGTTGACCGCCTCGTCGAAGGCCAGCGCCTTGGCCGGGATCAGCGCCTGGTCGTGATACATGCACAGCGCCACATCGTAGCCGGCTCGGGCGCGGGCATGGAACAGCGTGTCGGCCGGCAGCGGCCCGAAGGCGTCGATGCCCTCCGCCCTCAGCCTGTCGACCGCCGGGCGGATGATGCGCTCGTCCTCGGCGCCCATCGCGCCGCCTTCGCCGGCATGCGGATTGAGGCCGGCAATGGCAAGCCGCGGCTTGGCGATGCCGAAGCGGTGTTCGAGGTCGGCGGCGGTGATGCGGGCGGTCGCGACGATCAACTCCGTCGTCAGCGTTTTCGGCACCTCGCGCAGCGCAATGTGGATGGTGACCGGAACCGTGCGCAACTCGGGACCGGCGATCATCATCACCGGCATCGCATCTGCGCCGGTGTGGAGCGTCGCCAGATGCGCCAGATATTCGGTGTGGCCGGGGAAATGGAAGCCGGCATCGTAGAGCGGCTTCTTGGCGATCGGGCACGTGACGACTGCTGCTGCGCGGCCGCCAAGGCAGTCGTCAACAGCGCGGTCGATCGCCTCGATGATGCCGGCGGCGTTGGCTGGGTCCGGCCGGCCGGGGCTGTCGACGAAGCGGATGGCAAGCGGCATGATGGGCAGCGCGCGTGTAAAGACGCGCGCCGCTTCGGCTGGCATTGTCTCCGTGATTGGCACATCGGCGCCGAGCAGGCGCGCCCGTGCGGCGATCAACGCCGGATCGGCGATAAGATAGAAGGGCGGCACACCGGCGCTGTCGCGCGCCTGCCAGGCAGCAATGGCGATTTCCGGCCCGACGCCGGATGGATCACCGGCGCTCAGCGCCAGCGGAAGCTCTGCCTCTGGCGACTTCAGCGCTCAACGATGCGGGCTTTCTTCCGCAACTCCTCGACATACTTCTTGGTGAGCTCGTCGGCATCCTTGCCGCTCGAGCCTTCGCTCTGGAACACCATCTGGGCGGCCTTGTCGTCGGACACTTCGCGCGACGAGCAGATGCCGATGAACTCGACGCCGCGGTCTGTTTCGCGCGTGGCGGTGGCGCCGCCGACCTTGGTGTCCTTGATCTGGTCGGCCCAGTCCGGCGGCAATTGCGGCGCCAGTATCCGGCCGAGATCGCGAACGGTGACGTCGATCAGGCCCTTGGCAAATTCGCGCGAGGTGTTGCAGCCGTTGAAGCGGGCGCGCATGGCGTCGGCCTCGCGTTTGCGCTTGGCCAGCGTCGCGCTGCGCTCGGCCGCCGGCACGACGAAGATGACCTGCTGCAGCATGTACTCCATGGCGGTTGGCTTGGTGCCGCCATTGTCGAGCATGCGCCTGACCACGTCCTGCTCGCTCATGGCGCCGCCGCTGTCGGAGCGATGGCGCGCGGTCAGCGCCTGGTTCCAGGCCATCTGGGAGCGGATGAATTCCTTGAAATGCTCCTTGCCGACGCCGGACTGCGCCATGACGCCGTCGAGTTGCTTGAGCTGCATCTTGTTGGTCGTGGCAAAGCGCTGATAGGCGGCGTCGACCTGGGCGTCGCTGATGCGGATGCCGAGACGCTTGGCTTCGGCGACGCGCAGCGTCTGCTCGATCATCTCCTCGGCGGCGTCGCCTTTCTTGCGCTGCAGGCGCAGGAAGGCAGCCCGATGCTGGATGTCGCCGGTGGTGATCGGTACGTTGTTGACGACGTATTTTATCTGGCTGGCGAAAGCCGGCGGCGTCATCATGGTGATCGAGGCCGAGGTCGCCGCCACCAGCAGCGCGAACCCTGCCGAAAAGAGGTATTTCCTCATCGAAAGCATCCCAATTCTATCTCGGTTCCGGCCCAATTCTATCCCATTTTGAGGGAGCTGGAATCCGTGCCTGCCCTATGCGGCGAAACGATGTCGTCAGAAGCGATGTGCGTCCACTTGGACGTACAAGATACGCTCTGACACTTTGAATCGTGCTTTCCGAAAATCAATTCCCGATTTCGGGCCGATGCGTTGGCCGGCCGCCCGTTCCGATCGTCTGCTGCTGGCCAGTCGTCTGCTACTGGACAGTGTCGATGGAACTTTGTGTCGAGCCGAAATCGCCGAGCGTGCGGAACGACAGGTTGAAACCGATGTTCTGCGACACTTCCTTGGTGCTCAGGTCGCGGGATTCCGAGAATGTCATCAAGTAGGTGAAGCATGAATCACTATAGGCAAAGCCGACCCCGTCCTTGACAAGGACGCTTTGCTCCAGATCGTAGGTGCCGGTTCCGAAGACACGCCAGTTCTCTGCAAGTTGCGTCGACGCGCCGAGCGTGACCTCGTGGCGATCGGTCGTGAAGCCATAGAGTGGCTGCGCCTGGATGAAGGCGTATTTGGCACTGAACGAAATCGGCAGGCCGGAATAGGCTGCCTTCACCTCGGCGCGGCGAACCTCGAAGCTCTGCTCGTCGAAGCGGCCGCTGACCGAGCCGGAAAGCCCCCTGGGGCTGTTGAAGCCGACAAGGCCGACATAATCGGAGGTCGCGTTCTCGAGGCCCGAATCGGCGCCGACGTTGACAAGGTCCGGCGCCGCGAAGGAGTTCTGGCCGTCAATCTGGTAGGATTGGCCGAACAGCGCGTTGGTGCTCCAGCCATTGTCATAGGCGCCGGAATAGCGCAGCCCGATATTGGCGCGCGTGCCGCCTTCCAAGCGGTCGTAACCGGAGAACTTGTCGCGCTCGAACAATGTCGTGGCGTCAAAGACGAAGCTCTGCGCGTCCTCGTTGGGGACAGCGAGGCCGCCGACATATTGCTCGTTCGGACGCACGAACACCTGCGCCATCGGCTCGAAGATGTGGCTGGAACTGGTCGACGAGAACAGCACCGGCCAACGCATTTCCAGCCCGGCGGTCGCCATGAAGCGGGCGAGCGACGATCGCATATCGTCGTCGACGCCGAGGTTAGACGCCATCTGATTGATGGCATTGAGCGATCCCGAAGAGGCATTGACATAGCCTGCGTCGCCGCGCAGCGCCAGCAGCGGCGTCAGCAGCAGCCCACCATCGGTGGTGAAGGTGCGCTTCCATTCCGCTTCGGCGGTGAGACGGCCCGACTGGCCCTCGATGCCGCGGACTCTGTTGACGGATGCATTGTTGTTCGGATCGGCAAGGACCGTATCCAGCCTGTCGCGGCTGATGGTCTGCGCGTTGACATTGAACGACAACTGCCCGCCGCCCACCGCCATGTCGGGGATGTAGGCGTAGTCGAGCGAGGGCAGCACCCAGGGCTGCTTGCCGGCGAGTGCGGTCGGATCGTCAGGGAGTGTCTCTTCCTGGACCTCGAAGCGCATGGCGCGCACGTCGAAATAGTTGCGGCCGTTGAGGCCGGTCAGGTAGATCGAGGAGCGATGCACGCTGTCGTTGAAGTCCTCGATGGCGTAGGTGCGTGAGAAGTTCTTGTCGGTCTGCAACAGGACATCCCAGCCGAAGTCCCAGCGCGGATTGATAGCGAACTGGCCCTTGGTGCCCATCATGCCGCGAAACTTGTTCGGGTCGCCGGGCGCACCCGAATCGACATTGTGCCCGTCGCTGTTGATGAACTCGTCGGGATCCTCTTGCCGGATGCCGGCGATCTTCAGGCTGTACTGGCCGTTGTTGAAGCGCTGGCGCCACTCGGCTTCGCCGAGGAAGCCCTGCTTGGTATAGCCGCTGCCGGTGACGGTGAGATCGTAAGTTGGTGAGAGCGCGAAATAATAGGGAACTTTGACGCCGATGCCGAGATCGCTCTCGTAGGCGATGCCTGGAATCAGGAAGCCGCTCTTGCGCTTGACGGTCGGGTCGGCAATCTCGAAGGCCGGCAGATAGGCGAGCGGAAAGCCGAAGAACTCGAAATTCGAATTCTCGAAGCGAACCGTCTTCTTTTCGCCGTTCCAGATGATCTTTCTGGCCTTGATGCGCCAGGTAGGCGCTTTGTCCGGTTTGTCCTCGCACGGCTCGCACGCCGTGTAGACGCCGTTGTGGAACGTCGTCAACACGCCGCCCATGCGCTCCGCGCTTTCGGCGGCGAAATAAGCCTTGTCGACGGTTTCGACACGCAGCGCGTTGACGAAGCCGTCGGCGAAATCGTCGGTGATGTCGACGTGCTGCGAATAGATCTTGGTGCCGTCGCTGTTGATGACCTCGACATTGCCGCTGGCGACGAGGCGTTTGGTGTTGCGATTGTATTCGACCCGCTGGGCGACGAGGCGGTTGCCGCCGTAATCGATCTGCACGCCGCCGACGGCCGTCACTGTCTGGTTGTCGTTGTCATAGACCAGCGTATCCGCCGCCAGCAGCATTTGCGAGCCGGCGGGAACGTCGGCTGCCATGTCGCTGATATCCTGGGCAAAAGCCGGGATATTCGGGACGACGCAAGCGAGCAGGCATGCCAAGGCGCTCGCCCCATAGAGGCGCGCCAAACCGGCCTGCCTATGGATGCGTAAAACCGCCCCCCTCACTAGCCGTCTTCCTTGTACAGCAAGAAAGTCACCCCGAAGAACATAGCCACGACAACCGGAACCCATGCAGCCACGACTGTGGGTACGAATCCCGCCACGCCGAATGCCTTGACCAGCACTGTCACGACATAAAGCAGAAACCCGGCCAGGACGCCACCCAGAATCATCGTTGCGGATTGGCCCATCCTCGCAAATCGCATCGACACCGTTGCGGCGATCAGCGTCATGGCGACGAGAAGGAACGGCAGCGCCACCAGCGAATCGAACTGCATGGCAAAGGCATTTGCCTTGAGGCCGAAGGAGCGGGCAACCTCGATCTTGCCGGGCAGATCATAGAAAGGAATGGTTTCCGGGCGCGCCAGCCGCTCTTGCACGAATTCGGGCTTGAGATTGGTCGGCACCCGGTCGCTTGCCACCGACTGGATGTTGCCGTCCCGGAAAACCTTGACGTCCTGCAGTTCCCAGTAGCCGTCCCGCAAAAAGGCGTGCGCCGCGTCCTTGCGTTCGACGATGTCGCCTTGCGGGTTGAGGACGAAGAAGACGGCGTCGGCCATCTCCAGGCCCTGATTGAGAATGGCGCGCGCGCCGATGATGGTATCGCCGGAACTGGTTTTCTGCCGGATCCAGGGCTCGGCGTCGGCCGAGACGGTGGTCGACTTGCCGGAGCGGAGCTGGGTTTCGATTTTTTCGGACCAGGAAAACGCATGCGCAGCGATCGGATTGATGACGCCGACCGACAACACCCCGAACAGCAGCGCCCCGATGCAGCACGGCAGCAGGAATTGCCATGCGGACACACCGGCCGAACGCGCGATGACCAGTTCATATCTGCGGTTGAGCGAGACCAGCGTTGCCATCGCCGAGAACAGGCCGACGAAGGGCACCGTCTGCAGCATGATCATCGGCATCCGCAACCCTGAAATGGCGAACGCCGTGCCGTAGGTAAAACCCGGCAAGCCGGTCGTGCGGCCGGAAAGCTCGGTGAAGTCGATCAGGAACACAAGCGCCAGGAGGCCGATGAAGAACCAGATGGTGATCGTCACGTAGCGGAAGAAGAAGTATCTGCCCAGAGTCCAGCCCATTAGCGTATCCAGCCCATCAGCCGGCCCCTTGGCCAGAAGCGCCGCGCCTGGCGAAGCGGAGCTTCAGGGCGCTCCAGCCGTCACCGAAGCGGCCGGCGAAATTCGTCATCCAGTCGGCCCAGGCGACCGGCAGCTCCATGGTCCGGTTGGAGACGATGAACCATGTCGCGACTGCGGACGCCACGATAGGGACGCCGTAGACCATATAGGTGTATTGCGGAACGTTGTCGGCCTTGCCGGCGGCAAAGAAACCAAGCCAGCGCACGAAAAGCGCAATCGCGATGGCCGTGATCAGCGGATGAATGCGCGCCTCGCGATGGGAGCGCGCGTCTCCCGCCACTGCAAGCGCGATCAGCGCGAAAACGAGTGAATAGGACCATTCGGAAAAACGCTGGTGGAGCTCGGCCAGGTACTTGTTCGGCCTTTTCTGGAATATCTTGTCGTTCGGACTGGGATTGAGCAGGTACTGGGTCGTCCGGTCCTTCGGCAAGAGCAATACGTCCGATGAGGCTGACATGAAGGCGGACAGGTCGAAGGCATAGGAGGTGAACCGGATGACCGAAAGATCGCCGGCCAGCGTTTCGCGATGGATAACGCCGTCGTTCATCATCAGCACCCTCTCGTCGCCGCTATCGATGATGGCGCCGCTCTTGGCGTAGTAGATAAGGTTGACGCCCTCTTCGCGTGAATCGGCGACGAAAATGCCGCCAAGGCGGTTGTCCGGAAGCCGCTCGCCAATCTGCAGGAACAAGCCGTCATCGATCTTGCGGAAGGTGCCTTCCTGGATAATCAGCGACAGAAGATCGGCACGCGAAGACGCCACCAGCTCGCGGTTTTTCTGTCGTGCATAGGGGTCGACGCCGTTGTCGACGGCAAACGAAAAGATGCTGGCCGCCAGCGCCAGGAGCATGATCGGCCTGACGATGGTCCAGCGCGAAGCGCCCGCGGCGTTCAAGACGGCAAGCTCAGAATCCGAATTCATCGCGCTCAGTGTCTGGGCGACCGCGACCACCAGGGCGAAAGGCACGACGATCGGGACGATCGACGGAATGATCAGCGCAGCGACTTCGAAGAAGGTCAGCGCCGACTGCCCGCTGTCGGTGACAAGGTCGATGCGGGCGAGCACCTGCGTCGTCCACACGATCGCCAGCGTCCAGATGAGCGCTGCCAGGAAGACCGCCAACGCACGACGCATGATGTAGCGTTCAACGACCTTCATGAAGGCTTTTCTCGATTTTGCCGAACGGCATCATGCCTCCAGACAAGGTAGTCGCCCGGCGACGACTCTACAACCGGTCCGTTGGCGGTTCGATCTGGTTCCCGTCCCAGATCGATATTTCCGGTGGGCCGGAGTGTCGGCGGCAATGGATAAGAAAGGGCGAACATCAATGGTTAACAACACGTTGCGGCAGGAAAGCGGGGCCGTGCCGCGACGAATCGCCATCGATTCCATCCGCCATATGGGATCGGATTCCGGCAAAGTCTTGCCAAATGCCGGAAAACGACCAAATGTCGCGCCGATCACGGTTCTGGCCGCCGTAGCTGCGACGGCGGCGAGACGAACCCGAAATTGCCCGGCCTGTGGTTTACCGGCATGCGGCCAAGCATTCGCGGTTGCTTCGCCAAACGCACGAATTCAGGCCAACGCATTCGCGCAGGAGGATCGTCAGGCAGGGGTAATGATTGAAAATTGGGGTGGTGCTTCCGATCGGAAACAGCCAAATATCTAGTTTCGCCAAGGCACTCTCCCAAAAATCCAACGCCGTTCCCGAAAGCAGGACATGATGACTTCGAGACCTTCGATCGCCTTCGCCAAATTCGCAGCGCCCAAAAAGGGCAGTGTCTTCGTGCTGGCGGCCAACGATGGCGGTCTCGGCGATGCGGCAAAGGCTTGCGATCCGGCAAAGACCCTGGAGCGGGCGTTTCCGGTGGCCGACTTTTCCGGCAAATTCGCCGGCCTGGTCGAAGTGCTGGCGCCGGAGGGCACATCGCTCGACCGGCTGGTGGCGGTCGGCGCCGGCAAGGTCTCGGGGCTCGACGACCATGCCTGGCTCAAGCTTGGCGGCACCATCGCTGCGTCCCTGCGCAAGGCGAAAGAGGTGGCCGTCGTGCTCGATCTGCCGGGTGCTGACGTCGGCGGCAGGCAAGCGGCACAGCTTGCCGCGGGCATCCTTCTGCGCAGCTATGCCTTCGACAAGTACAAGACGAAAAAGGAGAATGGCGACGGCCAGCGCGACGGCAACAAGGCCGAGCCCAAAAAGCCGGTCAAGGTGACCATCCATACCACCGATCCGGCTGCGGCGAAAAAGGCATTCGCCGACGAGGCGGCGGTAATCGACGGGGTGCTGCTGGCGCGCGATCTGGTCAACGAACCGGCCAATATACTCGGGCCGGTGGAATTCGCCGCCCGCGTCAACGAACTGGAAGCGCTCGGCGTCACGGTCGAGATCCTGGTCGAGAAGGAGATGAAGAAGCTCGGCATGGGCGCGCTGCTCGGCGTTGCGCAAGGCTCGCCGCGTGGCGCCCGCCTGGCCGTCATGCGATGGAACGGCGGCAAGGCCAAGGACAGCCCGATTGCCTTCGTCGGCAAGGGCGTCACATTCGACACCGGCGGCAATTCGATAAAGACGGCCTCCGGCATGGAGGACATGAAGGGCGACATGGGCGGCGCGGCGGCCGTGACCGGGCTGATGCACGCGCTGGCCGCCCGCAAGGCCAAGACCAATGTCGTCGGCGTCATCGGGCTGGTGGAAAATGCCGTTGACGGCCATGCGCAGCGCCCCGGCGACATCGTCACCTCGATGTCGGGCCAGACCATCGAGGTGCTCAACACCGACGCCGAAGGTCGTCTGGTTCTGGCCGATGCGCTGTGGTACTGCAACGATCGCTTCCAGCCGAAATTCATGGTCAATCTGGCGACGCTGACCGGCGCCACCATGGTCGCGCTCGGCCAGCATTATGCCGGCCTGTTCTCCAACAATGACGAATTGGCGAACAGGCTGACGAGCGCCGGGCAGGCGACGCAGGAACGAGTGTGGCGAATGCCGCTCGGCACCGAATACGACAAGCTGATCGATTCGAAAAATGCCGACATGAAGAACATCGGCGGCCGCTATGGCGGCGCCATCATCGCGGCGCAGTTCCTGCAGCGCTTCGTCAAGGATACTCCCTGGGCGCATCTCGACATCGCCGGCACCGCGATGGGCGCGCCGTCCAGCGAGATCAACCAGTCATGGGCCTCCGGCTTCGGCGTCAGACTGCTCGACCGGCTGGTGCGCGACAACTACGAGGGGTGAGGCCTTTCAAGGCGCAATCATGGCCGACGTCCTGTTCTACCACCTGACCGAATCGACTCTGGAGGATGCGCTGCCCGGCCTGCTCGAGCGCAGCGTCGATCGCGGTTGGCGCGCCGTGGTGCAGACCGGCACCGAGGAGCGGCGCGACGCGCTGGACCAGCATCTTTGGATTTTCAGAGACGATTCCTTCCTGGCGCATGCGACCGACCGCGAATCCTATCTGGCCGAGCAGCCGATCCTTTTGACAACCGGCCAGGACAACCCCAACGAAGCGCAGATACGCTTCCTGGTCGACGGCGCGGTGCCGCCGGAGCTTCTCGGCTATGAACGCGCCGTGTTCCTGTTCGACGGCCACGATGCGGCCCAGGTCGAGGCGGCGCGCACGCACTGGAAGACGATGAAGGAAGCCGGCCACGCGGTCACCTACTGGCAGCAGTCTTCAGACCGGCGCTGGGAACGCAAGGCGTAAAGCTGCCGCGTTGGCTATCCCGATGCCGCTGGCAGCCATACGCAGAATGACAACGTAGAAGGCGACGTGAACCCAGCACGCGACACGCTCCTGCGAGCGAGGCGATCCCTCCAGAGGAAACGGCTTCCGATCGAACCGCCGCCACCAGACGATACGGAAGGCCGTGAGAGAAGCAGGACTATGATCGCTACCGGAATGTGACACGGAGGAAACCGCAGTGGTGGCCGCATCCATGGCCTTCGCTGCCTGAAAGCCGGAGCCCAGCAGGGCCAGAATCAGAAGGGGCTCAGCCAGTGAATTGAGACCGCTATCGTGCCGTAGCGATCAGCTCTGCTCTTCAGCATCTCCTTCTCCTTCGAATTTCTTCCGCAGCGCCTTCATGACACGGCCGGCCGTTTCGAGGTCTTCGATGGGAAACCCCTCCGCGAGCGTGTTGACCCGTGGTTCGTACAATCTGATCGCGGCATCATAGGTCTGCTGTCCCTTATCGGTTAGCACGACAAGGTGCGCGCGGCGGTGATGCGGATTGGGTTCGAACCTGACGAGCCCTTCCTTCGCCAAATCGTTGACGATGCGCTGCACGTTCTGGCGGTTGGCACCGAGATCGCGTGCGAGCCACGCGACCGGCTGCGGGCGTTCGGCTGCGACAATGGCGCCGAGGATCTGCCAACGGGCGCTGGTCAGCCCAAGCGGAGCCACGAGCCGATCGCCCCACGTCAAAGTCAGGTTATTGACCCTGAACAGGCTGAGAATGAGATCGGTCAAGGCTTCACCCGCCGGCGTTCGATTTGGGGTCTTCGTTGTTTCGTCCATTTGTCACCATAGGATGGTATTGACATTATAATGTCAATTAGCTACGTGTGCATCATACCAAATCGACATCGTATAACCAAATTGGAAAGGAACCTATCACGTCTCTTATGCGCCCACTGGACCCTGCATTCCCGATCGAACGTCAGATCGCAATCGATGCTGCTTCCGTCGTGCTCGTGAACGTATTCACGCTCGACAAGGCGGACGAACAGACCTTTCTCCGAGCCTGGCAGGACGATGCGCTGTTCATGAAACAGCAGCCGGGTTTCATCTCGACCCAGCTTCACCGCGCGGTCGGCGAAAGTCCTACTTATCTGAACTATGCCGTCTGGGGATCGACAGCAGACTTCCGGACTGCGTTCATGCATCCGGAGTTCAGGGCGAAACTCTCAGTCTATCAAGCTTCGGCGGTCGCTTCCCCGCACCTGTTTCAAAAAGTCGGCGTGGCGGGCGTCTGCCTCGCGTAGGCGTGGCGTCAGCAAGAGTTCGAAGTCATCAAAATCGAAAGAAAAGAAAGGCAGGAGAGATTCCGTTGCGACTCCTATTCAACATTCTCGCTATCTCTGGTTCGGCGATGTTCGCCGGCGTCATGCTGACGATCGGCGTAACGTTGGGCGGCTACTGGAAGAGCCTTCCGGCTGCCGAATTCCTCGATTGGTTTAGCCAGAACGACCGGTTCATCATAAGGACGATCCCCCTTGTCGTCGTTCCGACCCTCATCGGCCTGATCGGTTCGCTCTGGCTCAGTTGGAGCGAGGGAGGACTACGTGCACTGTGGATCGGGGCGATCGCCTGTGTCGCTGCCGTTCTGGTTCTCACTATGGCCTGGTTCCTTCCGACCAACGCGCAATTCGCCACCAAGTCGATTCCCCTGGATCAGGTGCCCGCCCGGCTAGACACCTGGCTCATGGTCCACAACGTTCGAATCCTGCTCGCTACCGTCGCGTCGGTGCTCGGGATTCTGGCAGTCGCTCGGTGAAGGGCGGGACCGGCGCTGGGAACGCAAGGCGTAGTAAAGCCTGCCATCTTGGCTATCCGCAACCCGGGATAGATCGCGGAGCAATTGGCTCACGACGCCGAAGAAAGCATCGGACCGAAACCGGGAAGAACACTGAAGGGGGTGGTTTGCTGATCGTTGAGACGCGCTACACCTGAAGCCGTTCAGCCAAGTCAATGAAGTCGCTGGCCACCAGGTCCCAGGCCTGATCAGGGTGCAAGTCCGTGGTCTGCGCTAACCCGTGCTCGGTCGGACGCGGGACAAAGGCTGTTCGCAATCCGCATGCCCGAGCCGCTGCAAGGTCGCCATTGTGGGCGGCCACAAGACAGATCTCAGCTGGCTTCATTGCCAGGACGTCAGCGGTGCGAAGATAGGCTTGCGGCATCGGCTTGTACGCCTGCACGACTTCGGCGCCGAGGATCGCATCCCAGGGGATGCGACTACGCTTCGCCATGTTGAGCATGAGGACGATGTTACCGTTCGAGAGCGGTGCGATGATATAGCGGGCCTTCAGCCGTGTGAGGCCGGCCACCGCGTCCGGCCATGGCTCCAATCGGTGCCATGCCAGGTTCAGTTCGTCCAGTTCGGACGCTGGCACCGAAGCCGGGTCGATCCCGAATTCTGGCAAAACAGCTTCCAGATTCTCCCGATGCAGCACGTCGAGCCGTGTAAAAGGCCGCCGGCCGCTGCGCACCTCCTCCATCGCTGGGGAGTAACGGCTGCGCCACGCATCCGCGAAAGCGGTAGGAATGGCGGATACTGCTCCATGCCGCTTCAGGAACGATTCAGCTTCGCGCGCCACGCCGCTGCGCCAATCGACGACAGTGCCGAATACGTCGAATACCAAGGCACGTACACCATCCAATGCCATCACATTCGGCTCCTCGATCCGCACAATACATGACCGTCGCATTCGGGTGGCGAGCGCCTCTTGCGGCTGTCGCAAAAATCGGTCGCGAGACACCCACTTTTGCGAGGGACATTTGCGACAGGCAAACCATTGACCGGATGGACAGGGTGAAACTATCGCGAAGCTCAGGATATGTGCGAAGGGCGACCGGCATCACTACTCCAGAATGACGACGGCCTCCACCTCGAAGAGCATGGGGTCAATTGCAAGCTTGGGAACGGGAATCAGGGTCTGCGCCGGCAGCGCCTCACCGAACATTTTCTTGACGTTCTTGGTCAACACCTCAAGCTTGGACATATCGTGATCGACCACGAAGACCGTGAGCTTGGCGACCTGATCCGGCCTGGCACCGAGCTCATCGAGGGCGGTACGCAAATTTGCGTAGGCCTGCCCAACCTGGACAGCGAAGTCGGGCGACAAGGCTCCCGTGCTGTCTTGGCCGCCCTGTCCGGAGATGTAGGCCACCCGGCCATCGCGGGGCGTGATCACCGCCGTGCTGTAGCCATTCGGCGACGGGTCGTAGAGGTTTTGTGGATTGACGATGGTCAGCTTGAGATCCTTCTCACTCGCTGTTGTCGCAGCGGGAACTCCAATGGTCATGATGATTAGCCCTCCGATAAGCAGATGCTTGATTTGCGCGTGACATGATTTTCTCTTGGCTCTGCGAGCAACGTACCCTCGCGGCCGGCATGATTGAACTTTAACCGTATCGCCCATACGATGACTCGTGCGATGTACGAGTCATCGTATGGTACGCCGTACGAGTCAATCGTTCAAGATCGACATTCGTCGCGTTGCCGGTTCAAAATCGACGTTCTGAACAGCGAGGGAGACGGATGGCTGCAAAACGCAGCGGCGCCCGGAGCGAACGAGGGATAAATGAGCGGCTCCAGCCCGTGCAGGAGCCGCGCAGTGAACCGCCGCTCTCTCGGGAACGCATCGTGGCGACCGCGGTAGAACTGCTGGACGCCCAGGGAGTCGACGGATTGACGATGCGTCGGCTGGCCGATCGCCTCGGTTCGGGCGTGATGAGCCTGTATTGGCACGTCGACAACAAAGAGGATGTCTTTGATCTGGCGCTCGACTCGGTGCTCGAATATCGCGGACCGCCGCAAATGGTTGAGTCTCGAGATTGGCGCGGAGAAGTCGTTCATATGCTCGAAGACTGGCGCGCCAGCATGCTGCGCCATCCCTGGTCGGCATCGCTGTTGCCGCGCCGGGCACTCGGCCCGAACATACTCAGTCGCCTGGAACTGCTGAGCAACACCTTGTCCAGAGCCGGGGTTGCGGACGCAGATGTGAACGTCGCGATATGGTCGCTCTGGAACTATGTGATGGGCGCCACCATCACCCGGGCGAGCTTCGACCTCTCGGACGACGACAGGGTCGCCGCGCAGCAACGCCTTACACGTCTCAGCGAACGCTACCCGACAATCGAACGCTCTCGTCTGCTGTTGGATAACGATTGGGGCGGCACCTTCCGGAAAGGCCTCGGTTTCCTCCTCGATGGCCTCTCTCCAGGATGAGGCTGAACGGTAGCTTTGGCTCAAAGCGACTGTCGCAAAATCCCCGTTTAAACGACAGTTTTTGCACCTGATTTTTGCAACGTCGCAGCGGAAGCCTTTGCGGCAAGGTTTAAGGTTCCACAGCGGGTCGTGAGCCGAAATGCAAACTGAGACACTGCCCAGGGCACTTGACGAAAGGTCGGCCGCGCGCAAATCTGCTAAGATGTCAGACCAATTTTGTATGTAGGTTCCCATGCGAGCGCGCGGCGAACTGCCCGGGGCATCTGCTACGCGTGTGGCAATCGCCACGCTCCCGCCATTGGATCGCGGCAAGCAGGTCATGGAAGCGCTGGCCGACTATGTCGAGCGCGCTGCGTTGAAGAGCGGTGACCGGCTTCCGACCGAACGCGAATTGATGGCCGCGCTTTCCGTCGGGCGCTCGACGATACGCGAGGCGATGGGGCGTTTCGAAGCGCTCGGCGTCACCGAGACCCGCAAAGGCAGCGGCACCTATCTGCTCAAGCCGATATCCGCCGGCACGATCCATTTGCCGCTGTCGCTCGATACGGCAGAGCTGCGCGATGGTCTCTTGCACACCCTCGAGGTACGCCGCGGCATCGAGGCCGAGGCAAGCATGGTCGCGGCGCGGCGGCGGACTGTCGACGATCTGCGGACGATCGAGGAAAAACTCATCGAGATGGAGCGCGTCCATCTCGCCACCGGCACGTCGGGTCCGGAAGACCTAGCCTTTCACCTGGCCGTCTACGACGCCACGCACAACCCGCTTTTCCGGCAGCTCCTGGGGCAGATGCGCGAAGCGTTCGAGCGCTTTTGGGACCATCCTTTTGACCGGCAGGATTTCGCGCGGCGATCGTTCCCGTATCACCGCGAACTGTTCGATGCCATCGTCGCCAGGGACGCGGAGCTGGCGCGGGGAAAAACGCTGAAGATCCTCGAGATCGTGGAAGAGGATATCGAGGAAATGTCGAAATGAACGGTCCCGATTTTTTCGACCAGGCATCGCTGATCGCCGCGCATGACGAGGGCAACGCCTTCGATGCCGTCGTGCCGCCGATCGTGCAGACCTCGCTCTTCACCTTCCCGAACTATGACGAGATGCTCGAGACGTACCGCGGCGAAAAGGTGCGGCCGACCTACACGCGCGGGCTAAACCCGACCGTGCGCATGTTCGAGGAAATGCTGGCAAAGCTGGAGGGCGCCGAGGACGCGATCGGTTTTGCGAGCGGCATGTCCGCCATCTCGTCGGCAGTGCTGAGCTTCGTCGAGCCGGGCGACCGCATCGTCGCGGTCAGGCATATCTACCCGGACGCGTTCCGGCTGTTCGGGACGCTGCTCGCGCGCATGCGCATCGAGGTGACCTATGTCGACGGGCGCGACGAAGCCGCTGTCGCGAGCGCCCTGTCTGGCGCCAAGCTGTTCTATATGGAAAGCCCGACCAGCTGGGTCATGGAAACCCATGACATCGGTGCGCTCGCTGCGCTGGCAAAGTCCCGCGGCATCCCGACCATCATCGACAACAGCTGGGCCAGCCCGGTCTTCCAGCGGCCGCTGTCGCTCGGCGTCGATGTGGTTGTCCACTCCGCGTCCAAGTATCTGGGTGGCCACAGCGACGTCGTCGCCGGCGTGGTCGCGGGCTCGAAGGACTTGATTGGCCGCATCCGCGGCGAAGCCTACCCATATCTCGGCGGCAAGCTGTCGCCATTCGACGCCTGGCTCTTGATTCGTGGCTTGCGCACACTGCCGATCCGGATGCGCGCGCATCAGGCCTCCGGCCTCGAAATCGCACGGCGCCTGCAGGATCATCCGATCGTCGAGAAGGTCTGCCATCCGGGGTTGGCCAACCTGCTTCCTGCGGGGCTCACCGGCACGTCGGGCCTGTTCTCATTTGTCTTCCGCGACGGCATCGACATCCGGACGTTTGCCGACCACCTCAAGCTGTTCAAGCTAGGCGTGTCCTGGGGCGGCCACGAAAGCCTCATCGTGCCCGGCGAGGTCGTGCTGCAGCAGAAGGCCCAACCCAATTCCGCGATGGCGTTCGGCGTCCATCCGCGGTCCGTGCGTCTCCATGTCGGCCTCGAGGGAACCGAGGCGCTGTGGAGTGACCTGGAAACGGCTATCACAGCCGCTTCCGAAGAAAAGACCTGAAGCAACCAGACAAGAAGGGAACGGAAAATGAAGAAGCTTCTTATCGCCGCATTCGCCACCGTACTGATGTCGGGTGCTGCACTCGCCGACACGACGCTGAAGCTCGTGGAGGTGATCACCAGCCCCGAACGCACCGAAACCCTGAAATCGATCGTCTCCAAATTCGAGGCTGCCAACCCGGGCACGAAGGTCGAGGTCATCTCGCTGCCCTGGGGCGAGGCGTTCCAGAAATTCGCGACCATGGTGTCCGCCGGCGAAATCCCCGACGTCATGGAGATGCCGGACACCTGGCTGTCGCTCTATGCCAACAACGGTCTTCTCGAGAGCCTCGAACCCTATCTTGCCAAATGGGAGCACACCTCGGGCCTCACCGATCGCGCGCTCGAACTCGGCCGCGACGTGAACAACACCGCCTACATGCTGCCCTACGGCTTCTATCTCCGGGCGATGTTCTACAACAAGAAGCTGTTCCAGGAGGCTGGTGTCACCGAGCCGCCCAAGACGATGGACGAGTTCGTGGCGGCATCGGAAAAAGTATCCAAGCTTCCAGGCAAATATGGCTACTGCCTGCGCGGCGGGCCGGGCGGCCTCAACGGCTGGATCATGTTCGGCGCAACCATGGCCGGGTCCAACAAGTTCTTCAATGAAGACGGCACCTCGACGATGAACAGCGAAGGCTGGGTCAAAGGACTGACCTGGGTCGTCGACCTGTACAAGAAGGGATTGGCACCGAAGGACAGCGTCAACTGGGGTTTTAACGAAATCGTCGCCGGATTCTACACCGGCACCTGCGCAATGCTTGATCAGGATCCAGACGCGCTGATCGCAATCGCCGAGCGGATGAAGCCGGAAGACTACGGCGTCACGACCATGCCGAAGGGGCCGTCCGGCAAGACGTTCCCGACCATCGGCTATGCCGGTTGGTCGATGATGGCGGCAAGCCAGAACAAGGACCTCTCCTGGAAGCTGATCGAAACGCTTGAAGGGCCCGAGGGCAATGTCGAGTGGAACAAGCGCACCGGTGCGCTGCCGGTCCACAAGTCGGCCGAAACGGATCCCTTCTACGCAAGCGAGCAGTTCAAGGGCTGGTTCGCCGAACTCGAGGACAAGGATGCGGTGCCGACGGTCATGCCGACCTATCTCGAGGAGTTCGCCTTCTTCAAGGACTCGATGGTCATCAAGACCAGTCAACAGGCATTGCTCGGCGACATCACGCCCGAGGAAATGGCCAACCAGTGGGCCGACTATCTGACCAAGGCGCAGCAGAAGTACCTGGCCAAGAAATAAACGGCGGACCTAGAGCACCGGAGCCGCCCATCGCCGGGTGGCTCCGATAGGCCTCGTCCATGGTCGATTGGAAGGATGTCCAATTGGAACGAAAGCGTTAGCTGATGGTTTTTGACGCCACCGCCGGGTTCCCGGAATCGCGCCGCCGGTCGCTGGTCGACCGGATCACGCGCCACGCCGAGCCATATCTTTACACCGCCCCGGCGCTGATTCTGATCGTCACCATCATGCTGGCGCCGCTGGTGCTAGGCCTGTCCTACGCCTTCCGTGACGTGCACTTGCTTAATCCCTTCTCTGGCGGGTATGTCGGGCTCGATCATTTTCGAACCCTTTATGACGACGATAATTTTTATCGGGCGCTGCGCAACACGCTGTGGTGGACCGGCGCGTCCGTCTTCCTGCAGTTCGTATTCGGCCTGGTCCTGGCGCTGTTGCTCGACCGGCCGTTTGCCGGCCGCGCCATAGCGCAGGCGCTGGTGTTCCTGCCCTGGGCGGTGCCGACCTTCCTCACCGGGCTCAATTGGGCGTGGCTGTTCAATCCCGTCATCGGACCGCTGCCGCATTGGCTTTATGCGCTCGGCCTGATGAGCGAGCCGGCCAACATCCTTTCCAATCCGCAGCTCGCCATGTGGGGACCGATCATCGCCAACGTCTGGTGGGGCATTCCCTTCTTCGCCATCACGCTGCTGGCCGCGCTTCAGGCTATCCCACGCGACCTCTACGAGGCGGCGGCGATCGACGGCGCCGGCGCGATCAGGCGGTTCACGTCGATCACGTTGCCATTCCTGGCGCCGACCATTGCGATCACCGTGCTGTTGCGCACTGTCTGGATCTCGAACTTCGCCGACCTGATCATCGTCATGACCAGCGGCGGGCCGGCCGACCGCACGCAGATCGTCGCGAGCTACATCTTCACGCAGGCCTTCAGAGCCCTTGATTTCGGCTACGCCTCGGCCATCGCGCTGGTGCTGCTCGTCCTGCTGCTCGCCTATTCGATGCTGATCGTCATGCTGCGGCAAGTCCTGATGGATCGGTCGTGATGGGTCGGGGGATGACCAGATGAACAGGTATTCGACCTTCGGCACCGCGCTGCACCGCCTTGCGATCCTCTGCTACGTGGTCTTTGCGCTGTTCCCGCTGTTCTGGCTGTTGAAAGTATCGGTGACGCCGAACGACCTGCTCTATTCGGAGGGCGTGCGGATGTGGCCGTCGCGGATGAGCTTTGAACATTTCCGTTTCGTGCTCGCCCACAGCGCATTCCCGGTCTTCTTCAGGAACAGCATGATCGTTGCCGGCGCAACGGCCGTGATCGTGACGCTGCTCGCGTCCCTCTCCGGCTATGCGTTGTCGCGTTTCACCTTCCGCGGCAAATACTGGCTGGTCGCGCTGATGCTGCTCACCCAGATGTTTCCATTGGTGATGCTGGTCGCGCCGATCTTCAAGATGCTCTCGCCGCTCGGGCTGACCAACAGCCTGACCGGGCTGGTGGTCGTCTACACCGCCTTCAACATCCCCTTCGCGACGTTCCTGATGCAGTCGTTCTTCGACGGCATTCCCAAGGAACTGGAGGAGGCGGCCAAGATCGATGGCGCCACGCAGTTCATGGCGTTTCGCCAGATCATCCTGCCGCTGACGCTGCCCGGCATCGCCGCGACGCTGGGCTTTGTATTCACCGCCGCATGGAGCGAGCTGCTGTTCGCGCTGATGCTGATTTCGGGCAACAGCGCCGCAACGTTTCCGGTCGGTCTGCTCACCTTCGTGTCGAAATTTTCGGTCGATTTCGGGCAGATGATGGCGGCCGGCGTACTGGCGCTGATCCCGGCCTGCCTCTTCTTCCTGTTCATCCAGCGCTATCTGGTCCAGGGCCTGACGGCCGGCGCGGTCAAGGGCTGAGTGAGGTTTCATGGCATCGATCGACATCCGCAACGTCCGCAAGAATTTCGGCATCGTCTCCGTGCTGCACGGCGTCGACTTGTCGATAAAGAACGGCGAGTTCGTGGTGCTGGTGGGGCCGTCGGGCTGCGGCAAGAGCACGCTGCTGCGCATGATCGCCGGGCTCGAGGAGGTGACCGAAGGCGAGATCCGGATCGACGGCATGCGCGTCAATGAGCGGGCGCCCAAGGACCGCGACATCGCCATGGTGTTCCAATCCTACGCGCTCTACCCACACATGAATGTCGCCGAGAACATGAGCTATGGCCTGCGGATCCGTAAGGCCGCCCGCGAGAAGATCACGGCCGCTGTCAGCAATGCGGCCAGGAAGCTTGAGCTGCAGCCGCTGCTTGCGCGGCGGCCGAAGGCACTGTCGGGCGGTCAGCGCCAGCGCGTGGCGATGGGCCGCGCGATCGTGCGACAGCCCAAGGCATTCCTGTTCGACGAGCCGCTGTCCAATCTCGACGCGCGCTTGCGCGAGCAGATGCGGGCAGAGATCAAGAAGCTGCACCGCGATCTCGGCGCGACCTCGATCTATGTCACCCACGACCAGATCGAGGCGATGACCTTGGCCGACCGGATCGTCGCCATGCATGAGGGCGTGGTGCAGCAGGTCGGCAGCCCGCTGGAGCTTTACGATCGCCCCGCCAACCTGTTCGTCGCCGGCTTCATCGGATCGCCGGCCATGAATTTTCTGTCGGCACGCTACGAGGTCGGCGCAGGCACGGCCGGCGCACGATTGCCTGACGGAACGCTGATTGCGCTTTCGTCAGCCTATCAACTCGAGGAAGGCGCGGCGGTAACGCTCGGCATCCGGCCGGAGCATGTCGAGATATCGCCGGCCTCGGAGGGCAGCCTGAGGGCGACGGTCGACCTGATCGAGCCGACCGGCTTCGGCATCATCCTGCATCTCGGCCTGCATGGCCTGCCATTCAACGTCTTCACGCTCGACCGGGCCGCGCTCACGGCCGGTCCGACGGTGACGGTGGCATTCCCGCCGCAACATTTGCATCTGTTCGATGAGACTGGAAAGCGCGCATCGGAATCGATCCTCCAGAAGGGGAAGGGCTGATCCCCCCTTTCGGCCGTTCCGATCATTCGAATTTTCCCAAAACCGGTTCCCACCTTTGGGTCCGATGCTATTGTCCTATCTTGGCACCGCCGAATTCGATACGACATTCGATCTCGGCGTCGACATGGCTCCTGGGACGAGATGGAACGCGCCCGCGGCGGCGCTGGATCATGATCCCGAACCGAAGGTCAGCGAAGCAAAAAGTGGGAACCGGTTTTCGGACGAGATCATGGTCAAACAACAACAGGGTTAGGTAGTCGAGCGCATGCGCTTTCTGTTTCTTCTGATCCTGCTCGCCGGCACCGGCATTGGCGTCGTCTACCCCTGGGCGATGACCAATTTCTCCGGCCATGAGATCGGCACCTGGCGGGTCTACGAACAGGGCCGGTTCAAGCCGGTGACGGTGCCGCTCGCCACTCGCGACGCGCCGGTGCGGGTGCTGGTCGACCTCACCGCGAGAACCGAACGCATCGTCGTATCGCAACAGCGCACCGTGCTGACGCTGACCGCCGCCACCGGCGGCAGGACGGTGCTCGCCTCGACACTGCAGTTCACCCATTCGGAAAATCCGCGCCAGGTCAGCCCGCAACTGCCGGACAAGATCTTTCGCGACGAGGCAGGACTGATCCCGATGGTCAGCCCTGGCCCCTACATCTTCACCGTCGGCCCCGGCGACGCCGAAGGCATCGAGATGCGGGCGGTGGATCTCGTGCTGCGCTCCGGCGTCGGCGAGATCGACCGCCGGGCGCGGCCGGTCGGCTTCTCGCTGATGGCGGCTGGCCTGATCGGGCTGCTGCTGGCGTTGCGTTTCGGCGGGCGGCGGCCGCAAAATCCGAATTCGCGGCCGCCACCGCCGCGCTGGGGCAGGGGCTCGACTTAGCTCGTGAATTACCGCCACGCCTATCACGCCGGAAACTTCGCCGATGTCGTCAAGCATGTCGTGCTGAGCCGGCTCGTCGAATATTTGAAACAGAAGGACAAGGCGTTTCGCGTCATCGACACCCATGCCGGCATCGGCCGCTACGACCTGGCGTCGACTGAAGCGCAAAAGACCGGCGAATGGCAAGGCGGCATCGGCCGTCTGGTCGGCGCCGAGATCGGCGCCCCTGCGGCAGCACTACTGGCACCTTATCTGGAAGCTGTCCGTTCGCTCAATCCCGAAGGCGGCGTGAAACAATATCCCGGCTCGCCGCTGATCGCGCGTCATCTCATGCGCAAGCAGGACCGGCTGTCGGCGATCGAATTGCATCGCCAGGATGCCGCGAAACTGAGGGCGCTATTCCAAGGCGATTTCCAGACCCGGGTGATCGAGCTCGACGGTTGGTTGGCGCTCGGCGCGCATCTGCCGCCGAAGGAAAAGCGCGGCCTCGTACTCGTCGATCCGCCGTTCGAGGAGGAGGGCGAGTTCGATCGCCTCGTCGACGGGCTGCGGAAAGCCCATAAGCGCTGGCCCGGCGGCATCTATGCTTTGTGGTATCCGGTCAAGGACCGCAAGGCGGTCGCCGCCTTCCGGAAGGCGCTGATGCAGTCAGGCGTCCCGAAGCTGCTCGACATCGGCTTCGAGATCAGGCCGCCATCGGCCGAGCCCAGCCTCGACGGCGGCGGCATGGTGGTGGTCAACCCGCCGTTCACGCTGGAGGGCGAGCTGCGCACGCTGCTGCCGGCCTTGCACACATTGCTTGTCGTTGAAAAACCGGCGCACTGGACGCTGGAATGGCTGGCGGCGTAGGGCGGCAGAGGTATTCGCGCGCCTGTCCTGGCTGAAGGCGATTTCGAACTGGGAAACCATTGTCTCTACAACCGCTTGACCGCGCGCAAGCGAATCCGCACAGTGCGCGCAATCGACCATAAGAGGCTGCCATGACTCGCTTCGCCCAATCCGCCCTTGCCGCACTGATCGCACTTTGCACGCCGCTCGGCACGTCCCTGGCTGTCACCCAGGCAGCAAAGGCTGCCGACCTTGCCGTCTACGTCGACGAAGACAGCGGAGTTTGCGGTGAGGCTTGGGTGCTGAACAAGATCACCAGCCGCTTCTCCTACCAGGTGCACCACGTGCCGAATCTGCCCGATGTCGAGATCACAGATTTCCAGCGCATCCACCAGCACCGCTATCTGCCGGCCAACGAAACCTGGCCGATCGGCCGCCGCTATTGCGGCGCCACCGTCAGCCTGTCCGACGGCCACGCCCGTACCATCTGGTATCTGATCGAGGAAGGGCAGGGCTTTGCCTCGATCGGCGACAATGTCGAATTCTGCGTCTCGGGCTTCGACCGCTGGATGGTCTACAACGGTCGCTGCCGAGTCCTGCGCTGAACGCGTTTACCTGGCTGCTCCGCCTCATCGAGGATGGCGCGAAGGAAGGCGGCGTGACCGCGAAAGGCGCGCCGTCCGATTGACGTCGCCTTGACCCGCGTTTGCGGCCGACGTCCGACAAACAGCTTTTCGACATCGACATATCCCGCCTTGGCAAGCGCATCGATATGCGCGCCAAGATTGCCGTCGGTCGCATTGACGATGGCCTTCAATCGGGCGAATTCCAGCGCTTTGCGCCTTTCCAGAGAATTCAGCGTGGCCATGATCCTGAGCCGCACGCTCTGGTGGATGATTTCGTCGGCAGCCATCATCGGGCCTGCTGTCGTGTCCGGCGTTCAGTCTCACTGATCTGGGACAGCGCCGCTCGATCTTGCGCGAATGACATGCGCTTCTCCCGCATACTGCAGAATACTCTG
Organism: Mesorhizobium sp. WSM4849; assembly: GCF_055811385.1. Classification (NCBI taxonomy): domain Bacteria; kingdom Pseudomonadati; phylum Pseudomonadota; class Alphaproteobacteria; order Hyphomicrobiales; family Phyllobacteriaceae; genus Mesorhizobium; species Mesorhizobium sp. WSM4849. Next base: position 113,520 of record NZ_JBVVPW010000023.1, read on the forward strand.
CCGAATAGAGTGATCTGTCAACCTTAGCAAAAAATTGCCCCTCTCGAACGCAGGCAAGGTCCTGGCGCAGAGCGGGCCGCGTTCTGCTTTTGCAGCTTGTGTAGATCGTCCGGTTGACAAGACGATGAGATCGTTGAAGCAGCCGCATCATGGTGTTTCCGGTCGATGATCAACGAGCAAAACGCTTGCTAACCTTCAGCGCTTCGTAGCAAGATTGGTCCGGCAAAGCGCGCACAATGTCTGTAGCAAACCGTCGGCAAAGATCGAAGAGCAGCAACGGCATTTTGCGAAATCAGCACGAGCGTGTGTCGCCGGTAACCAAAACTTAAACTGATAAAATCATGCTAATGCTTCGCTGGCTAGACAAGCGCGAGTCAGATATGCATTACGCGCCGGGTCATTAACGGCCGTCGGCACAACTAAGGGGCACGATATGGCTAAACAGTCATCCAAAGCGCCGGCATCCAAGTCACCGGCAAAGAAGGCACCGGCAAAGAAAGCACCAGTAAAAGCAGTGGCGGCAAAGGCCGCAGCCGCTGTGAAGAAAGCAGCACCTGCTGCCAAGCCGAAGGCCGCCGCGGCCAAGGCAAAAGCAGCGCCGGCCAAGAAGCCGGCCGCGAAAGCCGCGGCAAAACCGGCAGTGAAGAAAGCAGCACCAGCCAAGGCCAAGGCAGCACCAGCCAAGAAGCCGGCTGCAAAGGCCGCCGCGAAGCCGGCAGCGAAGAAAGCAGCACCTGCCAAGACTGCGCCGATAAAGAAGGCTGCACCGGCCAAGAAGGCTGCGCCGGCAAAGAAAGCGGCTGCAGCGAACTCTTCGGTAGCAGTGAAGAAAGCAGCGCCGGCGGCCAAGCCGAAGGCGAAGGCAGCGCCCGCGAAGGCGAAGGCCAAGAAGTAATCGCGTTTCTTCGCTCGCGGAGAAGACCGTTAAGGGCGGGTGCCGGACAGGCGCCTCGCTCGCAGGGTCAGTGCTCGGGCAAGAATAGAGGCGGAGGGAAGACAGCTTTTCGCAGCTCCCAGGACTTCGCCGCACGGCGAAGTCCGGTGGGGCATTTCTCTGTGCCCGCAGAGGAATTCTCGGTGCAAGACCGGTGGCTAGGTTCGGGTCTGTCTGACCTGTTCAGATTCTCTTGGGCTGCAACTGCCGTACCGCTCATTGCCTCAAGATCGCAGAGGAACGGTCGTTTGCCGTGGCGCCCGGTTTTTCCGCCTGTGGGCTGTTGATCATGCCGGCATGCCCGGCCAACAGTGTCGCGGAAATGGATCATGCGCAAATTCTAAGTGCTACAGCATTCTTTGCGCGTCCACGCGCTCTGTACTCGGCAACCAGGAACCCGATCATGCCCAGACTGCTCTACGCTTCCACGTCCCCCTACAGTTCCAAGGTACGCATGGCCGCGCTTTATGCCGGCATCGCAGTCGATCTCGTGCCGATAAAAACCGAAGACAAGCCAGCCGAGCTGATCGACACCAATCCGCTCGGCAAGATCCCGGTGCTGGTGCTCGACGACGGCCGCTCGGTCCACGACAGCCGCGCCATTACCCAGCATCTCAACCGCATGTCGAAGAACGCGCTGTTCCCGCGCAATCCCGACAGGCGCCTTGAGGCAGAAGTGCTGGAGGCACTGGCCGACGGCATCTGCGACTGCGCGCTGTCGATGGTCTATGAGCGGCGCACGCGCCCCGAAGACATGGTCTACCAGCCTTGGCTCGACCGCCAGTGGGCGAAGATAACCAACGCGCTCGATCTGCTCAACGCCAATCCGCCAAAGCTGCCGAAGAAGATCACCGCCGGCCAACTGGCGCTGCGCGCCTGCCTTGGCTATCTCTCGCTGCGCTTTGCCGGAAAATGGGAAAAGGGCCGCAGCCGGCTGGTCCGCTGGGCAGCGCGCTTCGACGAGAAGTTTCCGGAGCTGAAACCCTGCGTCCCGGCGTGAGCTGGTTGGCACCCAGCCAGAGAAAAGATCAAAAAAAGCCGGGCACGAGGCCCGGCTTTTTCGTGTCGTGGCTTGGACGAATTTAGAACTTCATACCGACGCCGAAGGTGACGCGGTTGTCGCTCGACTTGACCTTGCCGATACCGTCGAAGTCCTTGTCGCCGAAGTCGGTGTAGCGATACTCGACACGGCCGAACACATTGTCGGTGATCTTGATGTCGGTACCGACGCCGGCCGTCCAGCCCAGCATGGTGTTTTCGTCGCTGGAACCAGCGGCTTCGATCTCCTGGTTCTTGAGCGCGCCACCGGCGGTGCCGTAGAGCAGGATTTCCGGGGTGACGGCGTAGCCGAGGCGGGCGCGCAGCGAGCCTTCGAAGCCGCCCTTGGCCTCGACGCCACCATCGTCGCCCTCGATGCCGCTATAGCCGATATCGGCTTCAGCACCGTACACGAAGTTCTCCTGCTGCCACTGGTAGCCGCCGAAGACGCCGCCGACGAATCCATCGGTGTCGACGTCAGTGCCAATATCCTCGGCGTCGGCGTGACCGCTGAAGCCGTAGCCGACGCTCACACCGGCATAGGGACCGGCCCAGGAAGCGACCGGAAGTTCGGCGATCGGGGCGGGTGCCGGCGGCTCTTCCGAGATGACGTCAGCAGCATAGGCGGTTCCGCCGAGGGCGAAGAGCCCAAACGCCACCGCCAGCGGTCGCGCAAATTTAAGATTGGCTTGCATTGTTCTTTACTCCTTAAGCCACAGGCACAGGTTTGCTTTTCACAAGCGCCCTCAACCCGCCGGGGGGATAAACGGGTCTGGCGCTCAACGGTTCCGAATGTCGTGTCGAAATGCGGCTGAAGCGAACCTGAACTTGGGTCATTACCGGGCACGAATGAGGCTGAATTTTGACGTTGTATCTGCGCAACAGATAGTGTCAGGAGGCTTTGCCGTGCCGCGCTGAACACCGCTTGGAGCAAGGGGTCCGGAGCCCTATATTGCGGTCTGACGGCCGAGTCCCGGCCACAGTCGAAAGACCGATCCGGCCGCTTTGCCACAATGCTGCCCAAGGTCCGAACGGCATTTAACGCTTGGCCGGCCATATTTCGCCGACTGGCTGAAATCGAAGCCCATTGAGGATTGACAGGATGAGCAAGGCCGCTGGAACGGCGCTGGTGACGGGCGGGGGCAAGCGGATCGGCAAGGCGATCGTCGAGGATCTGGCCGCGAACGGTTTTGCTGTCGCCATCCATTGCAACCGCTCGCGGGCCGAGGCGGAAGCGTTGGCTGCGCGGATCAACGGCGGCCATTTTGGCCAGGATGGTCGCGCCGCTGTGGTCGCCGCCGACCTGACCGACATGGCCGCGGTCGGCGACCTGATCGGCCGCGCTGCAGCCGCGCTCGGGCCTGTTACACTGCTGGTCAACAATGCCTCGCTGTTCGTGGACGACACGGTTCAGGACGTCGACTGGATTGCCTGGGACCGTCACTTCGCCCTCCATGTGAAGGCGCCGGCACTTTTGGCGCAAGAATTCGCCCGCGCGCTGCCGGAAGGCCAGGAAGGGCTGATCGTCAATATGATCGACCAGCGCGTCTGGCGCCCGACGCCACGCTATTTCTCCTATGCGCTGTCGAAATCGACATTGTGGACGCAGACGCAGATGATGGCGCAGGCGCTGGCACCCCGCATTCGCGTCAACGCCATCGGCCCCGGCCCGACGCTGAAGAGCGCGCGCCAGGAAGACAGCGATTTTGCCGCGCAGGTCGACGGCTTGATCCTGAAGCGCGGCCCGGAATTGCCTGAATTCGGCGCCACCATCCGCTATCTCTGGGGCGCGCGCTCGGTCACCGGCCAGATGATCGCGCTCGACGGCGGCCAGCACCTTGCATGGCAGACGCCGGATGTGACAGGCATTATCGAATGAGTCCCATGGACCAGAAACACAAACGAGGCGGCGCCGCCGACGATCTGCCCCCCGATGTCGACCTCGAGGACGAGGCGGCGGAGGAGATCGTCGATCCGTCAGCGCCCGGTTCCGGCGGCCCTGACGTCGCCTTCACGGCCATCGATTGGACGCCGCATGCCGGCGATGCCGACGGCATGGTCGGCGCCGAAGTCATCCAGACCCTGGTCAAACGGCTGCCCAACGCGCCCGGCGTCTACCGCATGATGAATACCGCAGGCGACGTCCTCTATGTCGGCAAGGCGCGCAGCCTGAAGAAGCGGGTGACCAATTACGCGCAAGGCCGCTTCCACACCAGCCGCATCGGCCGCATGGTGCGCGAGACGTCGACGATGGAGTTCGTCGTCACCCGCACCGAGATCGAAGCGCTGCTGCTGGAAGCCAATCTTATCAAGCGCTTGCGGCCGCGATTCAACGTGCTGATGCGGGACGACAAGTCGTTCCCCTACATCCTGTTGACCGGCGATCATGTCTCGCCCGGCATCTACAAGCATCGCGGCGCGCGCTCGCGCAAGGGCGACTATTTCGGCCCATTCGCCTCGGCCGGCGCCGTCGGCCGCACCATCAATTCGCTGCAGCGCGCTTTCCTGCTCAGGAGCTGCACCAACTCCTTTTACGAGAACCGCACGCGACCGTGCCTGCTGTTCCAGATTAAGCGCTGCGCCGGCCCGTGCACCGGCGAAATCTCGCATAGTGACTATGCCAAGCTGGTCGCCGAGGCGAAGGACTTCTTGTCCGGCCGTAGCCAGAAGGTGAAGACCGATATCTCCGCCGCCATGCAGCAGGCCGCGGAAAACCTCGACTTCGAGCGCGCCGCCATCTATCGCGACCGGCTGGCGGCGCTGTCGCATGTGCAGAGCCATCAGGGTATCAACCCGCAGACGGTCGACGAGGCCGATGTCTTTGCCATCCACCAGGAAGGCGGCCAGGTCTGCATCCAGGTGTTCTTCTTCCGCACCGGCCAGAACTGGGGCAACCGCGCCTATTTCCCCAAGGCCGATCCGGCGCTGGACGCGGCCGAAGTGCTGGGCTCGTTCCTCGCGCAATTCTATGACGACAAGCCGACGCCGCGCACCATCCTGTTGTCGCGTGGCGTCGAGGACCAGGAATTGCTGGCCGAGGCGCTCTCCACCCGCGCGGGCCGCAAGGTGGCCATCTTGGTGCCGCAGCGCGGCGAGAAGAAAGACCTGACCGACAACGCGCTGCAGAATGCCCGCGAGGCGCTCGGCCGCCGGCTGGCCGAGACCTCGACGCAAGGGCGGCTGCTCACCGGCTTCGCCGAGACTTTCGGCCTGAAAAAACCGCCGGTGCGCATCGAGGTCTACGACAACTCCCACATCATGGGCACCAACGCCGTCGGCGCCATGGTTGTCGCCGGGCCGGAAGGCTTCGTGAAGAACCAGTACCGGAAATTCAACATCCGCTCGACCGAGATCACGCCGGGAGACGATTTCGGCATGATGCGCGAGGTCATGGAGCGGCGTTTTTCCCGGCTGCTGAAGGAACATGGCGATGTGCCGCAGAGCGAACAGGCGGCGGACGACACCCTGGCCGAACAGGGCGACGATATCGAGGATGCAGGCGGCTTCCCGGCCTGGCCAGACGTCATCCTCATCGACGGCGGCCAGGGCCAGATGACGGCGGTGCGCAAGATCCTCGCCGATCTCGGCATCGAGGATCGTGTCCAGGCCATCGGCATCGCCAAGGGCCAGGACCGTGACGCCGGCCGCGAACGCTTCTTCGTGAGGGGAAAGCCACCGTTCTCGCTCCCCGTGCGCGACCCGGTGCTCTATTTCGTCCAGCGGCTGCGCGACGAGGTCCACCGCTTCGCCATCGGCTCGCACCGCGCCCGCCGCAAGAAGGAGATGGTCAAGAGCCCGCTCGACGAGATCAGCGGCATCGGCCCGGGCCGCAAGCGCGCGCTGCTCATGCATTTCGGCACCGCCAAGGCGGTCAGCCGCGCCGCGATCGAGGATTTGGTCAAGGTCGACGGCATATCCGAGCAGGTGGCGAAGCTGGTCTACAACCATTTTCACGAGAGCTGATGGATTCGGCTATTTTCGGTTGGTCCATCGACTATCGCCTGTTGACCCCCCACATTCGCTTCTGATTTGAGTAGGCAGGCAGAAAGAGTTCCCAAAAATATGGCCCAGCGCGCATTCAACCTGCCCAACATGCTCACCTATGCCCGCATTCTCGCGGTGCCGCTGGTTGTGCTGTGCTTTTTTCTCGAAGGTCATCTGAAATCGAGCGACTTCGCCCGCTGGTCGGCGCTGATCATTTTCCTGCTGGCCTCGATCACCGACTATTTCGACGGCTATCTGGCGCGCGCCTGGCAGCAGACCTCGAATATCGGCAAGATGCTCGATCCGATCGCCGACAAGTTGCTGGTTGCCACTTGCCTGCTGCTGCTGGCGGCCGACACCGATAGGCATGCCGGCATCGCCGGCTGGTCGCTGTGGGCGGCGATCATCATCCTGTGCCGCGAGATCCTGGTCTCGGGCCTGCGCGAATATCTGGCGGCGCTGAAGGTCTCGGTACCGGTGACGCAGCTGGCAAAGTGGAAGACCACCATCCAGATGGTCGCCATCGCCTTCCTGCTCGCGGGACCTGCCGGCGACAAGATCTTCCCGCTGACTACGCAGACCGGGCTGGTGCTGTTGTGGATCGCCGCGCTTGTGACGCTTTACACCGGCTATGACTATTTCCGCGCCGGCCTCAAGCACATCATGGACGAGTAGCATGTCGACGAGGCTCATCTATTTCGCCTGGGTGCGCGAGCGGATCGGCAAGTCGCAAGAGGACGTCGACTTGCCCGCCGGCATCGAGACGGTGGCCGACCTGCTGCGCTGGCTGAAATCGCGCGGCGAGGAGTACGAGCACGCGCTGCAATATCCTGACGTGATCCGCGTCGCCATCAACCAGGAACACGTCGAGCACCGCGAGAAGATATCAGGCGCGCGCGAGATCGCGCTGTTCCCGCCGATGACGGGTGGCTGAAATGCCCGGCGCGGTGGTGCCGACGGTGCGCATCCAGGCGGAGGATTTCGATGTCGCCGCCGAGATCGCCAAGATGACGCAAGGCCGCGCCGACATCGGCGCCGTGGTGACTTTCTCGGGTCTCTGCCGCGATGAAGCGGGCAGGCTGGCGGCACTCGAACTCGAACATTATCCCGGCATGGCCGAGGCCGAGATCGGCCGCATCGCCGTCGAGGCGGTCGGCCGCTGGCCGCTGCAGGGGCTCACCGCCATCCATCGCCACGGCAGGATCGCGCCCGGTGAGAACATCGTGCTGGTGGTCGCAGCCTCCACGCACCGGCAGGCGGCGTTCGAGGCGGCGAACTTCCTGATGGACTATCTGAAATCGCGCGCGCCGTTCTGGAAGAAGGAACACCATACCGACGGCTCGCAAGGCGGCTGGGTCGATGCCAAGGAGGCCGACGACGAGGCCGCAAGCCGCTGGAAACAGGCCGCGCCGAAACGAAATTGATGCTTCGCGTCACCGCCGGAGGTTTGCCGAGTGGCAACTTTCGACCCCAAGAGGAAGTTCGACATCCGCTGAGGCTAACCAGTCGTCCGTGAAGAACGCGGAACGCTTTGATTTAATTTAAGATTTTCGCCTGAATTTGGGTTTCGTTTTGCCGGAAA